>CAVFMX010000022.1:0-3429 GCA_963623745.1 Bulleidia sp.
TTCTCGATGCAGTTCTGGAGTTCACGAATATTCCCGCTCCAGTGGCAGCCCTTCAGTGCGGTCTCTGCCTCCGGTGCGATCCCTTCCACCTCCCGGTGATACTTCCCGGCGAAGCGTTTCAGAAAAATCTCCGCGAGCGGAACGATGTCCTCAGCCCGTTCCCTCAAAGCCGGCAGATGGAGGCTCATCGTGTTGATCCTGTAGAAGAGGTCTTCGCGGAACGTGCCTTCCTGGACTTTCCTGCGAAGATCCATGTTCGTGGCGCAGACGAGCCGGATGTCCACGTTGCGGGGTTTCGTGTCTCCGACACGGGTTATCGTCCGGTTCTGGAGAACCCTCAGAAGTTTCGCCTGTAGATGCAGGGGGATATTCCCTATCTCGTCCAGGAAAAGGGTTCCGCCCTCCGCCAGTTCTATCTTTCCGGCCTTGTCGGCGTAGGCATCCGTGAAAGCTCCCTTGACGTGGCCGAAGAGTTCGCTCTCGAACAGGGTCTCCGGAATCGCTCCGGCGTCCACGCTCACCATCGGGCCGTTCCGACGCTCGGAATGATTGTGTATCTCCCTTGCCAGAAGATCCTTGCCTGTTCCGTTCTCTCCCGTGATGAGTACCGTGGCATCTGTCGGACCGATCTTCTCGACCGTCTTTTTGATTTCCTCCATTACGAGAGAAGTACCCCAGTACATCCCGGTCGGTCCGGCGGAATATTCATTTGACAGGCGGCTGTCCTTCCGGTTTTCCGCTACCGCCCTTTCAAGAGTGGCGAGGAGTTTCTCGTTCTCCCACGGCTTCACGATAAAGTCGAACGCACCCCTTTTCATCCCCTCGACAGCGAGGGAGATGTCTGCGTAGGCCGTGAACAGCACCACTTTCTGGTTCGGGTTGTTGTTGCGTAACTCGCTGAGCCAGAAAAGGCCTTCGTTTCCGGTGTTGATGTCCGTGTTGAAATTCATGTCCAGCAGGATCACGTCCGGCCTGAACGAATCCACCATGCTGACCAGCTGCGAGGGCGACGGCAGGATCTCCACCTCCTCGAACCGCATCGGCAGAAGGATCTTCAATGCGGCTCTGATCCCCGCGTTGTCGTCCACAACGAGCACTTTACCGGCTTTTTTCATTCTGATCACTTTTCTTTTCTTGGCGGCAATGCACTTTCAGGCACTTTTGACACCATCTCTCCCTCGGGCAAATCATATTCCGGGCAACAAGCCTGACCTCCCGGGTCTTCATCTTCACAAAGATAAGCCTAAAATGCAGAAATCAAAAAAATGCTTTTTTGAGCTTCTAATTGTAACGGCGGTTTTTTAATGACAAAAGAACTTGCATCATCCTTTGCAATGGATGCGGCAAGTTATTCTCATAAGGGCTGTGACTTTTCTGTGACCGTGATGTCTTCGGTTCCCGCCGCCTTGAGGGCGGAGACCAGAGCGTCAACCTGGGATCTGTCTTCAAACGGACCCGCCGTGAACACGACCGCACCGTCCTCCACGCTCTTGATCAGATCCTTGTCAGAACCTTGCCGCAGAACCGTCATAGCCTGTTCGGACAGAGACTGGCCGTTCTCCGGGTAGATTCTGACCAGGAACAGAGCCTTGACCTTCGATTCAATATCCCTGGCCTTCCGCACATTGATGACCTGCCCGTTGTGGAACGCCTCGATCTGCGCGTCGCGGAATCCGGCTCTCTTCACCTTGTTGAGGTTGGAGAGGACATCCTTGTAGGTTCTGAACAGTCCGACCGAGTAGGCGTGCCTGCCGGATGTGGTTGTCCTTTCAAACACCGGACTCAGACCCTTGAGGTCGGCGACTTCGGCTTTCCTCCCAAGAGTGAAGATCCTTATCTGGTAGATGATTCCGTCCGGCAGGGTGTTGTCCTCCGCGAACCGTCCCTCCGGAAGAATCATGAACGAATAGTCAAACATCGGCTTCGGCTTCATGATGTCCAGATGCAGAGCCGGGCCGTAGCTGTTCTTCGAGAACGTGTAGCCTGATGAGGATCCGACAATCTCCTTGTCGGCCTCGGCCTGAAGTTTTCCGGTGTCGATCACGATTCCGTTCGCAAGGAAATCCATCTCGATGTTCTGAAGTTCCCTCACGGCCGCGTTCAGAGTGTCGTTCAGAGCCGGAAGCATCATTTCTTTTTCGGTGATCTTCTCCGTCAGGCTTGCCCTTTCCTCTCCTGCCGCGCCGGCAAGTCCCGAGCGCATCTTTTCAAGACTCTTTCCGAATCTGGCCACGGAATCACGCAGAGACCTGACTTCGCGCATCTTCTCCATGTAGCGCCTCGTGCTTTCATCCTGCCGTCCCTCATCCGGGACAGCGGCGTCGTTGTCGATCCTGGAATGGTCCGCGGCCGGATTAAGGGATGCCAAAGCCCTCAACTCGCCGACATCGCTGACAGCCTTGCCCACGGGCATGCTGTCATATTCAAGAACATAGATCGTGACGCTGTCGCGGCCGCACTCGCGGTTCGAGGCGAAGAGGGAGTATTTCCCGTCCTCCGTGTTGACGAAGAGGAAGTCGTCGTAGGGCGAAGAATACGGAAATCCCATGTTGACGGGCATGTCCCAGTCGTTGGTCTCCTTGTTCCAGTTGGAGACATAAAGATCGTAGCCTCCCATCCCGTACAGACCCTTGGATGCGAAGTAAAGCGATTGCCCGTCAGGCGAGAGCATAGGGTAGATCTCATCTGACGAACTTGTCACCTGTTCGTTGATCAGGGCCGGGACCGACCAGAGCGAGTCTCCAAGATGGGTCTGGTAGATGTTCCTGATGCCATTTTCGTCTCTGGCGGAGTAGTAGATGTCCCGGCTGCCGTCCGGTATGAAGATGGCGCGGGAAAAATCATCCCCTGCGAGGGAATCCAGCTGGTTCGGCGTCTTCCTCCAGCTGCGGTCCCTGATCGGGTAGAACAGGAAGAAGTCCCTGAGCGGGAACGTCTGCTTCGCCACCACTGTAGGCTGGCTACAGAAGTCCATCATGTTCAATCCGTTGCGCGCCATCAGCAACTGTTCCTCCGCTTGGGCGGCGGCAGTCGAATCAAGCATCTCCAGGGCACTCTCACAGTACTTGACAGCCTCTGCGAAACTGTAAGCCATCCTGCATGAATCCGCCTTGACCAGAAGTCCGGTCGGATAGACCTGTGCAGAAGCTCCAGCGGAGAAGGAGACCTGCGCGAGCAGAGTGAATATGCCGATGAGTATCTTGTTTCCCATTCTGAAAAATCTCTGTGAATGCGTCTGCAAAAATAAGAAATACTTGGCAGATAATTTCTTTCTAAGAAAAAAATGCTAAATTTGTACCCCTGTTTTTATGCGAAAAAATTGAAACAATAAAATAAAGGTAAAATTATGCAAAGTAAAGGTTGGATAAGGCTTGTCGCCATTCTGCTTGCGATCGCTTCCATTTGGCAGCTTTCCTTCACAGCGGTGAC
>CAVFMX010000023.1:0-13222 GCA_963623745.1 Bulleidia sp.
AAGTCATCAAGGTAAGCGGTGACAAGGCCTCGGTCCAGGTGTTCGAAAGCACCCGCGGACTGAAGAACGGAGACCCTGTGGAGTTCGAAGGCAGGATGCTTGAGGTAACCCTCGGCCCCGGTCTTCTGTCCAGCGTCTATGACGGCCTCCAGAACAATCTGACCACGATGGAGTCCGTGTTCCTCAAAAGAGGAGAGTACACCGACCCTCTGGATCACAAGAAACTCTGGGACTTCACCCCGATCGCCAAGGAAGGTGACAAGGTCGTCGCCGCCGACTGGCTCGGAGAGGTCAAGGAAGGCTGGCTGCCTCACAAGATCATGGTGCCGTTCTCCTTCAAGGGAGAGTACACCGTCAAGAAGATCGCGGAGGCCGGCAAGTACGACATAGACACGGCCGTGGCCGTGCTGACAGATGCTGAAGGCGAGGAACATACAGTCACCATGACCCAGAAATGGCCTGTGAAAGTCGCGGTGAAGGCCTATAGGGAAAAGCCTAGACCGCAGAAGATCATGGAGACCGGAGTCCGCTGCATCGACACGTTCAACCCTATCGCCGAAGGCGGTACCGGATTCATTCCGGGACCTTTCGGCTGCGGCAAGACCGTGCTGCAGCACGCCATCGCCAAGCAGGGCGAGGCCGATGTGATCGTGATGGCGGCCTGCGGAGAGCGCGCCAACGAGGTCGTCGAGATCTTCACCGAGTTCCCGGAACTCATCGACCCTCACACAGGCCGCCACCTGATGGAGCGCACCACCATCATCTGCAACACCTCGAACATGCCTGTCGCCGCCCGTGAGGCCTCGGTTTACACGGCGATGACAATCTGTGAATATTACAGGGCTATGGGTCTGAAATGTCTTCTCCTCGCGGACTCCACCTCCCGTTGGGCGCAGGCCCTGAGGGAGATGTCCAACCGTATGGAGGAACTTCCGGGAGCCGACGCTTTCCCGGTTGACCTCTCGGCCATCATCTCGAACTTCTACGCCCGAGCCGGAATGGTTGTCCTCAACAACGGCAGGACCGGAGCGGTCACCTTCATCGGAACGGTCTCACCGGCCGGGGGAAACCTGAAGGAGCCTGTGACCGAATCCACGAAGAAAGCCGCCAGATGCTTCTACGGACTGGAGCAGAACCGCGCCGACCAGAAGAGGTACCCTGCCGTCAACCCGATCGAGTCATACTCGAAGTATCTTGAATATCCGGAAATCATCTCATGGCTCGACGAGAACGTGGAACACGGCTGGGTGGACAATGTCATCAAGGCGAAGAACCTCCTGCGCCGCGGCCGTGAGGCGAACGAGCAGATCAACATCCTCGGAGACGACGGTGTTCCGGTGGGCTATCACGTAAGTTTCTGGAAGTCGGAACTCATCGACTTCGTGTTCCTCCAGCAGGACGCTTTCGACGAGATCGACGCACTCTGCCCGATGGACCGTCAGAAGTACATGCTCGACCTTGTCCTCGCCATCTGCGACATCGATTTCGACTTCGAGGACTTCGAAAAGTGCCGCGGGTTCTTCAAGGAACTCATCAATGACCTCCGCCAGATGAACTACACCAAGTTCCACAGCGAGGAATTCGGGAATTATGCAGGGAAGATCAACAAACTGATTGAAGACTATGGCAAATAAGGCTTATCAAAGAATATACACGAAGCTGGAGGCGATCACCAAGGCCACCGTCTCACTCAAGGCCAAGGGAGTTTCCAACGACGAGCTTGCCGTGGCCGGCGGCAGACTCGCGCAGGTCGTGAAGACCAAGGGGGATCTTGTCACCCTCCAGGTGTTCTCCGGCACGGAAGGCATCCCTACCGATGCCGAAGTCACTTTCCTCGGCGAGCCTCCTACACTCAAGGTCAGCGAGCAGCTCTCCGGCCGTTTCTTCAACGCCTACGGAAAGCCTATCGACGGAGGTCCTGAAGTGGAGGGTGAGGAAAGGGAGATCGGCGGGCCGTCCGTGAACCCTTACAAGAGACGCCAGCCGTCCGAGCTGATCCCGACCGGAATCGCCGGCATCGACCTCAACAACACCATCGTGTCCGGACAGAAGATCCCTTTCTTCGCCGACCCTGACCAGCCTTACAACCAGGTGATGGCGGATGTGGCCCTGAGAGCCGATGTGGACAAGATCATCCTCGGAGGCATGGGTCTGTCAAACGATGACTACCTGTTCTTCCGCCAGGCTTTCGAGAGCGCCGGCGCCCTTGACAGGATCATCTGCTTCGTCAACACGACCGAAGATCCTCCTGTGGAGCGGCTTCTGGTTCCGGACATGGCTCTCGCGGCCGCCGAGTACTTCGCCGTTGACAAGAACGAGAAGGTGCTGGTGCTGCTTACCGACATGACCCTCTACGCCGACGCGCTCTCCATCGTGTCCAACCGTATGGACCAGATTCCGTCCAAGGACTCGATGCCGGGGTCCCTCTATTCGGATCTCGCGAAGATCTACGAGAAGGCCGTGCAGCTCCCGACCGACGGCTCCATCACCATCATCGCCGTGACCACGCTGAACGACGGGGACATCACCCACGCCATCCCGGACAACACAGGCTACATCACGGAAGGACAGCTGTTCCTGCGCGCCGACTCCGATTCGGGAAAAATCATCATCGACCCGTTCCGTTCCCTCTCCAGACTCAAGCAGAGGGTCCAGAACGTGAAGACCCGCGAGGACCACAGCCAGGTGATGAACGCCGGAGTGCGCCTGTACGCCGACGCCCAGAATGCGAAGACCAAGCTGGAGAACGGTTTCGACCTCTCCGACTACGACCACCGCTGTCTCGACTACGCCAAGGAATATGCCGCCAGACTCCTTTCCATCGATGTCAACATCTCCATCACCGATATGCTCGACACGGCATGGGAACTGTTCGGGAAATACTTCACCAAGGCCGAGACCGGAATCAAGCAATCATTGATCGACAAATACTGGAAAGGTAAGTAATGCCTATCAAGTTTCAATACAACAAGACCGCGCTCAACACCCTGCAGAAGCAGCTCAAGATGCGTCAGAAGGCTCTCCCCACGTTGCAGAACAAGGAGAGTGCGCTGAGGCTTGAGGTGCGCAAGGCCAAGGACAGGAGCGAACGGCTTCTCAAGGACCTCGAAGAGGCACAGATGAAGTACGACTACCTTGCCCCCCTGTGGAACGAGTTCGAGCCCGGTCTGGTCTCCATCGCGGACATCGACCTCGTGACCGTAAAGGTCGCGGGAGTGAAATGTCCCGAACTGAAGAGCATCCGCTACGAGATCAGCCCGTTCAACACGTTCATCAAACCCGCGTGGTACATCGACGGCGTGTCCATCCTGAAAGACCTCTCCCGACTTGGAATCGAATCCGAGGTCTATGAGGAGAAGCGCCGCATCCTGGATTTCCAGAGAAAGAAGACCACGCAGAAGGTGAACCTCTATGAGAAGGTTCAGATCCCCGGCTATCAGGAGGCCATCCGCAAGATCAAGCGCTACATGGAGGACGAGGAGAACCTGAGCAAGGCCTCGTCCAAGATCGTCAAGCAGCGTCACGCTGAGGAAGAAGAATCGGAGGGTAACGGCGATGATTGAGAAAATGACAAAATACTCCTTCATTCTTCTCAGCGGGAAGACTGAAGAGTTCCTCAGGCGTCTGCAGGAACTGGGACTTGTGGACATCACCCGATCCTCAAAGCCGGTGGACGAGCGTTCCGCCGCGCTTCTGGCCGAGGGGAATGATCTGAAGAAAGCGATCAAACTGCTGGACTCATTGGACTTCAGCAAGGATCCCGACCTTGAGAGGATCGAGGCGGAGGTGGATCCCGATGCCAAGTACGACAATCCTGAGGAAGCGGTCAGGAAGTACGCCTCAAGGCTGGACACGATCAAGAGTGAACTGGCCACGGCCAACAGGGAGGTTGAGGCGAGAAGACCTTGGGGACAGTTCGACAAATCGGCTCTCGGCTCACTTGCGGCGCAAGGCCTAAAAGTGCGCTGGTACTGCGTTCCCAAGAAGAGGTTCGACCCGTCATGGGCTGAACTCTACCCTCTCAAGGAAGTGGCCGACAACGGGAGCAAAGTGTGGTTCGTGACCGTTTCAGATGATCCGGGATATTCATTGCCGGTCGAGGAATGCACCGCCCCGGAAGGGGATGTCCGCTTCGCGGAGAGGAAGGTGACTTCCCTTCTTGAAGAGGCCGTCTCCTGCAAGGCAAGGCTTCTTGAGCTTAAGGAATATGCCGCCGTGATGTCTGACGAGTACGGCAAGGAGATGGCAGCCCTTCAGCTTTACCTCGCCGACGCGGGCGCGGGCAAGGCGGCGGATGACCTTGTCACGACATTCGTAGGCTTCGCACCTTCGGAGAACGACGCGCGGCTTTGCACCGAGTTCGACACGATGGACCTTTTCTACATGAAAGAAGACGCGTCGAAAGCCGACAATCCGCCCATCAAACTGAAAGAAAACAAATTCGTGAGGATGTTCACGGTTCTGACCGACATGTACGGACGTCCGGTCTATGACGAATTCGACCCGACACCTTACATCTCGTTCTTCTTCACGCTCTTCTTCGCGATGTGCCTCGGTGACGCCGGCTACGGCCTAATCCTCACCATCGCCGGACTTCTTGTCTGGAAGAAAAAAGGATTCATAGGGCAGATGGCTCCGCTGGTCACCACTCTCGGTGTGGCCACGCTGATCATGGGCACAATCCTCCACACTTTCTTCGGAGTGGACACGTACGCCGCCACCTGGGTTCCGGACTGGCTGAAATGCGTCATGCTCAAGGGAACGGTCATGGGCTACGACCCTTCGATGGCTCTCGCCATCCTGATCGGTGTCGTGCACCTCAGTGTGGCGCTCCTCCTCAAGGCCGTCTATGCGGTGAAACGTGACGGATTCCTCGGCTCGCTGGGGACTTTGGGATGGACTCTGCTCATCGTGGGCGGCGTGGTGGTCGGAGGGTTCTCCCTTCTCGGCGTGATCGGAGCCGCGGCCACGAAGTGGACAATCATAACGACAGGCATCGTTTCGGCTTTGGGAATATTCCTGCTAAACGACCTGCACCGCAATCCGCTCATCAACATCGGTCTTGGACTCTACGAGACCTACAACACTGTCACCGGACTTCTTGGAGATGTGCTGAGCTACCTGCGTCTGTACGCCCTCGGACTGGCCGGAGGAATGCTCGGGAACGCTTTCAACGAACTTGGATGCAGTGTCCTGGAAATGGATGTGCCCGGACTTAATGTGGTCTGTTTCGCACTCATCGTGCTTCTCGGCCACGTACTGAACCTTGCGATGAACTGCCTCGGAGCCTTCGTGCATCCTTTGAGGCTCAACTTCCTCGAATTTTTCAAGAACAGCGGTTATGAAGGTGCCGGAAAGACCTACAGCCCGCTTAAGACAAGTGAACAAACAGAATAATCATTAAAAACATAAAATCATGAACGAAATTTTAGGTTATCTCGGAATGGGCCTTATGCTGGCCCTCGCCGGAGTCGGTTCCTCAATCGGTACCACAATCGCCGGAAACGCGGCTGAAGGGGCTCTTAAAGTCAACCCTGAGAAATCCGGCAACTACCTCGTGCTCTCAGCCATCCCGGCCACCCAGGGAATCTACGGATTCGTGGCCTTCTTCATGTGGCGGAGCCGCGACCTTGCCACACAGGGACCGTTGATGTTCGGCGTAGGTGTGTCAGTGGGTCTTGTCTGCCTCATCTCCGCCATCCGTCAGGGCATGGTCTGCGCCAACGGTATCGTGGGCATCAGCCAGGGTCACGACGTGTTCACCAACACCCTTATCTACGCCGCCCTTCCTGAGTTCTACGCGATTCTGGGACTCGTCGGCGCCATCATGGTATAAAAAAGCACGGAATGTCGCTGATAAAATCAATTTCCGGCATACGCGGAACCATTGGAGGAAAGCCCGGAGACGGGCTTTCTCCTATTGACATAGTAAAGTTCACTTACGCCTATTGCGCCACGCTTCCGTCAAGGAAGCCGCAGCCGAACGGAGCCAAGTACAAGATCGTCGTCGGCAAGGACGCGAGACTGTCCGGTGAGATGGTGGAGAACCTCGTCATCGGCACTCTGACGGCCTGCGGAGCGGATGTCGTGAGGATCGGCCTCGCCTCGACCCCGACCACAGAGATGGCGGTGACTTTCGCCGGAGCCGACGGAGGGATCATCCTCACAGCCTCCCACAACCCACGCCAGTGGAACGCCCTGAAGCTTCTCAACGACAAAGGGGAATTCCTCACCGCCGACGAAGGTCAGGCTATTCTTGATCTCGCGGAGACAGAGAATTTCAGTTTCGCCGATGTCGATGACCTCGGACACATCACGGAACACGACTACACCGACGAGCATCTGGACGCTGTCCTCGCCCTTGAGGCTGTGGATGCACAGGCTATCAAAGACGCTCATTTCAAGGTAGTTTTGGACGCGATCAACTCCGTAGGCGGAATCATAATGCCGCGCCTTCTGGAAAAGCTCGGAGTCGAGTGCGTCAAACTCAACTGCGACCCGACCGGCGACTTCGCCCACAATCCGGAGCCGCTTCCGAAGAATCTCACGGATCTCAGTGAAACCGTGGTCAAAGAACACGCCGACCTCGGAATCTCCGTCGATCCTGACGTGGACCGCCTGGCGTTCATCTGCGAGAACGGAGAGCCGTTCGTCGAAGAATACACGCTCGTGAGCGTGGCAAGTTACCTCTTTGAGAGGGCGGCAGACATCGCCGGAAGGGAGGGCAAGTCCCTTGAGGAGGTCACGGCTCCGTACAAGCCGGTCTCCTGCTCTAACCTCTCTTCCAGCCGCGCGCTGCGGGATGTGACCGAGGAATATGGCGGTGAATATCATGCGGCGGCAGTCGGCGAGGTCAACGTCACCACGAAGATGCGCCAGACCGGAGCGCTGATCGGCGGAGAGGGCAACGGCGGAGTCATCTACCCGGCCATCCACTACGGCCGCGACGCCATGGTCGGCGTGGCCCTGTTCCTTTCCAACCTCGCCCACAAGAGGATGAAGGTGAGCGAGCTGAAGAAGACCTACCCGGAGTACCACATCGCCAAGAACAAGATAGAGCTGAGCGACAAGACCCTGATTGACAAGATCCTTGACGAGATGAAAAAGGAATATGCCGCCGAAGACATCAACGACATCGACGGTGTGAAGATCAGTTTCGAGTCCCGGCGCCAGTGGGTTCACCTCCGCCGTTCCAACACCGAGCCGATCATCCGCATCTACTCCGAGGCTCCGACCCTCGCCGCCGCGGAAGCGCTTGCGGAGGAGGTAATCGGAATCGCCAGGAAGGTTATTGACAACAAATGAATATCATCGCCTCCTTGCAACATCTCGCTATGCTTGACCCCACCGCTCACAATGTGAGCGATCCCCCTCTTACGAGGCCGAGGGTGGCCACGGTTGCAAGGAGGCGATAATATTCCTAAAAGTTCTTTAGGCCATGTTTTCATTCAGGACCACCGCGCTGGAGGATCAGCTGGACAAGGCGTTGCTGGACGGACAGGTAGGGTGCTTCTGCACGCAGAACTGCTGGGACACGGCACACGGAAGGTACATGTACGATCTCTTCAGCGAGCGGGGCAACCTGAGAACCGTGTTCAGTCCGAAGAACGCCGAGTTGACTCCCGGGACCAACCACATCGCGTTCGATGAAGACGCTCTGAAAGACCTTGACGCCATCGTTGTGGAGATCCAGGACGCCGGCTCAAGGTACTTCAACTACACAAAGGACGTGTTCCGCCTGATGGAGGTGATGACCGGAATGGAGAATCCTCCGTCCCTCTACATCGTTGACCACATCAACCCCGCCGGAAGAATCGTGGAAGGTTCGATGCCTGACGGAACCGTGGAGCCGCACACACCGAAGATCGCCCACAGGCACGGACTCACTCTCGGGGAACTCTGCAACCTCTGGTACAACGAGATCGGAGCCTCGTTCGCCCTGCACGTCATCTCGGCGCTGGCAAGCGACTCCACCCGGCAGCTGCTTCCGTGGACAATCGCCCCCGCCTCGGACATCCCGGGGATGTTCACCTGCGAGATGTACAGCGGCGGCGGCCTCTGGAACAACACGACCGTCACTCCTGCCATCGGGACCGCGAGACCCTATGAGTATCTCGGCTCCCCGTTCATCCGTCACAGCCGCCGGGAAGTCCTCCCCGCACCGGCCGGTGTCCTGATGCGTCCATGCACCTTCACCCCGTCCACGGGACGCTATGAAGGCCAACGGTGCAACGGCTACCAGATCATGCTCCAGCCGGGCACCGAGTACCATTCCCTGCTGCACACGCTTCAGCTGATGCGCTATTTTCTGGAAATCTACCCGCAGTTCGAGCTTCTTGAAGGCTTCGAGCCGAAGATCTCCGACCCGGAAATGATCCGTTACCTCAAGGGGGAGCTCCCGTTCCAGGACCTTCGCGGACACGTCAAGCTGGAGGAGCAGAAATGGATCCGCAAGGCCAAGCGCTACAGCCTCTACGATGACCAGCCTTACCGCATCAAGTGATCATTTCAGATGGAGATCCCCGCTAGAACGTGAAGCTAAGGCCGCCTTGGATGGAGAACTGCCAGGATTTGGCCTTGTCGGAGGTGAATACATCGGTACTGCCGTCATGGGTGTAACGGCTTATGTGGATGTCCCGGTAACTATCTGTGATGAAATAGTGTACCGACGGTATGGCACTTAATTCGAAACGTCCTATTCGGAAAGACAATCCCAGACCAGCGTCGGCGCTCAGACTGAATCGGGTGTTGAGCCTCATGTAGCTCACTTCTCTGCTATCGCCGTGGGATTCTTCCCTGTGGCCGAAAACATAGCCTGGAGTCAGACCTGCAAAGAACTCGAACCTGTTGAACAATCCTAAAAGAAAACTTCCGACGGCGCTTTGCACATCCGGATCCGAATTGTAATAGGACTTGTCGTGGTAAGCTCCCCATGCGGCGTTACCAACGCCTTGCCTGACAGACTCTTTGAATGTCCGTCTGTCACTGCGCCAAGAAAAATGCAGAGGGACACCGAGGTAGTCGTCAATGTTATAGTTCTCAAACATCCATTGCACTCCGGTTCTGAATCCCAAACCGTTATGGAAGTATCTGCCATAGGTGAGGGACATCACCTCGCTTTCCATCGCACTGGTGTTTTCAATTGGAATTCTTACTCCGGCAGAGAACCGGATGTCCTGATTGTCAGAATGAATCTTTTGAGCGGATGCCACGCTCCCCGTCAGCGAAATAACCGCCAACATCACATGTGACTTTTTCATTTTAGACATTAATGGTTAGTCAAGCCTCTCGCAGCTTTTAGTTTTTTCAAGATATTGATTTCGTGCCATATACATATACTATCTAAAATAGTTGACATTTATGGTCAAACTTTCATATAGTAAAGATAGGCAATATCTTCAAGATAACAATGGGGGAACTTTACACTGATCTCAGAATGTTTTCAGGTCAGACCCGCACAAATCTCAAAATCCTATGGAAACCTACCGGGTGCGGCGGGCATCAAGGGCGCGCTGGAACTCACGGGCGTTGCGGTTGTGCTCGGAGAGTGTGGAGGCGAACCTGTGGGTGCCGTCCATTGCGGCGCTGGCGCAGAAATAGAGGTAGCCGTGCCTGTCCGGATTCAGAACCGCCTCAAGACTGGCCTTGTCAGGCACGCAGATCGGGCCGGGAGGCAGGCCTCCGTAAAGATAGGTGTTGTACGGAGAATCAATCTCAAGATGCTTGAACAGAATCCTGTTCAGCGTGTAACCGTAGCAGAACGCCACAGTAGGGTCAGCCTGAAGCCTCATTCCCTGATGCAGACGGTTGAGGTAAACACCTGCGATTGAAGGATATTCAGGGATATGGTTCGACTCGCTCCTGACAATGGATGCCACAATCGAGACTTCTTTCGGCGTCAGACCCTGCGCCTCGGCCTTCGCAAGATTCTCCGCTGTCCAGAACGCGTCCCAGGCGGCTTTCTGCTTGTCAAGGATGTCTTTCATCGACGCTGTCCAGTAAACCTGATAGGTGTCGGGCATGATCAGCGAGAAGACATCCGAAGGCGTGAAACCATAGGTGGCCAGCAGATCCGGATCATTCAACGCGGCGGCGACATCGGCGGAATCAATCATCATCTGATTGCTGATCTTGCGGGCTATCCGCCCTTTTAGTCTCATCGTGCCTGAAAGCACAAGATTCACGGGAGACTGCCAGCCGTTCCGCAGCATTCTGACCACATAGACGCTCGGACTGTTTTTCCCGACAAGGTAATGCCCTGGCTTCAGATCGCTGTCCGCCAATCCTTCCGCGATCATGTGCGAAAGACTGCGCCTGTTGATGACAATGCTGTCCGGAATCTGCCCGAGGACTTCCGCCACAGTCATTCCCGGACGGACATACAGGTCAGCCTTTCCGGAAAAATTCGGCTTGCGGTTTTCAACGTACCACCTGCCGCACACAACGCCAAGAAGCACAACCAGTGCCGAGGCCGCTGTCAGAACTGCAATTCTCCAAGTCTTCATCACCTGCGAACCTTTTTGCCCCGAAGAACGATCGTGTCACCCTCGCGAGGTTCATAGCCGGCCTGCAAGCCGTTCATCTTCATCACACTGGACATCTTCACGGCGAACCGCTGGCAGATGCCGCGAAGCGACTCCCCGTCCTCACCGACGATGTACTTGTCAAGTCCCTTCTCGGACTGGTTCTTCTTTGACTGAAGGTAAACCACCGTTCCGGGCAGAAGCGTCTCATCGCGGAGCAGATCATTGAACCGCAGCAGTTCCTTAAGATAAAGATTGTAGGACCCCGCGATGCTTGAGTAGGTCTCTCCCTCCACCGAAGTGATGAACGGCACCCCGTTCCGGGAATATTCCTCCCTGGTCAGCGAGAAACTGAACACCTCCAGCTTGCTCCTGTCGATACGTTTCGGTTCCTCAAGAGACAGAGGAGAGGCCGGAATCACCTCCGGGGCAGACTCTTCCCTGGATTGTCTCTTTCTGGCCTTGCGGGCAGCCTTCCTCTCCCTGCGGCTTTCCTTGCGGACCTTCTCCTTTTCGGCAACGGACGTTTTCCTCTCCGGAGCTGTGCCGGAGCTGACGGCATCAGTCTCCGCATTCCGGTCCGCAGTCTCCTCCAGACGTTCCGAGTCGTCATAGGCCATGGTGTCATATTCATAAAGCCTGTAGTCCTCGATGTACTTGATCAGCTTCGCCGGATAACCCGGATCCGTCGCGTAGCCGGCCTTCTTCAGACCGTAGGCCCAAGCCTTGTAGTCCGTGGTCGGGAAATCGAAAAGGAACTTGTAGCGGTCACGGTAGCGCAGGAAGTCGGAATGGTCCTGAAACGACTCATCGGCGGAGTCGTACACTCTGAAGCACTCCCCTTTCGCATCGTCGTCATAGCTCATCGTCTTGCCTTTCCAGTCCTTATGGCACTTGATCCCGAAATGGTTGTTGCCCTCCAAGGCCAGAGAAGACTGGCCGTAACGGGACTCAAGGATGCCCTGGGCAAGAGTGATGCTGGCCGGAACCCCGCTGCGGTACATTTCCCGCACCGCTGTCGGCGCCCATTTCTTAATGTACCGTTCCTGAGGCGTACCCTGGGCAAGGGCAGCCACCTGACACAGAACGAGACTTATGAACATGATAACCTTTTTCATCCGGTACATGATGTAAATATAATGAATTTTCACCGATGGAGCACCTCACGGAACCCAATCAGGGAATATTCTAACCCAGTTTGACCAAAGGAATGTCGAAGACGTCACCGTCATCCGCAGCGTAGGTCTCCGGAAACACGCTCCTGCATTCCGACTCGTAAAGGGAGATGTCAGCGCACCGTGAGGAGTAATGCCCGATCACAAGCTTTTTCGCTCCGGCTTCCAGCGCACACCGGGCGGCCTGGAGCGTCGTGGAGTGATGTCTCTTCCCCGCCTGATCCGCCAGTTCAGCCAGATATGTGGTCTCATGATAGAGCAGATCGACGCCCCTTACCCATGAGGACAGTTCCGGAAACGGTGCCGTGTCGCTGCAATAGGCGAACGAACGAGGGATGTACGGCCGGTAGCCCAGCTCCTCGAACGGGAGCGTCTCTGTGGAGCCGTCAGGACGTTCGCGAACCACATCCCCGCCTCTTTTCACGGTACCGATCTCGGTGAGCGAAAGGGCATATTCATCAATCTTCCACTTTTTCACATTCATCTGAGGCTCTTTTTCGCGGAAAAGCCACCCGAAGGTCTCGATCTTGTGGTTCAGCGGGAAAGCATAGACCTCAAGGGACTTGGTGTGATAGATCATCTCGGGAGCCTTGACGTTCACTGGAACGTGCCGGATCTCGAACGGAATCCCCTCGCCGTAGTAGGAAAGGAAGAATCGCAGGATCGGGCCGAAACTGACCGGGGCGTAGATGTTCAGCGGAGTCATGCGGGAAAGCATCCCCATCGTGGAGAGAAGCCCGAACAGTCCGAAGACATGGTCGCCGTGGATGTGGGAGATGAAGACAGAGTCGATCCTCATCGGAGAGATCCTGCATTCCTGAAGACGCGTCTGCACGCCCTCTCCGCAGTCAATCAAAAATGAGCGCCCATGTACGGAAAGTACCTGAGCGCTCTGATTCTTTCCGGGGATGGGCTTGGCCGAAGCCGTACCCAACACCGTCAAAGTGAAATCCATGAACTATTCACCTTTCTCAAGTTTGTCCTTGAGGGCGGCAAGCTCGCTGATGTCACCGAGAGTGGTCTTCTCCAGATTGGAGTTGATCTTCTTGACCGCCTTCTTGGTGTTGTCAGCCTCCACGGCCACCTTCTCGGCCTTGGCCTCAGAGTATGTTCTCAAGTGCGAGAGAAGGATTCTGCGGGTGCTTCTCCTGAGCTCTATGACCTTGAACGGAAGCGTCTCGCCCACAATTGCCTGCTTGCCGTCCTCCTTGATGAGGTCACGGCTGAACGCGAAGCCCTCGTCGTCACCCTCAAGTTTGATGTTGGCACCCTTGTCGGTCAGGGAAGCAACCGTTCCTTCAACGACAGAGCCGACAGGATATTTCTCCTCAACGGCATCCCAAGGGTTAGGGGTAAGCTGCTTGTGCCCAAGGCTGAGCTTGTGGTTGGCCTCATCGAAGTCAAGGATCTGTACATCGATGACATCACCTGAGGAAACAAGCTCTGAAGGATGCTTGATCTTGTTCCAGGAGAGGTCGCTGATGTGGATGAGACCCTCAACACCGTCCTCCGGCTCGGCGAACA
>CAVFMX010000024.1:0-1091 GCA_963623745.1 Bulleidia sp.
GTCACGGTCTGCTCGGTTCCGACCGGAAGCTCGATCGAGACGGTCAGACGGCCCTCGTCCGAATGAGGGAAGTACTCGCTCTTCACCCCTGGTCCAAGCAGCACGAGAACAGCCACGAATATCGCAAGGGCGCTGAATATGACGGTTTTTCTGTGTCCCATGGCCCAACCGATGATCTTGGCGTAGCCTTCGGAGATTGCATTCAGGAACTTCTCGACATTGTCGAAGATCGCCCTGTGAAGCTTCCCGTTCTTAGGCTTGTTGCTGAGCATCTTCGAGCAGAGCATCGGCACAAGGGTAAGGGCGGCCGTCGTGGAGATGATCATGATGATGCTGACTATCCATCCGAGCTGCTTGAACATGATTCCGGCCATTCCGGAAACCATGGTAAGCGGCAGGAACACGCAGAGCATCGTCAGGGTGGACGCGATCACGGAGATACCCACCTCCGAAGTGCCGTGGACGGCGGCCTCGCTCGGCTTCTCGCCGCGCTCCAAGTGCGTGGACACGTTCTCCAGCACCACGATGGCGTCGTCCACCACCATACCGATGGCGATCGAGAGGGCGGACATCGAGATGATGTTCAGCGTGTTGCCCGTGGCGTAGAGGTAAATCAGGGAACCCAGCAGCGAGATAGGGATCGAAAGCACGATGATGAACGTGGCCCTCCACCTTCCAAGGAAGACATAGACGACGAGCATCACCACAAGCAGGGTGATGAGGATCGTCTCCTTCAGGGAATCGAGGGTGTTCAGGATGTTCGTGGAACTGTCCACGACAGTCGTTATCTTCACGTCTGAAGGAAGCGTCGGCTCGATTGTCTTGAGCTTTTCCCTCACGCTCCTGATGACGTTGACGGTGTTGGCTCCGGACTGTTTCTGGATGGCTATCATCGCAGACCTCTCTCCGTCCGTAAAGGATTCCTGAGACTTCTCCTCAAGCCCGTCGATGATGTTGGCGACATCACGTAGATAGACCGTATGTCCGTCCTTGGTGCTGACTACGATGTCCAGCAGCTCGGAAGGATCCTTGAACTCCTTCTCCACTCGCAGGGTGAAGGACTCGGCGCCGATGTCGATGCTTCCGGAAGG
>CAVFMX010000024.1:2010-3549 GCA_963623745.1 Bulleidia sp.
ACATTCCCGGACGCAGAGTCTTGTCTGCGTTGCCCACGAGAACCTCGGTGGTGAATGTGTGGCTCGTAGGGTCGATTGTAGGATAGACCTTGTTGACTTTCCCGGTGAACGTCCTTCCCGGAATGGCGTCAGCGGTAATCTCCACCTGGTCGCCTTTCTTGACCTTTGTGTAGTCTGTCTCGGAGATTCCGACCAGGAGTTTGACCGGGGTGATCTGCTGGACGACGAAAATGGCCTGACCGGAATAGAGGTCGCCCTGATCGTAGTTCCTTGCCGTGACGACTCCGCCGATCGGAGATCTGAGCCAGGTGTTCTCAAGCAGGTTGTTGTACGACCTGCGGCTGACCTTCCAAGCCATCTCGGAGGCGTCGTAATCGGACTTTGACACGCCGCCCTCTTCATAAAGGCTCTTCAGGCGGGCCAGTTCTGTGGAGTCGTTGACCAGTTTGAGCCTTGCCTGATCAAGCTGCGAGGCGTCCATCTCGGCGAGCAGCTGGTTCCTTTCCACAAAACTGCCGACATCCACCTTGATGGCCTTGATCCTGCCGCCGGTCTGCGGAGCTATGTTGTTCACGGCGAAAGCCTGTACGGACGATGAATATACTTCCGTCTGAGGCACCTCCTGCCTCACGGCAGTGGCTGTCGCGATCAATGTCGCCCTTTCCTCGGCGTTCTGTGAGGCGGTGCTGTCGGCTTTCTTTCCGTTACCGCAGGCGGCAAGCATCACGGCCGCCGAAGCACAAATCATAGTTCTGGTAATCTTGTTCATATTCTTGATGTTTTATTTTTTTACATGTTTTCAAGATCCACCTCGCCCTTCTCGTCGATGAAATCATAGCCGAGGGTCTTCTCAAGGTTGGACTTGGCCACCACGAAGTTATAGACGGCCTGCGACTGGGCCAGACTGGCCTGGGTAAGGGTAAGCTGCGCATCGTTCAGTTCGGTGATGGTGCTCTTTCCGACCTTGTAGGACTTGGCCGCGATGTCGTAGGCCTTCTGCGCCAGAGCCACGGCCTCCGTGGCGGAATTGAAACTGTTCATGTTAGTCTCCATCGTGTTGAGGTACTGACGGATGGAGATCTTGAGCTGCCTCTCGGTCTCGATTCTCTGGAGGTCAAGCTGGGTGGCCTGCACCTTCGCCTGACGGACATCGCTGACGCGCTTTCCGCCTGTGAAGATAGGAATCGAAATGCTTACCCCCACGTAGGAATATGGCGACCATTGGTACTCGCTGAATTTGAAGTCGTTGGTCATCGCGATCATGCTGTAGGAGAAGTTCGCGGCGAGGGTAGGCAGGTAGGCGGCCTTCTGCATGCGCACGGTGGAGGCGAGTTGCTCGGCCTGGATGGCAAGCTGACGCATGGTCGTGTTGTACTCCAGCGACGGGTCGCCGTTCTCGTTGATGTCACGGAACATTTCTCTGGAGAAATCCTCAAGGGAGCCTGACACATCGATGTTCCTGTCCAGATCGACACCCATCACGGCCTTGAGCTGCCAGAGTGCCAGGATGACGGAACTCTCGGCGTTGTAAACGTTAGG
>CAVFMX010000024.1:4404-12239 GCA_963623745.1 Bulleidia sp.
TTGTGACGATGTCCTCGAACGCGGCCGCCAGAGACTTGAAAGACACGTTGAAGCCTTCGATGTGGTAGCGTCCCTCAAGATAGTCGGCCATGCCGTCGTGCATTATGCAGATGAGAAGCTGCACGCCTTCAAAATCCATGTCCGAACGGACAAGTCCGGACGTCATTCCCTCTTTCAGGCATTCCACAAAGAAAAAGTACAACGCCCTGTAGCGTTCATCGGTACGCTTTGAGAAAGTCTCGGGATAGTACTTCCTGATGTCTTTCGCCATCCTCTTGTCCTTGTCGATGGTTTTCTTCCTGTTTACCATGGAGAACATCGCCTTGAGGATCCGGACGACATCCTTGCCCGCGACGAGCCTCTCGAACTCGGCCTTCTTCCTCTCCACGTTGTAGGTCACGACATCGGCGACCAGATCCTCTTTCCGACCATAGTACTCGTAGAAGGTCTTCTTTGAGATGCACAGTTCGCGACAGATGTCATCGACGGACACCTCCCGGACTCCGTCCTTCAGGAAGAGTCCGTTCGCCGTCTTCATGATCTTGTCTTTTGTCAATTCAGCCATAAAAACCAATAAAGCGGAAAATCGTTCTGCAAATGTTATGCAAACATATCTTATTTCAAAGCTATAATAAACAAATATTTCGCCGCTCTCATCGTGGCGAAATATTCATTATACTTATTTTTAATCAGATAAAACGATGCACCGGAAAACTAAAAAAATTTCCGAGTTTCCCGGAGTATGCCGAAATGTCGAAGAGCGGTAACTATTCCGTCCTCATCGACAGAGTCCGTGACATAGTCCGCGGCGGCCTTCACATCGTCCGTGGCGTTGCCCATCGCGACCCCTGTTCCGGCATATTCAATGATCGGGATGTCGTTGCCGCCATCGCCGAACGCCATGCATTCCTCGCGCTTCACGCCGATGCGCTCAAGGATTCTCGCCGCGCCGTAGGCCTTTGAGAGGCCTTCCGGCACGATGTCCAGAAAATACGGATGCCACCTTGTGCAGGCGACATTTTTCAGGACAGGGAGCAGCAGACGGCCGGCCTGTTCCTCATTGAAGAATATGGTGTATTCATAGACATCGTGTTCTCTGGCCACCTGCCGCAGATCCAGAAAATTGGCCGGATGCAGGTCGAGTATGTCGGAGACCTCGATCGCCTGCGGGCTGCTGAAGTTGATCCCCGCCACATTGTCGGCGAACGCCCAGCAGGAGACATTCTCACGCTCCGCGATCTCCGCCACCTGAAGGGACTCTTGTTTCAGGATGGGATGGCTGTCAATGATTTCTCCGTCAAGAGTCGTCTTGGCTCCGTTCATCTCGACATAGCCGTCGAACGGGAAATCGTCCAGATTGTTCATCACAAGCCGTGCCCGGCCGCTCGAAATGAAAAGCTTCACGCCGGCGGCCTGAAGCTTGCGAAGGTTTTCCTTAAGGTTCTCGGACATCCGGTGGGTCTTGAAGCTCACCAAGGTGCCGTCAATGTCAAAAAAGATTGCTTTTATCATACAATGTCCGTTAAGTAACGGTGAAAAACAAGCCGCGGAACAGCCTCTCAAGAATTTCCGAGACCCTTGGCGTAGTGCGTCGGCTCCGCCTTTTTCGGCTTCGTGTCGGGGATGACGGCAGCCGCCGGAATCTTTTTCTTATAAGAATATATAAGGAGTCCTATGCCGAGCAGCACGAACGGAATGCTCAGGATCTGACCCATGTCCAAAGCCATGGAGTTCTCGAAATCCACCTGCGGCTCCTTGATGAACTCGATGAGGAAGCGCATTCCGAAGCAGACGATGAAGAACAGTCCGATGGACGAGCCTCTGTACATCTTATCCAATTTTTTGACATATAGCCAGATAAGTCCGATTCCAAGAATCAGGTAGCTCAGAGCCTCATAAATCTGGGTCGGGTGCTTCGGCTCGATCTCCCCCCTGCGCTCGAAGACAAACCCCCACGGGAGACTGGTCACATCACCGTAGATCTCCGAGTTGCAGAGGTTTCCCAGCCTGATGAAAGTTGCGGCGAACGCCACGGCGATGGCCAGATGATCCAGAATCCAGAGGAAGTCGATGTGGTTCCTCTTCCCGTATTTACCCGCGAACCACCACATGCACAGAAGCAACATGAGCGCCCCCCCGTGGCTGGCAAGTCCTCCGTGCCACACGGCGAAGATCTCGCAGAAGCCTTTCCATGAGCCGAAATAATAGTCGGGCTGGTAGAATATGCAGTGTCCGAGGCGCGCCCCCGCAAGTGTTCCGATCAGAAGCGTGTAAAGAAGCGGATCAAGAAGAGCCTCGTTGACTTTTTCCCTCCTGAAGAACTTCGTGAACATCCAGTAACCGAGAATGAAACCGGAGACAAACAGGAGACCATACCACCTTACGGCGAATGATCCGATCCTGAACATCTCCGGATTCATGTTCCAATGTACGAACAGGCAATCCATAGTCTATAATCACTTATCGTACAAAGATAGCGTATTTTTCGGATTATCCGAGTGACTATTCCCTGATGGCGGCGATGCCCGGAAGATCCTTGCCCTCGATGGCCTCAAGCATCGCGCCGCCGCCGGTGGACACGTAGCTCACCTTGTCGGCGAAACCGAGCTTTGTGACAGCGGCGACAGAGTCTCCGCCACCGACGAGGGAGTAGGCACCGTTCTGAGTGGCTTCAGCCACGAATTCGGCGATCTTCTCGGTTCCGTGGGCGAAGTTAGGAAGCTCGAACACTCCCACAGGACCGTTCCAGAGGATGGTCTTGGAAGCAAGGATTATCTTCTTCCAGTTCTCAAGGGAAGCCTCGGAAGCATCCATCCCCTCCCAGTCATCAGGAATGTTGAAGATGTCGAATGTCTGGCGCGGAGTGTCGTTGCTGAACTCCTGCCCGGAAACGGTGGCTACTGAAAGAGAAAGATTCACGCCCTTCTCCTTGGCCTCTTTCATGATCTCAAGAGCGTCCGGCATGAGCTCGTCCTCATGGAGGGACTTTCCGATGTGGCCGCCCTGGGCCTTGATGAAGGTGTAGCCCATTCCGCCGCCGATAATCAGGTTGTCAACCTTGTCAAGCAGGTTCTTGATGACACCGAGCTTGCTGGAGACCTTTGATCCTCCGATGATCGCGGTGAAAGGACGCTTGGCGTTCTGGAGGACGTTCTCGATGGCCTTCACCTCTTTCTCCATCAGGTAGCCGAACATCTTGTCGTTCGGGAAGTAGGCGGCGATGAGAGCCGTCGAAGCGTGCGCCCTGTGAGCCGTGCCGAAAGCGTCGTTGATGTAGCAGTCGGCGTAGGAGGCGAGCTTCTTCACAAACTCCTTCTGGCTTGCCTTGACGGCCTTCTTGGCCTCAGCCTTCTCCTCGTCCGTGGCATCGGCGGCGAGTCCTCTCGGCTTGCCCTCCTCCTCAGCGTAGAAACGCAGGTTCTCAAGCATCAGAACCTCACCCGGCTTGAGGGCGGCGGCCTGAGCGTCGGCCTTCTGGCAGTCGTCGGCGAACTGAACCGGAACGCCGAGGCATTCGGAGACGTGGGCAAGAATATGCTTGAGCGAGAATTTAGGATCCACTCCCTTCGGACGTCCGAGGTGGGACATCAGGATGAGTGAACCGCCCTCCGCAAGCACTTTCTTGAGCGTAGGGAGAGCCGCGCGGATGCGGGTGTCGTCTGTGATGTTGAATTTCTCATCGAGCGGAACGTTGAAATCCACTCTGACAATGGCCTTCTTGCCTTTGAAGTCGTAGGTGTCAATGTGCTGTTGCATAACCTTATTATATTAAGAAGCTGTTTAAAAACAATTTCGATAGTTTTCGGGCGCAAATATAATAAAATTCAGCGGATTGGGCATCGGCCAGCCGGACTATAACGATTAAATCGTCACGCAAATGGATAAAATAGGTTTTCTTTTTCCTATCTTTGTATGCTATGACAATCGAGTATGTCCCACAGAATTGGAAGGACTACGAACTTCTTGACTCCGGAAGGGGTGCGAAGCTCGAAAGGTTCGGCGAATATGTTCTTGCCCGCCCGGAGCCTAAAGCCCTGTGGGACAAGAGCATGAGCGACAGCGAGTGGAACTCTCTCGCCCACACGCGCTTCACCCCCGGGGCCGGATTCGGGAAAGCCGGCAAGGAGGACAGCGGAACGTGGGAAAGGATGAGGAATATGCCGGACCAGTGGTGGATCCGCTATAACGGCGGACCGAAGTTCAGCCTTCGGTTGGGACTCACGTCCTTCAAGCACGTAGGAGTATTCCCGGAGCAGGCCGCAAATTGGGACTACATATTCAAACAGACTTCGGACATCGCCGCGAAGACAGGCGCGCGCCCAAAAGTTCTGAATCTGTTCGCCTACACGGGAGCGGCATCGCTGGCCGCCAAGTGCGCCGGAGCCGATGTCACACATCTGGATTCCGTGCGTCAGGTCGTCACCTGGGCTCACGGCAACCAGGACCGCAGTGGCCTTGACGGCATCCGTTGGGTTGTGGAGGATGCGATGAAGTTCGCCTCCCGCGAGGCCAGACGGGGCAATCTCTACCAAGGCATAATCCTGGATCCTCCGGCCTACGGCCACGGCCCGGACGGAGAGAAATGGAAACTGGACGAATGTCTTTTCGGCATGATGAGAACCGTGGGGAGGATTCTCGCTCCGGAAAACAGTTTTATCGTCTTGAATCTTTACTCGAACGGATTCTCGGCCATTCTCGGCGAGACGGTTGTACGCCAGGCTTTCGGACTTGCACCCGATGCGGTTCTCGAATCCGGAGAGCTGGCAATCCGGGACAAGTTCGGGAAGAACCTGCCTTTGAGCATATTCGTGAGACTGAGGAGGTAAGAGGCATGAGGTCATTTGTCCGGTTCTGTTCGATTTCCATTGTACTTGTGGCGCTTGCATTCTTCTGCGAGGGTCTGCGGGTCAACTTCTTCACCGAACCCGAATCCGGAACCGCGGCCGGAACATCCACAGGCAGCCTTACCGACCCGATCCAATCCGAACATTCTTTCATAAAGTTCAACACAGTCTGCCTGACAAGCCCGACGGGCGAAGGGCAGACAGTAACACGCACAGTCACCGGTGCTTCCGGCATTCCGTGCAGGAGCGCGCGCAGGGCGGAACTTGACTTCAGGGTTCTGGAGTTCAAGACAGTCTGCCATTCTGCCGCGCAAAAACATTCCTTGCCGGCTCTGCGGAAGCTGCGTCTATAGCGGAAAACTTACCCAACCCCGTTCGGACGCTTCGCGCCGGATGTCGGTTTTTCAAGAAAAAAGGCACCGTCCCCCTCAACGGACGGAAAACAACGTATTACCATAACAAGGTGATGCAACCATATTTTTTACACAACAACTATTCCCGGGAGCATTGTGCCTGCCGGGAAGCATCACCGGCAAATCTGAATCAGAAAAACAAATGGAAACTGTTAACATAAAGAAAACAAGATCCGCGAAGGACATCATCGTGACCCTCGTGTTTCTCGCAGCGGGAGTGGCTCTGCTCTTCTGCTCCGACTCCATGTTCATCCTCGGCCTCACGGTCATCCTGTTCGCCGTCATCCTGTTCTTCGCTATGAGATCATCCTACGTGATCGAAGGCAAGGAGGGTTCGTTCAAACGCAAGATAGCGAACTTCCCGAAGACCAAGAAAGAAGAGCTTGTCTCATTCCTTGAGCGCAGGTCGGATAAGGCCGCACAGGAGGCTCCCGGCGGACTTCTGCTGTACGTTTACTACCACAGCGACAAGACCTCCGGATTCGCCCAGATCTTCGACTTCGAGAACTATCAGTACAGTCCCATCACCGAGATGCTTCCGCTTGACGCAAAGCAGGTGAAGGCTCTGGTCTAGTACGACCTGCCGCCAGCATCACCAAGCAGGCGGCGGCAATCACAAGCGGTGCGGCCACCCTCCTTTTGTCAGGAGCGATGACCGCACCGTTTCCTTTGTTCCGACAGCTGCTATCGGGATTTCCAAACCATCTTATGACTGGATCGAGAGGAAATCGGCGAGGGTCTTCTCTATCCCGTCGGCGAACTCCTTGTCACCGGCCTTGCGGATGACATCGTTGGTCATGTAGTAGATGAGGTTGCAGTTATATTCAAAGTCGCTCTTGCACATCGGGTAGAAATCGATGTAGAACCTGATGGACTCTGTGAGTTCGTCCGTCAGTTCCTGAGCCAGATCCCTGGCTTTCTCAGGCTTGCCGATGGCGTAGTAGTCCTTGACCATCTCGATCGGGAAAAGGGCGTTGGAACCCCAGCCGAGGATCGAGTTGTCGTAAGGGTACTCCTTCGGCTTGAGAACCGCCTGGCACTTGTCGAGCATCTCTTCGGCGCGGCCGTTCTCGCCGGCGGCGATGAAGGCGTTGGCGGCGGACACGAACATATTCCTCAATGACATGACACCGAGGAATGTGTAGGTGTTCTGGTAGTCAACGCAGTAGTCCTCGCGGGACACGGCATCGAAGCAGTACTTGTCCGTGAGTTTGCCGTACAGGTCATCCGTGTCCACAAGACCTACCTCAAGAGACTGTACCTTGTTCCTGATCGGAATAAGCTTGCAGGAGAATCCCTCATACATCAGGTAGTCCTTTATGCCGATGTTCAGGTCTCCTCCCTGATTAAGCACATTCAAAGGTCTGTCCCATTGGTAAGTGGAAAGGAAGTCAAGCAAGAAGAGCTCAGGCTTGCTGAGGAAGTTCTTGCTCTTCGGAATCTCAATCACAATTGAGTCCGGAATCTGCTCCGCGAATTTAGCACTCACGATTCCGCTCTTCAGGCAGTTCTCCTTATTGACCGGAATGATCATCTTGCGGGAGACCCAGTAGTCCAGTCTGCTGCCATCCTGGTACATCAGTTTGGCATCCGGATGCTTGAACACGGCGATGCAGTCGGACAACGGCAGGGCCTGACCACGCTTGTCCTCGATAGGGATCCACTCGTTGGTTCCGTAAAGGTACTGTTCCTGACCGATTGAAAGGTTCAGAGGGGCGGAATTGTTGATGGCGTACCGCATCTGGTCGATGTACCAATCAGTTCCAAGGAGGGAAGTGTTGCATATTCTCACGTCGTTCCGGAAACCCTCGACTTCCTGCGCGTACCAGAGAGGGAAGGTGTCATTGTCACCGTGTGTTATCAGCAAGCCGTTCTCTCCCACGGAGTTGAGATAGTTCTTGGCGACCTCGACAGCCGTATAGCGATTGCTTCTGTCGTGGTCATCCCAGTTCTCCTCCGCCATCAGCGCGGGCACGAAAAGGCAGGCCGCGGAAGCGGCGGCGGCAACAGCGACGGCATGTTTCTCCTTCAATGCGGAAGTGACCCATGAATATATCGCCGCGACCGCAAACCCTATCCAGATCGCGAAAGCATAGAACGACCCCGCGTAGGCATAGTCCCTTTCACGTACCTGATAAGGAGACTGGTTCAGATAGAGCACGATGGCGATCCCGGTCATGAAGAACAACAGGAATGTCAGCCAGCAGCCTCCGCGGTCCCTGTCGAACTGGAAGCACAGGCCGATGAGGCCCAGCAACAGAGGCAGGAAGAAATAATGGTTCTTGCCGGGATTGTCCTGAAGCCACTGCGGAGCGTTGCTCTGGTCGCCGAGGTGGATCCGGTCGATGAACGGGATCCCGCTCTCCCAATTGCCGGTGAACAGGTCTGAAGCCGGAGTGTGGATCTCATTCTGGCGTCCCACGAAGTTCCACATGAAGTACCTCCAGTACATCCATCCAAGCTGGAAGTCAAAGAAATATGCCAGATTGGCTCCCTGTGTCGGCTTTTTGTACTTCGCCCCCGGCACAGGAGTGCCTTTGCCATCGGTATAGGATTCGTAGAACTTGATGTGTCTGTC
>CAVFMX010000025.1:0-3128 GCA_963623745.1 Bulleidia sp.
TAAGTTATTCAAAATAATCGGATGGGTGTTAGGACTGGTCGGGACAGTCATCGGCGTGTGGGCGCTCTTCACTAACGGAGCCAACGCCGACCTCCTTCTCCGGTACACCTACGCGCTGTTCTTCGCGGCCGTGGTTGTCTGGATAGGTCTGGCCATCTACATGGTCTGCACGAACAATCCTAAGGATCTCATCAAGGTCGGGCTTGTGATCGTCGGCATCGCCGCACTGATACTCGTGGCCTACGTTCTGTCATCCGGAGCGCCAGCCCTCAATGTGAAGACCCAGCCTGCCGGCTCGATCCTTAAAATGACCGACACAATGCTTCTGCTGACCTACATCCTTGGCGGTGCCGCCATCGTCACCGTCATCTTTGCGGCCATCAGAGACGCCATCAACAACAAATAACATCAAGCTATGGTTAGAAAAACACCGGGGCTGAACACACAATCGACAGCCGATATCGCGTTCCTTCTGCTCTGCTACTTCCTGATGACGTCCACCATGGACCAGCAGTCAGGTCTGCAGCGCCGTCTTCCGCCTATGCCTGCTGAAAACCAGAAGACAGAAGACACGAAGGTCAACAAGCGTAACATCATCATCGTGAAGATCAACTCTTCCGACAGACTGTTTGCCGGTGACCAGCTTTTGGATGTTAGCCAACTCAAGGATAAGATAAAGGAATTCATCACCAACCCTGCCAACGATCCTAATCTTCCTGAAAGGGAGATGAAGAACATAGACGGTTTCGGTGAATATCCTGTCACGAAAGGAGTCATCTCGCTTCAGAATGACCGTGGAACAAGTTACAGAGCCTACATCGCAGTTCAGAACGAGCTTGTGAGGGCCATCAATGAGGTCCGTGACGATTTCAGCAAGCAGAATTTCGGAAAGCCATACATATCTCTTTCCGAGGATCAGCAGAAGATCGTCAGGGAGGCCATTCCACAGAACATCTCCGAAGCGGAGCCTAAGGACGTGACCAAAAAGTAATTCAGGAGGGATCAGACAATGCCTAGTTTTAAAAGAAGCGGTAAAAAGGAAATGCCTGAACTTGGTACAAGTTCCGACATCGTGTTCATGTTTCTGTTCTTCTTCATGGTGACATCACAGCTCCGTTCCACGGAAGTGAAAGTCAAGGTAAGACTTCCTGAAGCTACTGAAGTTGTCAAACTCGAAAGGAAGGATCTGGCTTCGTACATCTACATCGGAGCGCCGAACTCACAGTATCAGGCGCAGTACGGTACAGAGGCTCGAATCCAGCTCAACGACTCCTTCAAGACAACCAGTGACATCCGTGACTTCATCGCCGCCGAGCGTGACGCCATGAGTGAGGTTGACCGCCAGTTGATGCAGGTCTCCATCAAGGCAGACGAAGATGCGAGAATGGGTATAATCACGGACGTGAAGCAGGAGCTTCGGCGCTGCTCCGCCCTTAAGATCATGTATGCTGCCAGAAAAACTGGAAAGTAACCGTTCTACGCCTACATAAAAAAAGCGGGGAAACCGAAAGGTTCCCCCGCTTTTTTTATGTAGGCGATTCTTTGACCTGCATTATTTTTGTGCTATCTTTGTGAGATTGAATTAAATTATCATCAAGATAAGAAATGAGCACGATTATCAGGAGCAAAGTGAAAGACCTTCTCAAGGCGACTCCGGGACAGGAAGTTCTCGCCAAAGGTTGGGTCAGGACCAAAAGAGGCAACAAACAGATCAAGTTCATCGCCCTCAATGATGGCTCGACAGTAAATAACATTCAGGTTGTGGCCGACATGTCCAACTTTGACGAGACACTCATCGCAAGGATCACGACAGGAGCAAGCATCAGTGTGACCGGGAATCTGATCGAATCGGTCGGCAGCGGTCAGGCTGTTGAGATTCAGGCCAAGGAGATCGAGGTTCTGGGGGAATGCGATCCGGTAAGGTACCCGCTCCAGAAGAAGAACACTTCGCTTGAATATCTCCGGACGGTGGCTCACCTCCGTCCGAGGACAAACACGTTCGGAGCAGTGCTGAGAATCCGCCATGCTATGGCGTTCGCCATACACAAGTTCTTCAACGGCAAGGGGTTCGTCTATCTCAACACCCCTCTTATCACAGAGTCTGACGCAGAGGGTGCCGGAGACATGTTCCAGGTGACGACACTCAATCTTGAGAACGTCCCGAAGAAGGAGAACGGCAAGGTTGATTTCAGCAAGGACTTCTTCGGAAAGAAGACCAGCTTGACAGTCAGCGGACAGCTTGAAGGGGAACTTGGAGCCACGGCCGTTGGTGAGATCTACACATTCGGTCCGACTTTCAGGGCGGAGAACTCCAACACTCCAAGGCATCTCGCCGAGTTCTGGATGATCGAGCCGGAAATGGCTTTCTATGACATCAACGACAACATGGCTCTTGCCGAGGAGTTCGTGAAGTTCCTCGTGCAGTATGCCATCGACAACTGCGCCGACGATCTTAAGTTCCTCAACGACAAGTACGATGAAGGTCTGATCGACAGGCTGAACAGCGTCCTCGGCATCGAGTTCCAGAAGGTGACCTACACCGAGGCCGTGGAGATTCTGGAAGATGCCGTGAAAAATGGCACACAGTTCGAGTACCCGGTTCACTGGGGAACTGATTTCCAGAGCGAGCACGAGCGCTATCTGGTGGAGAAACACTTCGGCAAGCCTGTGATCCTCACGGACTTCCCGAAGGACATCAAGGCTTTCTACATGAAGCAGAACGAGGACGGAAGGACAGTCCGCGGAATGGACGTGCTGTTCCCGAAAATCGGAGAGATCATCGGCGGTTCCGAGAGAGAAGCTTCCCTTGAGAAACTGGAGCGGAGGATCGATGAGTTGAAGATGAGCCGAAAGAACCTCGAATGGTACATCGACACCCGCAGGTACGGAACCGTGCCGCACAGCGGATTCGGACTCGGATTCGAGAGGCTGCTGCTCTTCGTCACAGGCATGGCCAACATCCGCGACGTGATTCCGTTCCCAAGAACCCCGAAGAACGCTGAATTCTAAAGAAGCTGTTTAAATGGTTCCTGCATTTTATCATGTGGGATTTTCGAGACAGTTTCGGCTTTGGAAGAGGGAGCATAGCCGTAGCTACGTGACCGATGAGAAAGATGAAAATGGCCGGA
>CAVFMX010000026.1:0-22894 GCA_963623745.1 Bulleidia sp.
GCCGTCGTGAAAGTCGTCTTGCCGGCTCCCATCGGAGCATAGAACGCCAGAATGTCATGCCCTTTCACTTCGGAAAGGAACTCGTCCGCCGCCCTGTCGATGTCCCGTAGGTCTTTTATGATGATCTCGTGTTTCATATTCATGGATTTACGGTCTCAGCCAGATCTCCGGATTCTGCGGAGTGCGTCCTGACCAGATCTGGAAATGCAGCTGTGTCTCCCCGCCGATCGTGTCCACTGTCCCGACTGTCTGCCCCGTCTTCACCTTGTCTCCGGCCTTGACGCTTACAGTGCCTAATTTGCAGTAGAAGGAGAAAAAGTTACCGTGTTGCACGAGCACGCACTTGTTGTAGCCCGGCATGACCACAATCTGCTTCACTTCTCCGTCAAACACAGCCTTGACCTCGGTTCCTGCGGCGAGAGCGATCGTCACGCCGTTGTTGAACGGAAGTTTGAGATTGGTATAGACAGGATGGAAACGCTGCCCGAAATGATCCACAACCGGCCCGTCCGCAGGCCACGGAAGCTTGCCCTTGTTCGCCTCGAACTTCTTGGCGAGGGTGTAGTCGATCGGCTTGCGCTTGACGGTCTGCTTGCCTTTTCCGGATGTCCCGTCGGTAGCCTCGCGGATGATCCGCTCGATCTCCCTGTTGAGGGCATCCATCTCGCGCCGTTTCCGCGAAAGATCCTGCTGGTACTTCTTCTTGTTCTTCTTCAGTTGGTTGACAAGCTTCCGGGAATCATCCTCCTCCGTCTTGAGTTTGCTCATCTCGTCCACTCTCGACGCCCTGAGGGATTCGGCCTCACGCTTCATCGCCGCCAAGGCCTCCCTTTCCCTTTCCAGTTCCTTACGCGCGTCAATGATCTTCGAAGCCTGTGAGTTCATCTGTTTGGACAGGTCCCGCAGGTAGCCGTAGCGTCTGAACGCCTGTCCGAGGTCATCGCTGGCGAGGATGTACATGTACCAGATCTTGGCGCTGCGGTTCACGTAGGCTCCGCGCACAAGGCGGGCGTAATGACTCGACAAAGTGTCCAGACGGGTCTGCATGAGGGAGATCTCCCTCTCCTTTTCGGCGATTGATCTGGAATATTCGGAAATCTCCCTGTCGCTTTCGGCGATGAGCTTCTTCCGGGACGCCACCTTGCCGCTGATCAGGTTGAGGCGGCTCAGCGCGCTTGCGCTTTGGGCGGCGTTGCTTTTGAGCTGACCGTCAAGGATGGCGATCTCCTTCTGGAGACGCTCCTTGCGGGCTTCCTGCGCCCGTGTGTCCTGGGAATATGCCGGGATCTGCCAGACCAGGACAGCCAGAAGGGGGAGGAATATTCCTGTGAAGCGTCTCATTCCTTGCCCTCCGCCTTCTTGTTCTCCGCCTGCGTCCGATAGACTTTCGCGAGATCGGTCTCGCCAAGAGCCTCAAGCACAATGGCGTAATGCTCCAGACATGTAGCGCTTTCCTTGGCTCCGTAAAGCATCGCATGCTTGAACTGAGCTTTCGCCTCCTTGTCCTTTCCGAGCAGATGGAGGATCCAACCGTAGGTGTCGAGGTAGGTCGGATTGTCCGGTTCCTTGTCCACTGTCTTCTTGCTCATGGCGCAGGCTTTCTTGAGCTTGATGCCTTTGAGTGACAGGTAGTAGGCGTAGTTGTTCAGGGCCGGAGCGTAGTCAGGGTTCAGTTTCAGCACCCGGGCATAGACCTTGAAGGCCTCCTTCTCGCGCCCGAGTTCGTGGTACATGTCTCCTATGGACGAGAGCGCCGGGATCGTGACCGAAGTGTCTCCCTGAGCCATTCCGATGATTCTCCGGTTGTTGTCGATGATTCCCTGCCAGTCTTTCCTGTTGTAGCACGCCACGTTCTTCATGTCCAGGAACGCCGTCTCATTCGGGAACCTGACCAATGCGCTGTCACAGGCGGTTTCGAGGGCGTCCCAGTCTTTCATGTAGCCCAGAAGCTGCACGTAGCTGGCCGTGGTTCCGAGGTTGTCCGGATGCAAGGTCATGTTTTTGCGGATCAACTCCTTAGCCTTGGTCTGCCTTTCGGTGGAGTACCAGTAAAGCCCCGATGCCATGAGAGCAGCGCTGTCTGTAGGATGGCACTGCGCGAGATTGTCGTACAGGGTGTCGATCTGAGGCTTCACGCTTTGGATGAACCGTGGGTCGGTACGTGTCACAAGCATGTTCAGGTACTGCGTCTTCGCCTGCACATCTGTCTGGTCGTCAGCCACGAAAGCGTTCAGTGTCCTGAAGAATTCCGGGAAGTTCCCTCGGGTTCTGTAAACTTCCGATTCGCCCAAGAGCGCCGGCATGTAGCCGTTCTGAAGGTCGAGAGCCTCTTTGTAGTAGGCGAGAGCGACGGTGTCCTTGTACTCGGCCATCGAATGGTCTCCGAGCTTTGTCAGCACATAGGGCGAGGAGAACTCCTTGTTGTAGTCCTCAAGGGTCTTGAGCGCCTCCAGCGGCTTGTTCTGCCTAAGAAGGATGTCGTACTTCGTCGCCGTCACGTTCTCGCTCTTGCCGAAGACCGTCTCGATCTGATCCAGTGCCTCCAGTGCCTTGTCGTACCGGTTCTGCTTGAGGTAGAGGTTGACCAGCGTGAAGTAGAGATCATTCTTTTTCGGGAAATCCTTCAGCAGTTCCTCGTAGGTCGCGACAGTCAGATCATTCTCTCCTGTCAATGAATATGTCCGCGCAAGCCTCTCCTTGTACCAGAAGTTCGACGGATCCAGCTCCGCTGCCTTCTTTAACGCCTCCTTCGCTCCGTCAATGTCGTTGGTGTACAGGCGGCACAGCCCGAGATAATAGAAAGCCGCGTCATTCTCCGGTGCGGCGGCGGTTATCCTGCCGAGCATTTCCCCGGCTTTCCCGTACTGCTGGTCATCCATGGCGGAGACTGCGTCAATCAACTCACACTCAACCGTTTTCTTGGAATTTATATTTTGTGGATATGCCGGACAGGAGGCCAGAAGCATCCCGGTCAGAACCATCAAAACCAGCCTATTTGCATCCATACTCTTAGAAAAATAATACCTCTTTTTTCTTACACGGCCTTTCCGGCCATTCTCATCTTTCTCATCGGTCACGCAGCTACTGCCGCGCTCCCTCTTCCAAAGCCGGAACTGTCTCGAGAATTCCGCATAATAAAATGCGGGAACCATTTTAAACAGCTTCTTAATATTCGGGCTTTATCTTACAAAAATAGCAAGAATAAGAGAATATCATGCTAATTTTATACCGTACGATGCGTACTCCCGTTTCGGCAGACTCGGCGACCGGGTGGAATCTTGTATGGAAAACATTAACGGCCGCCACCACCGAAACCGCCGCCGGAGAAGCCTCCTCCGCCGCCCCAGGATGACATGCCTCCTCCGCCGCTCCAGGACGAGCCCGAATCGTCGGAACGGGAGGCCTCATAAGTGCTGGCTGCCGTGTTGAAATTGCGGGAGGTCATGTTGATCATGTTCCAGACGACCAACATGGTCATGTCGTCGTCAAGCAGCTCCGCTGCGGAGGAAAGGGTGAAATATTCCGGACAGACTTTGCGGAAATCCTTCATCACCTTGTCCGCGATCCCATAAAGGGAAGCGAAAATCAGATAATTGTTCCAAAGCTTGACCTCAACCACGCCTCTGTCTTTGATCATGGTGAAGTCCTTCAGGTATCTCCTGAGGCCGAAGACCTGACGCGCCTCTTCCGGTTTCATGGTCCAGATTGTGACACCGTTCCAGACATCCTGCCCCCAATCATAGAGTTCCTCCCCGTGGCGGTCGGCCCAACGCTGAAGTTCGTTCCTCTGAAGGATTCCGTCCTTCCCGGCAGCCTCCTTGATGAAAGAGTAGAGCCTTGTCTCAAGCCCCGCGTCAGAACGGGAATCCGCGGCATCGTCAATCTTCAGATCCCTTATTCTCATCATCGGTTTTGATTTTCCCTGCTGAGGGATGATCTCGAAGGCTCCATGGTAGAAAAGCCGGGTTATGTAGGCGGCGATCAGGTTCTGTCTCTCCCGCATCGTGTTGCCGGAGAATGCGCGAAGAATATTGCTTGATTTCTTGAGATCGCCGTTCAAAGGAGCATCACTGAACCACGCCACATGCCTTGGGTCTCCTCCAAGAAGAACCCGTTTTCTTCTGCATTTCTTTACCAGATGATTGATGCCGGCGACAATGGCCGCTGCAAAACCTCCAAAGAGCAGGACCCCTGACCATTTGAAGAAGGTGTCGTCAAAGTCGTCCTCGGCGAGGGCTGAATAGTCACTGCCCTCCATCGCTTTCTCCCGGACCTCTTCAAAAGTCGTTTCCTCTGTCAGAGCCGGATTGAACAGGCCTTTCTCAAAGCCGACCATTGCGATCAGGGCGCTGTTAGCGGTGAACGGCTCCGCAGTACGGGCGACTACGGCACCGTCCTCCACATGGATCTCACCGCGGAATCCGAAGGCCCAGACTTTGGTGTCCGCAGTGGAGAACTCCTGTCCGGGTTTCCTGATTGTCAGGATGATGGATTGAGGGGAGGATTCCAGTCCATGCGTGACGAACATGTGGTTGAATCCGTCCATGTCCTCGTGTCCCTTGACCAGACCTGTAAGCAGGTAACGCACCGTGTAGGTGTGCCGACCGGTACTCCCCACGCCCCAACAGATCTCATAGCCGTCGGATTTGGTGACAAGGCCGCACCGTCCTGCCTTGCGGGCACGGTTGCGGTCCACATCCCACTCGCCTTCGTTGACATATTCATTGCCGGTCTCATCATGGACCTGAAGGCCGCTGATCGTCATCCGGCCCATGTTGTCCGCGACAAGATACCATTCCGAGATGTCTCCGGAGACATTGATCCGCCACACCTCGGTCACGACCGCCGCCCCGTCATCCCGCAGCTCCACGTTGATCCTCAACGAATCAACGTCGCTGCCTGCACATGGCGGAACAGCGACGAATGAAAGGACGGCGGCCAGGAAAAATGCCTGAAGCCTCCTCATGATCCTACTTGCTGAATATGTCCGAGACCGAAGGCGCGTTGACAACCGACTGATCCTCGGGAAGGAGGTCGTGAGTCGTGAAATGCAGCATTGCAGCCACCATTGAAGAAGGCCACTGGCGCACCATCATGTTCATTCTGGTCACGCAGTCGTTGAAAACCATCCTGCTGAGACGGACTTTTTCCTCATAGTCCTTGATGTCGCCCATGGTCTTGACGAAGACCGTGTTGGCCCCGAGCTGAGGGTACTGCTCGGCCACAACGTTCAGGCGGCCGACTACAGAACGCAGAGAAGCCTCGCTTTCAGCGAGTTCCGAAGCATTTGACACAGAACCGTTGCGTTTGGAGACAACATCCGCAAGGGTGTCGTGCTCGTACTTGGTGTATTGTCTGGTCATTTCGACCAGATTCGTCACGGCATCCCATCTGGACTTCATCTGGACGTTGATCTGGTTGAAAGCGTTCTTCATCTTTTCCTCCAAAGCGACAAAACTGCGCTGCGTGAAGAAAATGTAAAGGGATATTACCGCAAGGGCGGCGACTATAACCAAAGCTGTTGTGGACATCTTTTCCGTTTTTTTACACGTCTCAATCAAAAATCGGTCAGGCCTCGCCGACAACCCAGACAAGAACATGGTTGTCGAAGGTCATGTATTCAAGTTCGAACTCCTCTTCGTAGCCGTCCTTGTGGATGAAGGTCGCGTCAAGTTCCCCCTCTCCCTTCGGGCGGAAGCGCTCGACCTCGATCTGCTCCGCGAAGTTCACCCTGTAGGCGGAGAGTCTTTTGAAGATGGCTTCCTTGGCGCACCAGTAGATCGCCAGCTGCTCGTTCCTCTTGTCCTCTTCAAGATCCTCGACCTCGTCCTCGGAGAGAGCCTTGCTTTCCACGGCGGAGAAGTCGCGGGACAGGGATTCGATGTCGATGCCGACATCCTCGTTGTCATTGAGTATGACAGCCACGTACTTGTCTGTGTGCGTGATGCTGATGTTCGTCACGCTGTTCTCAAGATAAGGTTTGCCGTTGTCGTGGTGACTGAGGTAAACTTTCTCTCCGAACAGTTCGCAAAGCAGAGCCCTTACGGCAAGCCTCTGCTTGCGGAGGGATGCGTTGCTGATGAACGAGATCTCCTCCATCTCGTCAGACGGAACGGAGGCGAGTTCCCGAAGCCTTTCTTCTGTTTCGGTTATCTGCCAGACCCCGATCAAGGATCTGGATTCTTCCAATTCTTTTTTGAGATATAGTGCCATAACTTATGAGTTCGGAAAAACTAATGACAAAACGCCCGGTACCTTATGATGGTTCGGGGTGATCAATGATGAATGTTCATGAAAGCCGCACGACAGCGGATCGTCCGATCGGGGATCCGCCTTTGATTTGCTGTCTGTCAGAATAGAACTGGGAGGTTCCATATAATCAGTCAATCTTCTTTTATCTGTGCAAATATAATGATTTTTTGAATTAGAAAGAAAATACGATGGAAATTGTTATCTTTGTGACACTTTTTGACAATAATAGGATTTTAACATAAAATTTTATCAATCATGGGATTTTTGACAAACGAGAAGCTGCTCATCGTCGGCGCCGGCGGTGCGATCGGCTCCAACATGGCTCAGACCGCCCTTATGCTCGGTCTTACTCCTAACATCTGCCTTTATGACATCATTGAACCTGCTGTTCACGGTGTGGCTGAGGAAATGTGCCACTGTGCGTTCCCCGGGGCGAACGTCAGCTGGACAACGGATCCTAAGGAGGCGTTTACCGGCGCCAAGTTCATCATCTCTTCCGGCGGTGCGCCGCGCAAGGAAGGAATGACCCGCGAGGATCTTCTCAAAGGCAACTGCCAGATCGCGGCCCAGTTCGGCGACTACATCAAGGAGTACTGCCCTGATGTCAACCACGTGGTGGTCATTTTCAACCCGGCCGATGTGACGGCTCTCACCGCTCTCATCCATTCAGGTCTGAAGCCTGATCAGCTCACCTCTCTCGCCGCTCTTGACTCGACCCGTCTTCAGGAGCAGATCGCGAAGGAATGCGGAGTTCAGCAGTCCAAGGTGACCGGCTGCTACACCTACGGCGGCCACGGCGAGCAGATGGCTGTCTTTGCCTCGAACGCCAAGGTTGACGGCAAGCCTCTCTCCGAGTTCAAGATCTCAGAGGAGCGTTGGGCCGCGATCAAGCATGACACCATTCAGGGAGGTTCCAACATCATCAAACTCCGTGGACGTTCCTCGTTCCAAAGCCCTGCCTATCAGGCTGTCAAGATGATCGAGGGCGCGATGGGAGGCACTCCGTTCACCTGGCCTGCCGGATGCTATGTGAACTGCGACAAGTGCGGCTTCAAGAATGTGATGATGGCGATGCCTACCACAATCGATGCCACCGGCGTTCACTTCACCGAGCCTAAGGGAACAGAAGCCGAGATGGCCGACCTCAGGAAGTCTTACGAGCATCTTTGCAACATGCGCGAGGAGATCATCACCCTCGGTATCGTTCCTCCTGTCGAGGACTGGAAGAAAGACAACGTCAATCTTTAGAAGTCCTGTAAAGGTACTGAATATCAAGAGGGTGGCCGAATGGACATTTGGCCGCCCTTATTCATTGTGGCTGGATTTCCACTTATGACAAAAAAGAAGCGGCCGCAACCCGGTCGCTTCTTTTTTTGTCGGGGTACAGTGACTCGAACACTGGACCCTCTGGTCCCAAACCAGATGCGCTAGCCAACTGCGCCACACCCCGATAACATTCCTTCGGGTTAGCCCCTCAGGCCTTTCCTGACAATCTCCTTTGGAAGAGATCCTCGTTGGAAAGGACTACAAAGTTATGCCTTTTTTCCTAATTAGCAAAACTTTTTTAAAAAAATCAGTTATCTTTGAAAGAGAAATACAAACAGGTTCTTATTTTTTACGGTCGCTTATGATCATACGGGCAAAGGGCATAGAAAAATCCTTCGGAGACCTCAAGGTACTTCGTGGAATTGATTTTCAGGTGGACAGGTCGGAGGTGGTGTCCATCATGGGCGCTTCCGGGGCGGGGAAGTCCACTCTTCTCCAGATTCTCGGCACATTGTCCACCCCTGATTCCGGTTCTCTGGAGATTGACGGAACGGATGTCCTTCATCTGAACGGCAAGGAACTTTCCGCATTCCGTAACAGGCGCGTCGGCTTCGTGTTCCAGTTCCACCATCTTCTGCCAGAATTCAACGCGTTGGAGAACGTGATGATCCCTGCGTTCATCGCGGGCCGTTCAGACAAGGATGCAAAGACCGCCGCAGCGCGGCTTCTTGATGACATGGGTCTTGCCGGGAGGATGGATCACAAGCCTTCCGAACTCTCCGGAGGGGAACAGCAGAGGGTGGCGATAGCGAGAGCCTTGATCAACGGACCTGCGATTCTTTTCGCCGACGAGCCGTCCGGCAATCTGGACACGAAGACCAAGGCGGAGATCCACCGGCTGTTCTTCGACCTCAGGCAACGCTATGGGCAGACTGTCGTCATCGTGACCCATGACCCGGAACTTGCAAGGATGTGCGACCGGTCTCTTTTCATGCGTGACGGGCTGTTCGTGGAGGAGCAGGCGGTGCCCGTAAATGTTCCGGGATGAGCGTCTTCCATTTCAAGCGGTTCGATGTGCGCAACGAGCGTTCGGCCATGAAGGTGAACACCGACGGGGTCCTTCTGGGCGCGGCGACCGAAGTGTTTCCGGAGGACAGGCGGGTTCTTGACATCGGCACCGGAACAGGTACGGTGGCTCTGATGATAGCCCAGCGCCTGGAACCGATGCGCTCCGGAGGAGGCTGGAGTATTCAAGGAATAGACATCGATGCACCGTCGGCGGAAGAAGCGGCGGAGAATTTCCGGAGCTCTCCGTGGAAAGACCATCTGGAGGCGGTCAATTCCGGGTTGATGGCTTTCAGGGAAGGAGCCTCCGAAAGCGGCTACGACCTCATCGTCTCCAACCCTCCGTACTATGACAATTCCCTTGAGGCTCCCGAGGCGAGGCGCAACTCCGCGCGCCACACAGGCGAGGCGGGAAACGCCGCAGGAACAGAATCCCTTTCCTACAGGGAGATTCTTGAATATGCCTCCGTGACCCTTGCCCGTGGCGGACGTGTCTCGATGATCCTTCCGTCCGATCAGGAAAAGCCGTTGCTCCGTCATGCCCGGATGTGCGGTTTCGCGCCGTGGAAAATCCTGAGGATAAGGTCTGTGGAGCGCAAGCCTGTGTCGCGGCTGATAGTCCAGTTCAGGCGCGGGGGACAGTCCGCGGAGGCTCCCCGGGAGGAATTTCTGACCCTTCTTGACGAGAAAGGGAAGCGTACTTCCCAGCATGCTTCCCTCGTAACAGATTATTATCTGTAACCAAACTAACCATTAACCAATTGACCAAAAATCTAATAATCTGTTATGTGTCCCATAATACGTTACTTTCTTTCTCCTTTTTCTCCTTTGTCGTCATTTCTGTGCAGCCTGTGAATCTGTTGTCTGCGGAATGACTCCTCGGCGATGTACAGTTTAGCGATCTTCTTGTCGGAGAGGATCTTGCGGTACTCGGCAACATATTTCCTCTCTATCCCCTTGCCGCTGTCCTGCGCTTCGATGTACTTGTCCAGCAGTTCCTTCAATTCGGAGTCGCCTTTGCCTGACGAAATCGCTTTCTCCAAGGCCTTGCAGGCTTCCATGGACTTCCTGAAGCACAGGTTCTTCTCATTCTCGCATTTGTTGTAAACCGGCCAGAACTTCTCCGCCTCCGAACTTGTCAGCTCAATCGCATCGGTAAGGTAGGCTACCTTCTCGGCCTTCCATTTGTCCTGCCAGTCCTTCCTGTCTTTCTCCTGGGCCGGAATCTTCTGGACCGGAAGCATGAGGAACAGAACCGCAAACATCAGTGTAAGTTGTTTTGCCTTCATTTTAGTTCTTTGCTATAAGTCTTGTATATTCAATGAGTTCTGCGGATGTGCCGGACGAGATCAGGTAGTTGATGACATCCTCGTCGGAGAGGGTGTCCCGCTCTGTGATCACCGCATGGAAAGCGCTCTCCGGCATTGTCATAAGGTCAGCGTAGGCCGCCTCATTGTAGAAGTCCCCGCTGCTGCTGTCCGCCGTGCTCCGGAGAACGAAATTCCCGACAAACAGAATCGCAAGGAAGCATGCCGCCAACGCAAAGTACGGCTTCAGGCGTTGCATCGCGCCGACTTTCCCCGCATTTGCGGCCGGAATGCCATCCAAACGTGCCTTAAGGTCGTTGAAATAGCCTTCCGGAACGTTGTGCAGAGCCTTTCCGGCATCTTTGAAGATTTCGTTGTCTTTTCGCATATCCTTTTTTTTGACAGATTATTTGCCCGAAGGTTTAATCCCGGCTCCGAGTCCGGCCCGTATTTTTTCCGCAGCGAAATGGTAGGATGCCTTGAGGGTTCCGACAGATGTCCCGAGAATCTCGGAGATGTCCTCGTAGGACAACTCATCGAAGTAGCGCATCATGAAGACAGCCTTCTGCTTCTCGGGCAGCTTGGCGACGGCTTTGAGGAAGGTTCTCTGGATCTCGTCGCCGTTGAGATACGGGTCGTCCTCGATCCTGTCGGCCAAAGCCGTGTCGAGACTTTCGAATTTCAGCATGGAGCGGATCTTCTGCTTATGAAGCCAGTTCAGCGTCTCGTTGGTGGCTATCCTGTAGATCCATGTGAACAGCCTGGAATCTCCCCTGAACGAGGGCAGCGCCGACCAGACCTTTATGAAGATCTCCTGAATGAGATCATCGGTGTCCTCGTGCGAGCAGACGAACCTGCGGACATGCCAGTAAAGCCGCTCGCTGTAGGCGGCGACTATTTCTCTGAAAGCCCCTTCTTTCTGCCCGTTCCGGTAAAGCCGGATAATCTCCTCGTCCGTCATGCTGGATTGTCGTCAACTTTCAAATGTACGACAAAATGATTATTTTTGCAATTATACTTGAACATGCGGGTGACGCGGCCCGCGGCTTGCGACTGAACGACACATTTTTATGAAGCATATAAGGAATTTCTGCATAATCGCCCACATCGACCATGGGAAGAGCACGCTGGCCGACAGGCTCATCGAGTTGACCAAGACGCTGTCTTCAAGGGACATGGAGGCCCAGGTGCTGGATGACATGGATCTGGAGAGGGAGAAGGGCATCACGATCAAGAGCCACGCCATCCAGATGGAGTACACCTGCAAGGGCGAGAAATACATCCTTAATCTCATCGACACTCCGGGACACGTTGACTTCTCCTATGAGGTCTCCCGCTCCATCGCCTCCTGTGAGGGAGCTTTGCTGGTTGTGGACGCTTCCCAGGGCATTCAGGCGCAGACGATTTCCAATCTTTATCTGGCTGTGGACCACGGGCTTGAGATTATTCCTGTGATGAACAAGATCGACATGGACTCCGCTCAACCGGAGATCGTTGCCGACCAGATCGTGGATCTTCTGGGCTGTGACCACGAGGACATATTCAAAGTCTCCGCCCGCACCGGAGAGGGGATTCCTCCGCTTCTGGACGCGATCGTCGAGAGGATTCCGGCTCCGCACGGGGATCCTGATGCTCCGCTTCAGGCGCTTATCTTCGACTCCGTGTTCAACCCGTTCAGAGGCATCATCGCCTATTTCAAGGTCTTGAACGGCTCCGTCTCGACCGGCGACAAGGTCAAGTTCGTGGCGACCGGAATGGAATACGATGCCGAGGAGGTCGGTGTGCTGAAGATGAAGCTCCAGCCGACAGGCAAGGTCTCGACAGGAGACGTGGGCTACATCATTTCAGGGATCAAGAGGGCCGTCGAGGTCAAGGTCGGCGACACGATAACCCATTCGGCAAGGCCTTGTGCCGCAGCCATAGCGGGATTCGAGGAGGTGAAGCCGATGGTCTTCGCCGGAATGTACCCGGTTCAGGCGGACAAGTTCGAGGAACTGCGGGCGACCTTGGAGAAGTTCCAGCTCAACGACGCGTCTTTTGTCTATGAGCCGGAGTCCTCGCTTGCCCTCGGTTTCGGGTTCCGCTGCGGATTTCTCGGGCTTCTGCATCTTGAGATCGTCCAGGAACGCCTTTTCAGGGAGTTCAACATGGATGTCATCACGACTGTCCCGAACGTTTCCTATAAAGTCTATACGACTCAGGGCGAGATCCTTGACGTGCACAATCCGTCAGGCCTTCCCGCTCCGACGCTCATCGACCACATCGAGGAGCCGTTCATCCGCGCGCAGATCATCTCCAAGACGGATTTCTACGGTGCGATCATGAAGTTGTGCATGGACAAGAGGGGGATTCTGATCGGCGAACACTACATCACTTCCGACAGGGTTGAGCTCACCTACGACATGCCTCTGTCCGAGATCGTGTTCGATTTCTATGACAAACTGAAGTCTGTGTCAAAAGGCTACGCATCGTTTGACTATCATCTGACCGACTTCCGTTCCGCGCGGCTTGTCAAGCTGGACATCCTTCTTAACGGGGATCCGGCGGACGCGCTCTCGACGCTGATCCATGAGGATCACGCCTATGAGTTCGGACGCAAGATCTGTCTCAAACTCAAGGAACTGATCCCTCGCCAGCAGTTCGACATCGCTGTCCAGGCCGCCATCGGGGCGAAGATCATCGCCCGCGAGACTGTCCGTCAGGTACGCAAGGATGTGACCGCGAAGTGCTACGGAGGAGATGTGACCCGTAAGAGGAAACTTCTTGAGAAACAGAAGGAAGGAAAGAAAAGGATGCGCCAGATAGGGACGGTTCAGGTTCCGCAGAGCGCGTTCATGGCTGTCCTCAAACTGGATTCGTAGAGGCATGGATGTCGCGATCCTCATAACGCTCACAGGCACCAAGGCCGATGGTCCGGTTCCTTGTCTTGAGGAATGCCAGAGGCAGACGGAGGCCATCGCCGCTGCGGGGGAATATTCCTTCGCCACATTCCTGAATGACGAGGGAGCCGCCGGGTACCGGAAACTTTGGGAGAAGGCTTCCGCCACAGGCTTTGATTTCTACCTTTGGATGGACTCGGACCTTCGGCCGGAGGAAGGGGCGTTGACATCGTTCTTCGAGAACTCGATGTTCCTGAGACACAAGGCGGTGATCGCCGGCACGGTCGCCGATTTCTCCGGAAATCTGCTTTCGGGAGGGAGGTCACGTCACAGAAGGCTGCTGGAGCCGGATCCGGTCATTCCTGTCCCTTGCCATCTTTATGACATGGCGTTCACACTTGTTCCTGAATATGCCGTAAGGCATCTGGATGACCCGTCGGACATCTTCCGTCCCAACCTGTTCGGCTATGGCTGCGGAGCCAAGGTCGCAAAGGCGGGCGTGGCGAGGGTCATCGCTCCCGGAATCCTTGCCCGAACGGCCGGAAAGCCCGAGTCTCCGGCGTGGAGGAATCCGGATCTCCCGTTCGGCGAACGGGTCGCTTCGTTTCTGAGATCCGGCAACCGTGAACTTGTCCGCGCGATGCATTCGATTTTCAGATAAGCGTTCGTCTCTTTCAGAACAGTTTCTAAGTCTTTCTACGGCTCATCCATCCCGGAGATGATTTTCAGGCAGAAAATCAGAGTCTGCACGGCCTTGTCGTTCAGCAGGATCAGCGGCTCGGGACATGACTCTGCGGATGACAGCGCGATTGTGGCCACGGAGAGGGTCATGATCGCACTTGTCAATGGCAGGGCAAGCAGGTTGGTCAGTATGAAGTACTTGGGAAAAGTGCGGAAATAGTACCATGCGACCGGTCCGGTGAAGACCTGACAGGAGATGGACAGCATGGCTGCGCTCCAGATCTTGCGGAAAGGGTCGATCTTTGACAGCCCGGAACCGCTTGGGGCAGGGTAGATCCGTTCCAGGGAGGGGAAGAGGAGGAATATTCCGGCCATCGCCATGTAGGAGAGCTGGAAGCCTACGGACGCAATGACATCCGGCTTGAGCGCGAGCTGGATGGTCAATGCCGCCAGCAGAACTCTGACCGGCTCCCTTTTCCGTCCAAGCAGTCTGGCGGTCTCGTTGATGGTGATGAACAGGAACGCCCGGATGATGGATGGCGCGGCTCCGGTCATGATGGAGTAGAAAAGCCCGGCCCCGATGATCAATGAATATCTCAGCCTCCTCGCCCGGGGACTGTTCCCCATCGGCATTGTCAGCCTCGCCATAATGAGGTAAAGCACGCCGAGGTGCAGTCCGGAGAGCGCGAGGATGTGGGCGGCTCCGCTGTCCCGGAACACTCCGATGACTTCCTTGTCCAGATCACTTTTGTCTCCGGTCAGCAGGGCTTTCACGAGCGGGGCGGTGGTCTGTGAGGGGTAGGGAATGCCGTCGATCACGCTTCTAAGACGCTCCACCGCCCTTGCGGCTGTCCTGCTGACCGGAGTACCGGAAAGCTCGGGGATGCCGCTTGCGAGGGAATAGTTCAGGGAGCAGAATATTCCGGTGATCAGGAATATTCCCGCAAATAATATCCTCCGGTCGCCGAGCTTGCCGAAGCGTACCGTGACGATTGTTGTACAAACAAGAAGAAGGAGAATTGAATCCGTGATGAAAGGAAAGCCTCCGGAAAGGGACGGGTACAGAATCATCCCCGCCGCGACACCCGTCGCGAAAGGCACGCTGATCCCTACAATATCTCTCGCCTCAACCATTGCGCAAACCATTATTATTTGCCAAAAATAGTGATTAATTTCTTATCTTTGTCAACTGTTAACATAAATTTCAAACGGAATGATTATTCTTGTTATCAATTGCGGAAGTTCCTCCATCAAGTACCAGCTGCTTGACATGAAGAACGATGATGTCTATGAACTTCTGGCCAAAGGAATAGTGGAGAAGATAGGTCTTGAATGCGGGAGGCTCCAGCACACTCCGGCAGGCAAGGAGAAGGTTGTCAGGGATCTCCCGGTGCCGGACCACACGGTCGGAATGCAGATCGTGCTTGAGGCGCTTATCGACAAGGAGCACGGTGTCCTCAAGTCATTCGACGACATCGAGGCTGTCGGCCACAGGATCGTGCAGGGAGCCGATTTCTTTTCAGGAAGCGCCATTGTGGACGAGGACGTGATAAAGAAGATCGAATTCTGTTGCGACTTCGCCCCTCTTCACAACCCTGCCCACCTCCTCGGGATCAGGGCCTGTCAGGAGGTTCTGCCGTCTGTCCCTCAGGTCGTCACGTTCGACACGGCATTCCACCAGACGATGCCGCCTTACACCTACATGTACGGACTCCCTTATGAATATTATGACAAGTACCACATCCGCCGTTACGGAGCCCACGGCACCAGCCATCAGTTTGTGGCCAACAAGGGTGCGGCGATGGTCGGTCTCGACATCAACAACTCAAGGATAATCACTTGCCACATCGGCAACGGAAGTTCCATCACTGCGGTTGTGAACGGAAAGTCGATCGACACGTCGATGGGTCTCACACCGCTTGAGGGTCTTGTGATGGGAACCCGTTGCGGCGACGTGGATGCCAACGCCGTCCTCTACATGATGAAGAAGGAGAATCTGACTCCGGATCAGATGTACGACATCGTGAACAAGAAAAGCGGTTTCCTGGGCGTTTCCCAGAAAACATCGGATGCCCGCGAGCTGGACGAACTTGCCAACGGCGGGAACCGTCAGGCCAAACTTGTCCTCAAGATGCTGACCTTCCAGATGATAAAGTACATCGGAGCGTACACGGCCGAGATGAACGGTGTGGATGCCATCTTCTTCACCGGAGGCATCGGTGAGCACAACAGCCGTCTGCGCCGCAGGGTCTGCGAGAATTTCACTTACCTCGGACTGGCCTTCGACTACGAGGCCAACACCGCATGGGGAGAGGATGCGGTCATCTCTCTGCCGGAGTCAAAGGTGAAGGTTGCGCTTGTCACCACAGACGAGGAACTTGTCATCGCGCGGGACACGATGCATCTCGTTCAGAGCATGGATGAGTAGAATTGATTTAAAAACAGAGATATCATGATCACAAAATTCGCTGACGTGTTCGCCGAGCTCAAAGAGAAAGGCGTATGCAAAAGGATGGTGGCCGCCTGGGCGGTGGATGAGCACACGATCGAGGCCTGTGCCAAGGCATCCGAAATGGGTTTCGTGAAGGTCACTCTCGTGGGTGACAAGGAACTCATCAAGGAGACATGCCAGAAGAACAACATCAGCATCGATCTTTTCGAGATTGTCAATGAGCCTGTTGAACTCAAGGCTGTCTCGAAGGCAGTGCAGCTTGTCCACGACGGTGAGGGCGATGTCCTGATGAAAGGGCTTTGCTCCACGGACAAGTTCCTCCGCGCCATCTTGAACAAGGAGACCGGACTTCTTCCTCCGAAGGGAGTTTTGAGCCATGTCGGAGTCATCGAGACTCCCAACTACCACAAACTCCTCTTCCTGTCTGACATGGCCGTGATTCCGCTTCCGGATTTCCGTCAGAAGATGAAGATCGCCGGCTATCTTGTCGGTGTGGCCAAGTCATTCGGAATCGCGGAGCCTAAACTCGCATTCATCGCCGCTTCGGAGCAGGTCCTTGACTCCATGCCGGCATGCATGGAGGCTGCGGCTCTCGCCAAGATGGCTGACCGTGGACAGATCAAGGGATGCATCGCCGACGGCCCTCTGGCCCTGGATGTGGCCATCGATCAGGAGTCTGTCGAGATCAAGAAGCTTGTCAGCCCTGTCGCCGGAGATGCCGACTGTCTTGAGTTCCCTAACATTGAGTCAGCCAATGTGTTCTGGAAGACCAACTCAAAACTTGCCGTCGGTGTCAGGCAGGCCGGCATGCTTGTCGGGACAACCGTTCCTTGCGTGCTCGCGAGCCGCGCCGACAGCGTTGACACCAAGCTGAACTCCATCGCGGAGGCTGTGATGTTTGTCAACAAGTAGGATCAATAGTCAAACCATTCCTCATCTCCGGTGCCGGAGGTCTCCAGATGAGGCGGATAGAACATGTTCCTCGGAGGAAACTTCAAGGAATATTTCGTTTTGAGCCTGTCGAAAAGCTCGGCTGTGTGGCATGCCAGTCCCGGCCCCTTGTAGGTGCTGGTGTTGGAGATGAAGAACCAGCATTCCCCGTCAGGGAAGTATTTGATCAGTGCGCTTGTTCCGGCGAACGTTCCGGTCCGTGTCCAGCAGCCGTCCTTGGTGTCGTTCCAGCCGAGGGCGTAGGTGTTCTCGTCAAAATATTCAGTCATCAGAGCGACGCTTTCCGGGCTGATGATGTCCGGTACCTCCGGTTTTCCGTCGATGGAGGCCACCAGCAGCGCCAGCTCCGGAGTCGATGCGACCCAGGCTCCGGCTCCGGAAAGCCCCGTCACATCGTTCCCTCCGTAGCAGCGGGTCACTTTCCTGCCGCTGTTGTTGAACTCTTCCGCCGGCTCGTCATCGTGCTGGACGTAGTAGCGTGTCTCGTTGGGGAGCCTGTCCTCGTAGTAGTTCCCGGCGATGTGGAAATCGACGCATCCAGCCGGCCGCAGGACATTCTCCTGCATGAACGTCTCGTAGTCCGTCCCGCTTGCCTTCTCGATCACCATCGAAAGGGCGAGGTAACCGAAATTTGAATATTCCTGCGAAGTCCCGGGGACAAACTTGAGCCTTCTTTTCAGTTGTGTCACCATCAGCCGTTCCCGGGTCGGAACCTCGCTCCAACCGTTCTGCATCATTATCCAGCGGGTGGAGAACATCGGGTCGCCGCCTTTTCTTGAGAATCCGCCCTTGTGCCGGAGCAGATCCTCGACAGTGATCCTGTAGTGGAGGGTGTCATTTATGGCGGCGTTGTAGATGGAATCGTTCAGGATCCCGTCCGGACCGAAAACGCGATCCTTGAAATTCAGCCGTCCTCTTTCCTGAAGGACCATGATCCCCACGGCTGTCACCAGTTTGGAGACGGACGCCATCCGGAGGATGTTCCCCGGTTCCATCCCCCTCCCGGTGTCGGCCTCCCCGTACCCCTTGGCGAAGAGCAGAGAGTCGTTTCTCATGACGGAAAGCGAAGCTCCGTGAATGCCCCAACAGGTCAGGTAGTCCTTGACCATCTTGTCGAAGCCGGCCAGAGAGGATGTGTCCGACATCGCGTTTGTCAGGGTCACATTGAGGTTGACGGGAACGGGACGGGACTCCTGTTCCGCCCCGGTTCTCCTCCCTGATGCGGATTTTCCGGCGACGATGACGGACAGGACGGCGAAAAGACCTGCCGCGGAGGTCAGGATCAGCCTTGTTTTTCCGGATCTCGGCATATTACAGAATCATCCCGGCCTTTCTGCCGAAGTCGATGATGAAGTCGGCCGTTCCTTCGATGCCGAGGATCGAGGAGTCGATGCAGAGGTCATAGTCCGAAGACACGCCCCAGTTGCCGAATGTGAAAAAGTTGTAGTAGGTCTCCCTTGTCCTGTCCTGCCTTACGATCCGTGTCTCTGCCTCGTCCTTGCTTATTCCAAGCCTTTGGGAGACCCTTCCCGTACGATCCTCCAAAGGCGCGCAGACGAAGACATCCAGGCACTTCCTGTCCCTGAGGATGTAGTTGGAGCATCGTCCGACGAAGATCGCGGAACCTTTGTCCGCTATGCTCCTGATGACCTCGCTCTGGATTTTGAAAATCTCGTTGTCCCCGACGTAGTTCCGGGCGCCTCCGAACCTGACGTTCCCGAAGAAGGAGGACATGCTGAACAGGTTTCTTCTCTCGTCGCTGCGCTCGAACAGCTCCTTGCTGAAACCGCTCTCGTCGGCGGCCTTGGAGATCAATTCGTTGTCATAGACCGGAATGCCGAGGTCTTCGCCGATTTTCTGCGCGACAAGCTTTCCGCCGCTCCCGAACTGCCGGCCGATGTTGATTATGGTGTTTTGTCCGTTCATATTATTCATCAGTGTTGCTATGAGATCGCGCTGCCAAGGATTGTCGGCTCGTCGCCGTCCTTCAGCCTGCTGAATTTCCGCATCAGGCTATGGATCATGAAAAGGGTGGTTATCGCGGCGAGAGCATCGGATATCGGGAAAGCCGCGAAAACTCCGTGGACATCGAAGAATACCGGCATAAGGTACAGCAGCGGCACGAGATAGAGAAGCTGGCGGCTGAGGGACAGGAAAATGGACTTCCTGACCATTCCGAGGCTCTGGAAAAGGTTGGTCGAGACCATCTGCCATCCCACAACCAGCACCACCGGGTTCATCACCCTCAAGCCCTTCTCGGCCACCTCCTTGAGGCTCTGGTCGTTGGTGAATATGCTGACCAGCACCTCCGGGCAGAACTCCGACGCCAAGAACCAAAGTCCCGTGACGATGGTTGCCCAGATCGAAGTACGCATGAAGACTTCCCGGACTCTGGAGTATTTCCTCGCCCCGAAATTGTACCCTGCTATAGGCTGCATCCCCTGGTTGAATCCCATGACGATCATGATGAACAGGAAGTTGATCCTGTTGATGATTCCGAAAGCTCCGATGGCGAGATCACCGCCGTATTTGAGCAGCTGCTGGTTGATGAACATGGTCACGATGCACGAAGCCGAGTTCATCAGGAACGGTCCCATTCCGATTGACAGAGAGTCCTTCGCTATCCGCCATTCGAATCCGAAAAACTTCTTGGGCAACCTGAGGACATTGTCCTTCCGGGTGAAATAGTAGATTGAATATGCCAGCGAGATGATCTGGCAGAGGACTGTCGCGAGCGCCGCTCCGCGGACACCCATCCCGAAGGTGAAGATGAAGATCGGATCCAGAATGCTGTTGAGGATCACCGTGAACAGGGTCAGACCCATCGCCATCTTGGGGTTGCCGGAGGAACGGATGACGTTGTTGAGACCGAAATAGAGGTGGGTGACGACATTTCCGTAGAGGATGATCTCCATGTAGTCCCTGGCGTACTGCAGCGTGTTGTCGCTCGCTCCGAAGAAGTAAAGGATCGGATCCAGGAACATCAGGCAGAACACCGTGAACAGAAGTCCGACGATGCAGTTGAGCGTCACCTCGTTCGCCAGGATCTTGTTGGCGATCTTGTAGTTCCGCTGTCCGAGCAGCACGGAGATCATTGTCGCCGCCCCGACACCGACAAGGGTGCCGAGCGCCGTGCTGAGGTTCATCAGCGGGAACGTGACCGCAAGTCCGGAGATGGCAAGCGATCCTGTCCCGGGCATGTGCCCGATGTAGATGCTGTCCACCATGTTATAGAGAGAAGACGCAGTCATGGCGATGATTCCAGGGACTGCGTACTTCTTGAGCAATTTGCCTATGCGTTCACTTCCAAGCTCTGTGGGAGCCGTCTGTGTCTGTGTCATGATCTCTCTTAAGGTTCGTCAACGATTTCTATCTCGAATGTCAGCGGGGCGTATTTAGGGATGGCGTTGCCGCTTCCGCTGTAGCCGTAGCCAAGGTAGGAGTAGAACGCGCATACGCCTTTCTCGTAGGCTTTCATCTTGGACAGGCAGTAGGCGAATCCTTCGATCGTTGTGCTGCCGTCCGAACTGCTCGACCCTCCGAGGGTGATGTCGGTGTAGGTCTCGCTCAACGTCACCTTCTGCGGCTCGTAAGTGTTTGATGACGAATAGATTCCGTAGAGCTTCGCCGTGTCCTCCACTGTCGTGTCGAAAACAAGTCCGTTCAGCAGTCTGCCCGTGTAGTTGATGTAGAAGGTCGTGTCACGCGGCAGCGTGGTGGTGTCGGTCGGAGCCTTGAGCTGCTGGTAGTAGTAGCCGTAGAACGTGGAATCCACGTCGTCCATCACGCGTGCCGTGTACCTTTCAAGGGAATCGACCTCCCATTTGTAGATGTCATCTGTCTTGTCGGTCAAGGTGATGGTGTAAATGGCATTTGTGCCGGTCTCGTTCCTGAAATAGTCGTCTCCTGTCGTGTAGTTCTCGTTGCCGTCGAGGGTCACGTTGAGCCATCCCGGGATGACGGCCGTCCTTGTGCCGCCGACGTTCATGCCCTTGATCATCTCAAGGATCCCCACCTGTGTGGCGAGCGCCGTGTTCAGCACCACGGTCGGACCGTAGTAGTTGCCTTTGGAGTAAGATCCGATCTGTTGTGCGGTCTTCTCCTCGGACGTGCTCCCGATGGTTCCGTCCAGATCGGTGGCCGTGTACCGGATGAAGAGGAAGTAGTCATCGTCGGAGACGGCATCGCCTGTCCCGGCCTTGTCGTCGAGGATGTAGATCCCGAGACCGGAAGGCCGGGCATCCGGGTGATGGGCGCCGAGCCATGCGTCAAGGTAAAGTTTGTTGTCTCCGTTCTTGGACTCTGTGGCTTCTTTCGCGCAGGCTCCAGCCATCGTGGCCACGGCGGCCGCGACCCCACAGAACTTGATGATCTTGTTTCTGAATATGTTCATGTCAAATTTCTTTCGTTGCTATTTGTTGGCGACTTCCGTTATCCACAAATGGTAGGCCAGCGCCGAGTTTCCCGGCACATTTCCTGTCTTGTGTTTCCCGAAACCGTATTTGCCGTTGAAGAGGATGTAGCACTCGTCTCCGCCCTGAACCCCGACGATTCCTTTTTTCAGACCCTTCACGAGAGTGTCATTGGAGAGATCGACCGTGCTGACCTTGAACAAGGTTGTGTCCGACACGGTCCATTGCGCCGATTCTGCGAGTTCCTTGCTGTTGGTCGCGAACAGGTTGCCGGAGGACAGGCTTGAGCCGCTGATCTGATAGCCGGCGTAATAGAAAGAGACTGTGCCTCCGCTTTCCAGCACATTGCCTTCCCCGTGCGTCACCGTGACCCTGACGGATCCGTCGAGGTAGTCCACGGTCGCCTCGGAGCCCTCCGGCGCAAGGGAACTGACTATGGATTCGATATAACCGTCCTGCTGGGTGTAGGCGTTCTCCGTCTCGGTCTTGCTGCATGACGGAGAAAGCAGAGCCGCGGACAGGACTGCGAGAACCGGTATTATGCGATGATTATTCGTCATATTCCAAAAAACTCCCCGGTCGCTCTCAAAATGTATGCCTCCGCGTCATCGGCGGAAGCCAGATCCTTGCCGATGACGAGTTTCCCTCCTGCCGCCAGCTCATGTCCGCCGCCGTTGAAGTACCTTGCCGCGCAGGCGTTGGCGGAAGTCCCTTTCTTCGACCTGACCGAGACCTTGAATAGGTCGCCCTCCTGGGTCAGGAATATGCTCATGCGCACCTCCGCTATCGAAAGCGGCATGTTCACGAACCCTTCGCTTTCGCCTTTCCGGAAGTCGAATCTTTTCTGTGTCCGCTCGTCCAGGATGATGTAGGCGACTCCGCGAGGCGTTATCCTTAATTTTTCTCCCATAAGGAACCCCATGAGTCTCAGACGGTTTTCCCGATAGTTGTGGTACAGTTCGGACAGGATTGCATCCCGATCGACTCCGGCTTCAATCAGCCGTGAGGCCATCTCGAACGTGCTTGGAAAGACCGAGTTCGAGAAATTGTTCGTGTCCGTGGTCATTCCTGTGAGCATGGCGGAGGCGCACCTTGGAGGCAGGGCTGAGGCCTTGCCCGCGATGTCCGGCATCTCCATCAGGATCCAGAACAGAAGCTCGCTCGCGGAGGAGGTCTCCGTCTGTGAGAACACGACCTCGAACGACTCCCTTTCCGGATTCAGATGGTGGTCTATCAGTACCTTGCGCGCATCGGATTCCCGAAGGAGGGTCTCCATCTCCGCTGTTCTGGAGAAAGAATTGCAGTCCAGGCAGATGACGAGGTCGCTGGATGCGATCCGCTTTCCGGCCACCTCCCTGTCTTCATCGAACGACAGAATCCTTGTCCCTTCCGTGATGAAGGAAAGTGATTCCGGGATGCTGTCTGGAACGATCAGGACGGAGTCCTTGCCTCTCGCTTCTGTCAGATAGCATGACAAAGCCACGCCGCTCCCTAACGCATCCCCGTCCGGATGGGTGTGGACGACGATGGTTATGCGGTCGGAACTGCCCGCCAGTCTGTCTAAAACTGTGATATCTTTCATTGCTGTCTGCAAAATTACAAATATTATATTGCATTTCATAAATCAAT
>CAVFMX010000027.1:0-12200 GCA_963623745.1 Bulleidia sp.
TCCGCAAGGCGATGGAAGTGATCTCCCTGCTTTGTGAATATGACTACAAAGGCAAAGGCGGAGAGGTCGGCGAGGCCACACCGGGAGAACTTCTTGTGGAATTGACAAGTAAGATTTTAGCTATATGAGCGAAAACATCATCGAATGCAGGGATGTCTGCAAGAACTTCGGGGAGAAGGTCGCGCTTGACAAAGTCAGCGTAAGCGTTCCGAAGGGCGGAATATTCGGTCTGCTGGGTCCGAACGGTGCCGGAAAGACCACGCTTATCCGCATCATCAACCGGATAACCATTCCTAACGGGGGAGAGGTTCTGTTCGACGGCCGCCCGATAACCCAGAGCGATGTCGAGAAGATCGGCTATCTTCCGGAGGAGCGCGGGCTTTACCGCAAGATGGAGGTCGGGGATCAGGCCATGTATCTGGCGCAGTTGAAGGGCATGAGCGCCGCTGAAGCCCGCAAGGCGTTGAAGGAGTGGTTCGTTCGTTTCGGAATCCAGGACTGGTGGAAGAAGAAGGTCGAGGAACTGTCCAAGGGCATGGCCCAGAAGGTGCAGTTCATCACGACCGTGGTCCACCGGCCGTCCCTGATGATTCTGGACGAGCCGTTCTCAGGATTCGATCCGGTGAACGCCGAGCTGATCCGCAAGGAGATCCTTCGTCTGAAGGACGATGGCGCCACCATAATCCTCTCGACCCACAACATGGAGTCCGTCGAGGAACTTTGCGACAACATCGCCCTCATCAACAAGTCGCATGTCGTGATCACCGGAGGTGTCAACGGGATCCGTCACAAGTGGGGCAACAACAACATCGAGCTGGTTTACACCGGTGAAGAGAAGGTGAAGGACGCCGACGGAATATTCAAAGTCCTTTCCGACGAGGACAATGCCGGCCGCCACACCGCAGTGCTGGCGCTTGGGAACGGTTCTTCTTCCAATGACGCGCTTTCGGCCCTGCTGGCGCAAGGGATCGCCGTCAACTCATTCAAGGAGTTGATCCCGAGGATGAACGACATATTCATAAAACTTGTAACAGAGGAGGCGTAGTCATGAATTTCAGGATAATAAAGACTGTCATAGCGAGGGAATATCTCACCCGCGTCAAGAAGAAGTCATTCCTTGTCACTACGTTCCTCGTGCCGGTCATCTTCGCGGTGTCGATGGTGGCGATCGGTTTCATCATGGCAGGCACGAAGGAAAGGAAGCAGGATGTCGCCGTGGTGGACCGCTCGGGCATCGTCATGAGCCACCTGGAGGACAACGACCGGCTCACGTTCACGGACTATTCCACGGAGAATCCGGATTCGGTCAAGGCGAAACTTCAGGAATATGCCAAGGATGTCCTTGTGGTAGTCTCGCCGCTGGACTCCGTCAAGAAGACGGTCTCCGTGCAGACATATTCAAAAGACCCTCTGGGAGTCGAGTTCACCACAGGTCTTGCGGACAAGGCGAATGACGCCGTCGAGGAGTACCGCGTGCAGCAGTACGGCATCGACAACCTCTCGCAGATCATGGAAGAGGTGAAGGCAGATGTCAAAGTCACCGAGTACACGATGGATGATAAAGGGAATGAAACGATTTCAGAGTCAGGAATATACATGGTCGTCTCGATGCTTCTTGGCATCGTCATCTGGATGTTCATCATGATGTTCGGCGGGCAGGTGATGTCCAGCGTCATCGAGGAGAAGACCAGCCGGGTGGTCGAGGTCCTTATTTCGTCCGTCAAGGCCATCGACCTGATGTTCGGCAAGATCGTCGGCGTTGCCCTTGTGGCTCTTACGCAGTTCTTCCTTTGGATCATCCTCACGGGCGTGCTCGTCTCCGCCGCCACAGCCTTTGTCGGAAAGGATGTGTTTGCCGGGATGTCGGGCAACCCTGAGATGATGGCACAGACTATGGGTGTCACCCCTGATCAGATGCAGGCTCTCGGGAACGCCACGGCCGGTCTGGCAGCTGCCGCTGATTCCTCCGAGGTCGTGGCCGGCGAGCCTGATGAAATGAGCGTGATCATCGGCACTCTCGTGAACATTCCTTGGGTGAAACTGATCGTGTCATTCCTTATCTACTTCATTCTGGGATATCTGCTCTATGCTTCGATGTTCGCCGCCGTAGGCTCGGCCGTTGAGAATGAAGGCGATTCGCAGCAGCTTCAGATGCCGCTGACCATTCCGTTGATGATCGCCTATTTCATCATACTCATGGCGTACCAGAATCCGGACAGCGGGGTTGTGGTCTGGGGGTCGATGATTCCGTTCACTTCTCCGATCGTGATGCTGGCCAGAATCCCTTACGGGGTGCCGATGTGGCAGCTGGTCGTCTCAATCGTGCTGTTGCTTGTGACGTTCTTTGGCTGCGCGTGGCTCTCGGCCAAGATCTACAAGGTGGGGATCCTGATGTTCGGAAAGAAATCCACATTCAAGGATCTCTGGAAGTGGCTGAAAATGAAATAGCGTTTTTTATATGTTTTTGAGGATCATGAAGGGAATTCTTATGTCTGTCATGTTTCTGGCCGGAGGATTGTTCCTTCAGGCCCAGGATCGGACGATCGACTGGACGATGGATCCGGTGGACGGGCATCGTACAGGTGTCGTGGCCTCCAACGCCTCGAACGTGACTGAGGCGATGGGGGCGGTCAAGGGCTGTACCTACCATGCGCCGAACGGGAAGAAGTTCCGCGGAGGCACCGTGAGGAATGTGGCGAAGATAATGCTTGACGCGCAGCCGGCGATGGCTGATGTGAAGACCCTCATCGGCCGTTCGACCAGAGAGATGGTCAGGACCTACCCCGAGTGCGAAATCTACGATTGGTATGTTGACGAACTGATGCGCGCCGCCGCCGACAGCACCGGCAGGAAGGTTGACATAGGGTTCGCCAACCGTGGCGGGATCCGTCTCGACATGCCGGCCGGAGAGGTTCTGCGTGATGACATCATGTCGATGTTCCCGTTCCGCAACAGCATCTGCTATGTGGCCTTGCGCGGGCGGGACGTGCGCGTCCTGCTTGATCAGATGGCCTCCACGAGATTCCAGATCATCGGCGGCGTGAAGATTGTCGCCAAGGACGGCAGGATCGTCTCCGCCACGGTTGACGGCGAGCCGATCGATGATGACAGGATCTACGGGGTCGCCACCCTGGATTTCCTGCTTGACGGCGGAGACGGCTACAAGGTCGCCGACAATGCCGTCGAGGTCATAAAGTGCAACGGCTACCTCTACGACACGATGCTCTCCTACGTTCAGAGCCTCACTGCCGCCGGCAAGCCTATCGAGTACGAGAACCGGCATTGGATCACAATCCTCGGGGAGGGGGACGACAAATGAGAAAGACAGTTTTAGGAATATGCCTGCTCGCGGCGTTGCTTGGTTTCGACGCGGCGGCCCAGAAGCGGCTCACCATCATTCACGTGAACGACACCCACAGCCATCTTGAGCCGGAACGCACCGGTGAGCGGGAGGGACTTGGCGGAGTGATCGAGCGAGCCGCCTACCGTGACAGCGTCGTGAAGGCGGACGGCAGGAGAAACGTCCTTCTTCTTCACGCCGGAGATTTCGATCAGGGTTCGTCCTACTTCACCGTCCTCGGAGGCGACATTGAGATCGACCTCATCAACGCCATGAAGTACGACTGCATCACCCTCGGCAACCACGAGTTCGACAACGGTGTCGATGAACTCGCCCGCCGTCTGGCCAAGGTCAGATGTCCGGTCGTGTGCGCCAACTACGATTTCTCGGACACGCCTCTGGCCAAGCACGTCAAGCCATACACGATCGTCAGGAAGGCGGGAATGAGGATCGGGATCATAGGTCTCATGCCGGACATCTCCAAACTGGTCTCCAAGGGGGTCACGGACCGCATTCCGTGCTTCGAGAACGCCGAGGTCGCAGGCAGGTGGGCCGGGTACCTGAAGAACGAGAAGAAGTGCGATCTGGTCATCGCCCTCACGCACATAGGTTTCGAGAACGAGCCTTATCCCGACCCGCTCCTCGTGAGGAGTACCCGCGACATCGATCTGGTCGTCGGCGGTCACTCCCACACCTTCCTCAAGGCTCCTTACTACGAGAAGAACCTTGACGGCATCCCGGTACCTATCGTCCAGGACGGCGAATGGGGTCTCAACGTCGGCAACCTCAAGATTTACAGATAGTTCAAAATAGTTTTCTTACAGTATGCTGACCTTTGTTCTTTCGCTTCTGGCCCTTTTTGTAGGCTATGCGGTTTACGGCAGGTTCGTCGAGCGGGTGTTCGGCCCCGATCCCAAGCGTAAGACACCGGCGGTCGCCCATCCTGACGGGGTGGACTACATCGCCATGCCTTGGTGGAAAATCTTCATGATCCAGTTCCTCAACATAGCGGGTACCGGGCCTATCTTCGGAGCCATCATGGGAGCCCAATTCGGTCCTTCCGCCTATCTGTGGATAGTTTTCGGAAGCATTTTCGCCGGGGCCACACACGACTACCTGAGCGGGATGCTCTCGCTCAGGCATGACGGCATGGGACTTCCCGAACTGATCGGACGCTATCTCGGCAATGCCACGCGGGTTGTCATGCTCGTTTTCACCGTGCTGCTGCTTGTGCTGGTGGGCGCGGTCTTCGTTTACAGTCCTGCCACGATCATGGCGACCTTCGGAGGATCCATGACGATGTGGTTCGTCATAATATTCCTGTATTATCTGCTGGCAACGCTTCTGCCGATTGACAAGATCATCGGCCGCATCTATCCCTTGTTCGCCGCCGCTCTGCTCTTCATGGGAGCCGGAATGCTTGTGATGCTGTTCGTTAAGTGGCCGTCGCTGCCGGAACTTTGGGACGGGCTCGGCAACATGGGAGCGGCGCACGACCCGAACTGGAAAGACCCGATTTTCCCTTGCCTATTCATCACTGTCGCCTGTGGTGCGATCAGCGGTTTCCATGCCACCCAGAGCCCTCTCATGGCACGCTGCATGACCAGCGAGAAGCAGGGGCGTTCCATTTTCTACGGCTCGATGATCACCGAAGGAGTAATGGCTCTCATCTGGGCCACCGTGTCGATGTACTTTTTCTATGGGAAGCCTGTTCCGGGTGTGGAGACGTTTGCAGCGGCTGCGGGAGTTAGCGGGATGACCACGCCCGCTCCGACGGTGGTGAAGGTCGTCTGCGACAGCTGGCTTGGCAAGGTGGGCGGAATCCTTGCGCTTCTCGGTGTGGTGGCGGCCCCTCTTTCTACCGGTGACACGGCTCTCCGCAGCGCCCGTCTGATTGTGGCCGACTTCCTGCACATCTCACAGCGCCCGCTTCTCAAGCGCGTCCTTGTGTGCGTTCCTGTGTTCCTCTCCTCGCTCGGTCTGCTGCTTTGGCAGGTGGGCAATCCCAACGGATTCAATGTCATCTGGCAGTATCTCGGCTGGGCCAACCAGGCCTTGTCGGTGTTCACCCTGTGGATGCTGACCGTCTATCTTGTCCGTGAGCATAAGCCGTACGTCATCGCACTCGTCCCGGCTCTGTTCATGACCGTGGTGTGCGTGACGTTCATCCTCGTCTCGCCACAGGCCTTGGCGCTTTCCAAGACGCTGAGTTACTCGTTGGGAGCCGCTTCAGCAGTCGTCTCCCTTGCCATGTTCATCTGGTGGAAGGTCACGAAATGTCCCGGTAAGACGGCTTCCGGGGAACGTTAATCCTATGTGGAGCTTAACGTATTAATGTATAAAGCAATCTCCCGGTGCCTGTTTTGACACAATGAGATTGCTTTATCGCTTGATGGTGAACGCATTGTCCGCCACTGCGGTGCCTATTCGAGGTTGACGGTCTGGTAGAACGCCTGGGCTTCTTTCACAAGTGACTCGGCGGGCGTCTCCTTCGGGGTCTCGGTGTGGCGCCAAGGTTCGGTCTCGGCCACATCGAATTGCTGGACGCGGCCCACGGGGGAGAGGACGGTCAACACGTCGTCGCTGTAGTAGCCAAGATCCTGATAGGTGGCCATGAAAGCCCGCTGGTCATATTCAGGAGCGAGGATGTCCTGGCCGTAGAACTTCGAGTCGTAGGAGAAATGCAGAAGGGAGAAGACGGTCGGCATAAGGTCGATCTGCGAGCACAGTTTCCCGACCCTTTGAGGCTGGATGAAGCCCGGGGCATAGACGATCGCCGGGATGTGGTACCTGTCCACCGGGATGCTCGTCTTGCCGGCGCTGGACGCGCAGTGGTCCGCCACGATGACGAACACGGTGTTCGCGAACCACGGCTTTCCGGCCGCCTCGGCGAGGAACTGTCCGATGGCGAAGTCGGTGTACTTCACGGCTGCGGAGCGGGACTTCATCTCGCCGTCATAGGTGATCTTCCCTTCAGGGAATGTGTACGGGCGATGGTTGCTGATCGTGAATATGATGGCGTGGAACGGCGTGCCGCTCTCGGCCTTCCTGCCGAACTCTTTCAGGGCCACTCTGTACGAGTCCTCGTCGCAGGTGCCCCAGATGTTGGCGAAGGTGATGTCCTCCTTCGGGTAGGAGGACTTGTCGATGATCTCGAAGCCGTTGCCGGAGAAGTAGGTCCGCATGTTGTCGAAATAGCTGTCGCCTCCGTAGATGAAGGAGGTGGTGTAGCCGTTGGCCCTGAGGACGGTGCCTGTGGAGAACAGCCCCGCGTTGTCCGGGCGTTTGATGATGCTCTCGCCTGCGCTCGGCGGAAGGCAGAGCGTCAGTGCCTCAAGGCCGCGGACTGAACGGTTGCCCGCCGCATAGAGATTGTCGAAGACGAGGCTCTTTCCGATCAGGGAGTCCAGATTCGGAGTGATGCCCTCCTCGTTGCCGTAGGCGGCGAGGAAGTCGGCGCTCAGGCTCTCCACGGCGATCAAGACTATGTTCTTCTTGATTGCGGGGATGGTGTCTCGGATTATCTGAACTCCGTCACTGTTTGCGGCGGTCGCTTCGACAGGCTCAGAGCCCGAAGGAAAAGACCCTGTGACCGAAGGATGTGCTCCGGTTTCAGATTCCGTTCCGGCCGCAGAGCTTGCCGAAGCGATTGTGTTGACCGGAACCCCGGAAACCGTCTGGTTGCAGAGCTTGAGCTTGAGTGCGGAGGCCTCATCTGAAGGCAGCATCCGGTAGAAACGGTCATATTCAAGAGTGCTGCTGCCGTACGCCTCAAGGAAGTTCCAGCAGCCGTTGCACTGGAGTTCCGTGGCGTAGTTGTTTGCGCTCTGGAGGTTGCGGTAACTGAACCGCAGCCAGGAGAGGCTTCCCGCGAACAGGATGGCGTAGATGACGAATGTGGCGAGGAACGGAACCGTCCCGCCGTTGCCGGCCCCGCTGAAATCTTCACGCCGGAACATTCTCCAGCTGACAAGCACGGCGACCATCAGCACACCTGTGAACATCGGGACGACAGGGTATGACTCCATGATGTTCCCGATCACCTCGTTCGTATAGACCAGATAGTCCACGGCGATGAAGTTGTACCTCACTCCGAACTCATTCCAGAAGATGCATTCCGAGATCGCGTTGACGATTGCCAGAAAGATGTACAGTCCCATCGTGAACAGCAGTCCGGCCCTGCACCATCCTTCCCGGATGCCCGGAATGAGCAGACGCAGACAGAAGCCGCCGAGCAGCAGGAGGGAAAGCGTCCGGGCGATGGCGGGAACCACGGAACCATATTCAGTGAATATGTTGGACGGCAGGAATGAATAGACCGCGAAGACGAGCATAGCGGCTCCTATGACGGTACTGAACGGTTTTCTGTATTTGGCGTTGTTCAGCGTGGCATGAAGCAGCATCGCCGGGGCGAGCGCCAGCAGTGAGAACGCGATGTCGTTCGCGAGGCCTAAAAAGAAGATCTTCAGCCATTCCGTGACTGTGAAACCGATCACGGTCGGCGGCACGAAAAGCAGGAATATTCTTGTTATGAAGCCAAGGATGGCCGCGAAGGTGATGAAGACCGGAGCGAAGTGCCTGAACCAGTCGTGGACTTTCCTTGTCCCGGGGTTGTTTCTCAAGAGATCCCTGTCCATGGTATGAGACGGTTATATATCATTACAAACCGCAAAGTTAAGAAATTCCGATGATTATTGCTAACTTTGTCCGGTTATGAGCAAATCAGTCATCTTGATGAGAAAGCATTTTCTTTGCGCCGTGTTCGCGGCGATTCTTTTTTCAGCCTTCCCGGTGGAGGCTCAGATCCGCGGTTTCCGCCAGGAACAGTTGAAGGAGTGGGAGTTCAGCAAGGACGGTTCCGATTGGGAAACTGTGGAGGTGCCTCATTCCTACAATGCGGAGGACGGTCATTCCCCTTACTACTACCGCGGAAAGGCTGCCTATCGTTGCGATTTGAGGATCAATGACTTGAAGAAGGTGTACCACGTCCTTTTCGAGGGGGCGGCGCAGGCGGCCGTGGTCAAGGTCAACGGGGAGCAGGTGGCTGTGCACAAGGGCGGCTACACTCCTTTTTCCGTGAACGTCACGGAAGCCTTGATGAAAGGCGTCAACCGGCTTGAGGTTGTTTGCGACAACTCCGAGGATTTGGAGATGGCTCCCGTGACTTCGGATTTCAACAAGAACGGAGGTCTGCACAATCCGGTGTGGCTGCTTGTGATGGAGGATGTCCATCTTTCTCCGGAGGACTACGGCATGTACAGGCTGCGCTGTGAGACCCCTGTCGTGACAAAGAAGAAGGTCGTGACGAACGTACGTGCTAAACTGGTCAACTCCGGCAACAGGGACGCCGGCATCCTGGTCCGTGTCCAGCTGCTCGAATCGGACGGGACGTTGGCCTACCAGGCTGACCGTGAGATCCCTGTCGGAGCGTTCACCGAGTATGACTTCGACCACGAGTTCATCCTTTCCGGGATTCATCTTTGGGACGGAACCAAGGATCCGTACCTCTACACGGTCAGGATCGAGCTGTTCAAGGGCAAGAGGATGATGGACATCGCCGAGACCAAGGTCGGCTACCGTTCGATCGGGATGGATCCGGAGAGAGGGTTCATCCTCAACGGCCGTCCCTACCCTCTGCGCGGTGTGGCCATGCATCAGGACACGGACGGCAAGGCATCGGCTCTGACGCAGGCGGATTACCGGCGTGACTGCCGGATTGTCAAAGAGCTGGGCGCCAATTTCCTGCGTCTGGCACATTATCCTCACAATGACTTCGCGTTCCGGTTGTGCGACTCTCTGGGCATCATCGTGCAGACGGAGGTTCCGTGGGTGAATGTCTGCGGTGCTGATGCCACGAGAGCCTATTTCAACAACATCCACCATCAGATGAAGGAAATGGTGAGCAATCTCTACAACCATCCTTCCATCGCTTTCTGGGGCATGTGGAACGAGCTTGACGCCTGGGGCAACAACAATGGCCTGCAAGGCCCGTTGGACGCGGAGCGTGTGGTGAGGGAGACGGAGAGCCTTTATGAGTACGCCAAGAGTCTCGATCCGTACCGCTTTGTCGGATTCACCGACTGCTCAAGGCTTGAACGTGACGGCTACCGGAACCTCAAGGGGGACTTCTGTTCGCAGAACATCTACTACGGCTGGTACTCGACCCCGAATGACTTCAGCGGGTTGTCCACATCGTTGAAGAAACTGCACGGAATGAAACCGGACATGCCTTTCAATGTCTCTGAATATGGAGTCGGCATCAATCCGTACTGCCATGTGTGGAACCCTGCCGATGCGGTACGCGACAAGGAGGACGATTCCCGGCACTACGAGGAATACGGCAACCTCTTCCACGAGTCCTATGTCCGTCAGATAGCGGCGATGCCGTGGTTGAACTTCACTTCTGTCTGGGTTTTGTTCGATTTCCCTGTGGCTGCCCGTCAGGAAGGCTTCATGGATTCCGCGGACGGTGTCAGATTCGTAATGAACAACGACCGCAAGTACATGAACGACAAGGGTCTCGTGACCCGTGACCGGCAGACTAAGAAGGATGTGTTCTACCTGTACAAATCCCTTTGGAACAAGGAGGAGACCACGGTCCACATCACGTCAGGCCGTCTGGAATATTTCCCTGCGGGAGAGGAACTCCGCATCAAGGTCTACAGCAACGCCAAGTACCTGACCCTCTACCAGAACGGCCGTCAGGTGGCCAGGCTGGCAAGTTCCGGGGAAGCCTCCGGAGTGGTCTGGGCCTTCCCTCCTGTCCGCCTGAAGACCGCCGAGGACACTTTCAAGGTCGTCTCGAACAATGGAATCTCGGATGAGACCACGCTGAAAAAATTATTGTAATATATCATGGCGGAAATGAGGAATGCATCGATGTCCGGAGCGGCTGTCGTGTCGCCGCTCTGGGCTTTTCTTGCCGTCGGTTGCGGTTCGGCCGACAAGGCGGCCGACAATGCCGGCAAACCTTTGAACATCGTTTACATAATGTGCGATGACCACTCGTACCAGACGATCAGCGCCTATGACCGGAGGTTTATTGAGACACCGAACATCGACCGGATAGCGGACGAGGGGGCAAGATTCACGAACAGTTTCGTCGCCAACTCATTGAGCGGCCCTTCCCGCGCCTGTCTTCTGACCGGCAAGCACAGCCACAAGAACAGGTTCACGAACAATGAGCACGGTGTCTTTGACGGGAGCCAGCAGACCGTGCAGCAACTGCTCCGCGATGCCGGCTACACCACGGCGATGGTGGGCAAGTGGCATCTCGTGAGCGAGCCTACGGGTTTTGACTATTGGGACATTCTGACCGGTCAAGGTGACTACTACAATCCGGTGTTCATCAACAACGGCGAGCGTGAGTGCGTACCCGGCTATTGCACCGACATAGTGACAGACAAGGCTCTTGAATGGTTGGACAACGGACGGGACAAGGACAAGCCGTTCTGCCTGTTCCTGCACCACAAGGCTCCGCACCGCAGCTGGATGCCGGACCTGAAGGAGCTTGACCTCTACAATGACGTGACCTATCCTTTGCCGGAGACTTTCTACGACGACTATGAGGGAAGGGTCGCCGCAGGACTTCAGGAGATGAGCATCATCAAGGACATGAATCTCGTCTATGACCTGAAGATGGCTGATCCGGAGAATGAGATCCACACGCCGGAGAATCCGGCTCTGGAGGAATACGGACGCAGCCTTTACCTTCAGACAGGAGAGCTCCGCCCCGGCCGGATGACTCCTGAGCAGCAGGCTGTCTGGGACGCGCACTACGGCCCGGTCATAGAGAAATTCAAGAGAGACAGCCTCAGCGGAAACGCCTTGTCTGAATGGAAGTACCAACGCTACATGCATGACTACTGCCGTGTGATCCACTCCGTGGACCGTAACGTCGGACGCATGTACGACTACTTGAAGGAACACGGACTTCTGGAGAACACCCTCGTCATCTACACTTCCGACCAGGGCTTTTTCATGGGCGAGCACGGCTGGTTCGACAAGAGGTTCATGTACGAGGAGAGTTTCCGTACGCCGCTTCTTGTCCGTCTTCCTGATTGCGTGAATGGGCCGAGGGGATGCGATGCGGATGGTTTCGTCCAGAACATCGACCATGCCGCCACCTTCCTTGACCTTGCGGGAGTGCCTGTCCCCGAGGACATCCAGGGCGAGAGTTACCTGCCGATGCTAAGGAGCGGCAAAGCCGGCGGCAGGAAGTCCTTGTACTATCATTATTATGAATATCCCGCCGAACACGCCGTCCGCCGCCACTATGGCGTGCGCACGTCGCGCTACAGCCTGATGCACTTCTACAATGACATTGACGAGTGGGAGCTCTATGACCTGAAGAAGGATCCGGCGCAGATGCACAACATCTACGGCCAGCCCGGCACTGAAAGACTGACCAAGCACCTCCTCAAGGAACTGCACAGGTTGCAGGATCTCTATGATGATCCGATAGAGACCACACTCCATTGATGCTCTTCATGCCGCGAAAGCAGATGGAAACTGTCCGGTGACAGAATCATATTCCCCGGCTTCGGGTGTTGTAACTCTTAAAGAATAACTTGGTACTTTTGTTCGTCTTTTTGGTCTGAATTTATTTTTTCATCAGTCGTGTACCCCGGTACACTCCTTCTTCACAAACAAATTTATCCGCAAAAATCCTTCACAAAACTTTACCAACTTATTTTTTCATCCTTACTTAAAATGCATGTTGATCATTTGATTGACATGCATTTTTTTGTATGCTCGGCATAAACGATGCCGGTCGGGTGGACATTCCGGTGATGGACAGATCCGTGTTTTTCTCTCCGTAAGAGAGGATTACTCTCCGTAAGAGATGTCCACTCACAGC
>CAVFMX010000028.1:0-7112 GCA_963623745.1 Bulleidia sp.
TTCGTGCGGTAGGTGAGAGTCGAACTCACACGGGCTTGCGCCCACTACCCCCTCAAAGTAGCGTGTATACCATTTCACCACTACCGCAAGTATGTCTCCCGTTGTTTTTGGGATTGCAAAGTTAAAGAATATTCCTGAAATACCAAAAAATTTCGGGAATAAATTAATATTTCGTACCTTTGCCCGTCTCCACGAGTTGGAGGTCAAAGGTTAAACATCATTAATAATTAAAAAAACAGATTCACAATGGCTGTTAAAATCAGACTTCAGCGCCACGGTAAGAAGAATTTCGCATTCTTCCACATTGTTGTGGCGGATTCCCGCGCACCACGCGACGGACGTTTCATCGAGCAGCTCGGCTCCTACAACCCCAACACCGACCCTGCCACCATCATCCTTGATGGCGAGAAGGCTCTCAAATGGCTCAATGTCGGCGCACAGCCTACACTCGTAGCCCGCAGAATCCTCTCTTACGAGGGTGTTCTCCTGAGGAAGCATCTTGAAGGCGGAATCGCGAAGGGCGCTCTCACACAGGAGCAGGCCGACCAGAAATGGAACGCATGGAAGGCAGAGAGGGACGCCAAGATCGCGGCAAAGAAGGCAGGTCTCGTAAAGGACGCCGCCGACAAGGCCAAGGCCGCTCTTGAAGCTGAGAAGAAGGTGAATGCGGAAAGGGCGGAGGCTCTCGCCAAGAAGGCCGAGGAACTCGCCGAGGCTCAGCGTAAGGCCGCCGAAGAGGCTGCCGCAGCAAAGGCCGCGGAGGAGGAAACCGCAGCTGCCGCCGAGGCCGCTCCAGAAACTCCTGAAGCTCCGGCAGAGGCCTAATCCGATGTCCAGGGCAAAGTCAGACTTTCTGCGTGTTGCCCGGGTACTGAAGTCCAACGGTACCGAAGGCGAAATCCTTGTGGGATTCCGCGAAATCAATCCCGAGGACTTGAATCTCAAGGAACCGGTGTTCATCCCGTTCGATGGACTGCCGGTTCCGTTTTTTATCGAATCTTTCTCAAGAAAAGGCACGAACCGGGCTCTTGTGCGTCTGACCGGTGTGAAGAATCTCGAAGACGCCGAGGAACTGTCCGGCAAGGACATCTCCGTCAAGTCCGCGGCGATCCTCCGGGAGGAAGACACCGGAGATGGTCTCACAGCGGATGACCTGATCGGGTGGACGCTTCTGGACGCGGACGACGATGTGGTCGGAGAGATCACCGGCTATGAGGACATTCCGGGCAACACCTGTCTCTATGTGGACACGAAAGACGGACAGGTGATGATTCCCCTGCACGAGGATCTCATCCTGTCCGTCAGCGAGGACTCAAAGACCATCTCGGTTGATGTCCCCGAAGGTCTGGTCTGAGATGTTCCTGAAAAAAATGCTAATACTCTAACGAGACATTCGCCACCAGCAGGTCAAGACAGAAAGACAGCGGCAACGAGTTGGAAGACAGCGAGAACTTCACGGCATCCACATTGTAGCCACTTGCCGTCTTCATGTTCCATGCCGTCCAATCTTTCACGATCTTAGGTTCGGATCCGGTGCAGTCCACCAGATCGAATTCCTCCGTGCAGACGGCCGTGTCATTCTTGTAGAAAGTTGCCGTCACCTTAAGGTACTCACCGTCAGCGATCTTCCCTTCTTCTGCAAGCTTCTCGACCCACTTGGTGTTGTTGATGTAAAATCCCAGCACATTGCATGAGGACTTGGTGGCGATGTTCTTGTAGTTGAACACGATGTCGTAGCCGGTGGACAACGATGGCTGAGAGAACACCGCATAGGCCTTGTCGGCAAAACCGGACGTGGTGTTGGTGTAGCCTGCGTACTTCCCGGCCGAGGTGAAATTCTGGAGTTCCTCGGAGTCGGCCTCCCCGCCTTTCTTCATCGAGATTTTCCAGCCTCCGCTGAAACCAGAATTCACATCACCACAACTGGTACACAGGGCCGAGTAGTTGTCCAAATAGATGTACTTGTTGTAGTAAAGGCTGTCCACGGCAGGATAATGAGTAGGATCCTCAGAAACATAAGAGAAACTTCCCGCCAAGGTGAAACTCGTTGACGATGGGTCGATCTCGCAGGAAACAGCGGCGGTGATGACGGCCGCCAAAATGAACAGTTTGATTGAGTTTTTCATAAAAATCACTATTTGTTTAAATCAGATGATCATACGATAGCGGCATCATCCGGCAGCCCGGTCAGGGATGTCCAGCTTCAGTTGGGGATTGCGGCGCGAGTCCATGTTGAGGGACACCGCCAGAAGCAGAGCCACCACGCAGACAGCGACAAACATCACTTCCACCCAGACGGCTCCGGTCTCGGAGACCCCCTGATTGAGATTGGTGGCAGCAAGAATCTTCCCGGCGAACATCTTGAACGACATCAGACCGAGGTTCTGCACCCAGTATATTAAGGAATATGCCGTACCCAGCACCTTGTCAGGGACAATCTTAGGCACGGAAGGCCACATGGCGGCAGGGACAAGAGAATAGCCGAAGCCAAGGAACACCATGCTCACGTAGCCGTAGAACGGCACTCCTGACGGAGCGAAGGCCAACAGCAGATGGGCGATGAGCGCAAAAACCGCACCGGTCAGCATCCAGCGGGTGCCGTGTCCGATCCTGTCCAGCAATATTCCGAAAATCGGGGCGAAGACAACTGTCGCGAAAGGCAGCATGGAAACCATCCAGCCTGCGGCCTCCACCGGAACGTCAAAGCGCGGGATAAGGATCGCTGTGGCGAATTTCTTGAATGAGACCACACTGCTGTAGAAGAACACGCACAGCAGAGCCAGCATGATGTACTGTCTGTTTTTCAGAAGTTTGACGACATCCGAAAAACGGAACTTGTCCTCTTCCGCCGTGTCCACCTTGTCCTTGAGTCCCTCCTGCCGGTCAAAGCGGGCATCCAGAGCCACGAACACAGCCCAAAGCACAATCCCGACAATCATCAGAACGAGCCCCAGAAAAGCCGGAGATGCGGTCTCCGACAAGGTGTAGATCTCTCCGGCCGCCTTCTCCGCCACCAGTTTGGGCGAGATGACGAGGGCGAATGCCGTTCCAAGTCTGGAGATGGACAGCTGCACGCCCATCGCGAATGCCATGTTCCCGTTCCTGAACCATTTGGCGATGGCCCGCGTGACAGCCACTCCGGCGATCTCGCTTCCGAGACCGAAGAGCATGCAGCCGATGTAGGCGACTGTCAGGGAGGTCTTTGGCGGAAGCCCGGATGTCAGCGCATAGGTGACGAGCGCGGCTCCGCCGGCCATCATCGTGACGAAGATCGACCCGGTGACCCTCACACCCCATTTGTCCAGAAGCATTCCGCAGACCACCAGTCCGCCGAAGACGCAGAGAACCGAATAGCCGCTGGCATAGAGTCCGTAGTCAGCCGAATTCCACCCCAGTTGAAGCGTCGAAGGATTTTCGAAAAGGTGGGACAGCGTCGAGAACATGTCGTCGAAGTAGAACGACGCGAACATCGGCACAACCAGACAGGCCAGAGCCAACCAGCATGAATATTTTCTTAAAAAAGTTGTCATATCAGTTCAGTCTATTGTTAAGTGTCAAGTTCGCCCGGGGAAGAATATTCAAAGACTATTTCCGGATGTTCGGAAGTTCGAGGCCGAGGTGGCGTCTTCCGTCCAGACCCTTGAGGTAGAGTGCTATCAGAAGGGCGGCGACACCGAATCCGGCGAAAATGATGAGCGGAACCGTGTAGTTGTAAGGGATGAACTCGGCACCGGCGGCCTTTGCGGCGATGACGGCCGGATTGTCGGCGTTGACGCTCGTAAGGACACTCCCGATCAGTTTCGGGACAAAGCAGAGTCCGATGTTCTGAACCCAGAAGATAAGGCAGTAGGCGGAACCGAGGATCTTCTCGTCGATGATCTTCGGAACAGAAGGCCAAAGAGCTGCGGGAACGAGCGAGAAACTGATTCCGAGCACCACGATGGTGGCGAGAGCGATGAACTTGCTGTGCGTCGCCGGAAGCACGAAAGCGAACACCAGATGGCAGACAATCAGGAGCAGAGCGCCCCAGATCAGCATCGACGCACCCTTTCCCTTCTTGTCAAGGAACCTTCCGAGGAACGGGGTGACGAAAGCCGCACCGACCGGGAACCATCTGAATATGTCAGACGCCGTTCTGGCCGAGATGCCGTCAAGGTTGCACTGGAGCATGTTCGCGCCATATCTCTGGAACGGGAAGATCGCCGAATAATAAAGGACGCACAGAAGTGCCACAACCCAGAAGCTCTGCGATGAGAAGATCTTGCCGAGATCGCTGAGCTTGAACTCCTCCTCGGAAGAGGCTTCTTCAGACTTGACGCCGGCTTCCACCAACTGTCCGTCGAACTTCCTGTCCATCACACTGAACACGATGAAGTTGATCAGACCTATGAGAAGCAGCACCGTGCAGAATCCGACAGGTCCCTGCACTCCGCCGAGTTTGGAGGCGAGGACAGGACTGATCGAGAACACGGTGAACACACCCACACGCGCGATAGCCATCTCGATGCCCATCGCCATTGCCATCTCCTTGCCTTTGAACCACTTGGCTATCGCCTTGGAGACCGTCGTGCCGGCCATCTCGCAGCCGCATCCGAAGATCATGAATCCTAACGCCGCCATCTTGGCGCTGCCGGGCATCGCCACCCACCAGGTTCCGAGCCACTCGCAGAATGCGGTGGTCTGGAACCAGTCGGTTATACCTATATATTTAATGGAGGCACCGATGAACATCATGGAGGCGGAAAGGACTCCCGTGAAACGGACTCCCATCTTGTCCAGAATGATACCGGCCAGAATCAGGAAACCGCAGACATTGAGGATGTACTCAGCGCTCGCATAGGTTCCGAACACGTCCGGACTCCACCCCCTCTGCTGCTCGATCAAGGCCTGCAGCGGCGACATGACATCCACGAACATGTAGCCGAAGAACATCATCAGCGCGATAAGAATGAGGGCTGTCCACCTTGCGGCCGGCGAGTCATTCATCAGTTTTTGGATCTTTTCTGACATTTTGATTATCTTTTTTTAATATATTCGTGACGAATGCAAAAATATTCAAACAATCTGCTAATATAAGAAAAATGTCGGAATAAAGTCGTACCTTCGCCATCATGATTTTAGACAAGGTCAATTCTCCCGACGATGTCAGGAAACTAAGCATAGACGAACTGAGGATCCTCTGCGGCGAACTGAGGGACTACATTGTGGAATGCTGCTCCGGGAACCCCGGACATCTGGCATCCAGCCTCGGCGCCGTGGAACTCATCGTCGGACTTCACCATGTGTTCAACACGCCGAAAGACAAGATCGTGTTCGATGTGGGTCATCAGGCCTACGCCCACAAAATCCTGACAGGACGGAAAGAGGCTTTCAGGAAAAACAGGATGGAGGACGGAATCAGCGGATTCCCGAACAGGGACGAGAGCCGCTATGACGCTTTCGGCGCGGGACACGCCTCCACATCCATCTCCGCGGCTCTCGGAATGGCGGAGGCTGCGAAACTGTCAGGATCCGACGGGAAGGTGGTCGCCATGATCGGCGACGGAGCCATGACCGGAGGACTGGCCCTGGAAGGGCTGAACAATGCCGGAGAAGGAGGGACTGACCTTCTGATCGTCCTGAACGACAATGACATGGCGATTGACGGGAATATGGGGGCCCTTCATTCCTACCTGTTGAGGATGACAACGGATCCCGCCTACAACCGCATCAAGACCCACATCTGGAAAAAGATAGGAGCGGGAAAATTCAGAAACTGGATCCAACGTCTGGTGCGCAGGATGAAATCAGGACTGGTCACGACATCGGGCGGAGACCTCTTCGAAGCGTTCGGATTCAGGTACTTCGGTCCCATCGACGGAAACGACATCGCCGAAGTCACGCGGACCTTGAGACGGCTGAAAGACATAAAGGGACCCAAGATCCTGCACACATGCACGGTCAAGGGCAAAGGCTACGCTCCGGCGGAATGCGATCCCACGACATGGCACGCCCCGGGAAAGTTCAACCCGAAGACCGGAGCAAGACTTATCAGGGAATATCCCGCCCCGCGCTATCAGGATGTGTTCGGCCAGGTTCTCTGCGAGCTTGCCGGGAAAGATCCCAAAGTGGTCGGGATCACTCCGGCGATGGCCACGGGAAGCGGGATGGGTGATTTCGCCGAAAAGTTTCCGGAACGGTTCTTCGATGTCGGGATCGCCGAGGAACATGCCGCCACCTTCGCGGCCGGGCTTGCGGCCGGCGGAATGAAACCCTACTGCGTGATCTACTCGTCCTTCGCCCAGAGAGCCTATGACGAGATCATCCACGACATCGCCCTGCAGCACCTCAACGTCGTGCTGTGTCTGGACAGGGCCGGACTTGTTGGCGAGGACGGGGCTACGCATCAGGGCGCGTTCGACATGGCATCCCTGCGCTGCATCCCGGGCACGGTGATCGCCGCGCCGAAGGACGAGACCGAGCTGAAGCGGCTTCTTTACACGGGACTTGACATCAAGGATGGGCCTTTCGTCATCCGCTATCCGAGAGGTCTTGGAGAGGGGGCCGACTGGAGGAACGCCGCACCGACACCTTTTGAGATCGGCAAGGGAGAGAGGCTGTCCGACGGAGAGAAAGTGGCGGTCCTGGCTCTGGGTCCGGTGGTCAACAGGGCCGAGGAGGCTGCGAAAAGGATCAGGAGGGAGACCGGAAGGGGACCGAGCATATTCAATGTCAGGTTCCTCAAACCGTTCGATGTCTCCATTCTGGAGGAGGCGGCGCGGTTCCGGCACATCCTGACCCTTGAGGACGGATGTCTCAAGGGCGGCCTGTTCAGCGAGGTGAGCGAATATGTCGCCTCCCGCGGCCTTGACATCTCCGTCAAAGGTCTCGGCATCCCGGACAGGTTCATCACCCAGGCATCAGTGACGCGCCAGAGGGAAATCTGCGGGCTCGATGCCGATCGGATCTATTCGGAAATCGCCGTACTTTTCCAAAAATAATTGAAAATGTTTTGGAGAATCCATTTTAATGCCTATCTTTGCAATCCCTTTGCGAAAGGGGCATTCATTGAAATAATGCCGATATAGCTCAGTTGGCCAGAGCACGTGATTTGTAATCTCGGGGTCGTGGGT
>CAVFMX010000029.1:0-2558 GCA_963623745.1 Bulleidia sp.
GTTCCTATGACCATTAAGGTAGTGAAGCCTACCGCCACCGTCGGCACGAAGATCGACAACTTCTGGTACGCTGACGGCGTAAGGTTAAACGTGACCGTGCCTGACGCTTCCTCCGGCTCTTCTTCCGTACTCGCCCCTAATTGGATAACCGACCTCGATGATTTCTGGGTTGGCAACAGGCCGACGTTCAACATCTACAGCCCGGCGACTGAGTTCACCGGAGCCGCCGCGAACTACAAGTACTACTTCGCCCCTGTGCAGCCGGAATTCTTTATCAACGGCGTGAAGTACACGCTCTCAGTGGCCAACAACAAAGTTAGTTTAAAGTACTATGCCCTCAGTTCCGTTACTCCGATCACGGACAACTCGAAGATCGCCGAGTATGAACTCGATGCCGCCCTTGACGTGACGGCTGCGAACTCCATCTACGTAAACGATGCCCTCTTCTGTTCCAATGGTGGAGCCCCGGTTAAGATCGCGTCTCTGAATCAAGGCACCGGTGAGGTGAAATACGAAAACAACGAAATGTCCAGGTTGCTTCTGAATAGCGAGGACACGCTCTATGCCAACATCGGCGTTGCAGCCTACAACCTCGACAACGTGGCTGTCAGTCTCACCGAGAATGCGATCAACCGCTACAACTTCCTGCGCCCGATCAACATAAACATCATAAGTAACAACCCGGAGTCAACCAGTACTGCTGACAAGTACTTCGTTGACGGCGGAGATGTGACATCGGACAAGTCCAACATAAAGATTTTCGACCTGTTCGAGTTCACAGACTGGAGGGGCGAGAAGTTCATGAAGGCCTCCGACGACTTCACCAACCTGTGGTATTTCAAGTACTACGGCATGACGGGAGTCAAGGTTGACGCGAACATCACCACGACCCTGAAGATTGGCGGTACGCCAGGCAAACTTGGCGAGACCCTCCTCTCAGCTGTTACCGATAAGATTGGATTCAAACTCTTTAATGGTACTTTCGCTGAACAAAACCCGATCTCCTTCGTGTTTAGTTCTACTGCCCAACTTCCATGGGGTGTGACACAATACGATTCCACCGTGAAGGCGTATGGGTACCTCCACTACGAGAACAACGGGTTCAATTTGTCCGAAGGGTTCAAGATTCGCGTGCCGGTAACGTTCTCCTACGTCTGGGGCGAGATCACCAAGACTGTTGACATCGAGATAAAATCTCGTTAGTCAAGTAAGAACAGCCCAAGGACCGCAAGATCCTGCAGGCTTGACTCCGAGGCGCGCCGAATTCCCGGCGCGCCTCTTTTAGTTCGTCCGACAAGAACGTATTCTGACGGATGCAAGTCACTAAACCGCCCTGACGGTGGGGAAGGCTTCAGCCAGAGGCAAGGGTGCAGAGGCCGTCCCGGCTACCGTCCCTTCACGACCTCGCTCATGGCCTTGAGGTCGGGCTGGATGCCGGTCATGATCGGGTAGCCGGTAAGAGCCTGATAGAGAAGCCAGCGGCTGCCGGAGACGTAGGTGCAGTCGGCGGAGGCGAGTTTCATGCGGGCCTCCTCGTCGAAGGACGGCGTCTTGTAGTTCGCCTCAAGGATCACCTTCCTCTGGCCGGAATCCTCCACTGCGAAATCGTCGGCGGAGAACCCTGCGATCTCAGGCAGAGCCATCGGCAGCGTGTAGATCACAAGGTCGCACTCCTTGACCGCCTCCCTGAAATCCGAGATCGGATCCGGCAGGAAGCCGTATTCAGGCATGGCGTCGGCGATCGCCTGAGCCTTCTCGGGAGTCCTGTTCATCAGGATGGTGGCGAACCCAAGCTCGGCGGCGGCCACGGCGGCGGCTTTCCCCGCACCCCCGCATCCGACCACAAGAGCCTGAGGCTGACGGGAGAAAGTCCGGCTCAGAGTCATCAGGAAGAACTGGTGCATCTTCACGAAGAACTTGTCAGAGAAATTCCCGATGAACTCCTCGACGATGCCCGGAAAATAAGCCTCCACCACAGCCGTCACGATCCCGGTGAAATCCGAATTGTACGCCTCGACACCATTGTTCCCCTTCACCAGAAGGTTGGCGGCTCCGATGCGCGCCGCGGGACCCGATACCGCACCGTCGCCCATTCGCGCCATCTCCAGAACCTTTGAATATGCCCGTTCCTTGAACGGAGCGGTGACGTTGACGGCGGCATATTCATTCATGAACCTCCCGAAAGAAGCCTCGAAGTCGCCTCCTTCGATCAGGTCGTAGGAATATTCCACGCTCTTCATACCCCCGTACGCCGCCCCGAACAGCGCCGGACTGCCGGACCCCTTGATGGGATCGCCTATAAGACCATACTTCGCCATATTCATGATTTTTTTAACAGATGCGAAGTTAGCAAACGGCTGGCATTCCGCAAATAATCTTCCGAAGGAAATAGGAGGAATACGGAATATTTTGACTAACTTGCACGGTGTTTCGGGTCGGGACGGAAGTTTGACACTTTTATAGACCATAAAAATTTTGGAAATATTTGAAAGAGTTCCGGTTGGAACTCTTTTTTTTGTCAAATATAATTCGTATCTTTGTAGCTATATATAGCTATT
>CAVFMX010000030.1:0-7707 GCA_963623745.1 Bulleidia sp.
GCTGTCCGCAAGGTCTTCGCCGAGAAGCCGGGTGAGTTCGACCCGAGAAAGTACCTCGGACCAGCCCGTGACGAGATGAAGAAGCTCTACGAGCACAAGATCGTCGATGTCCTCGGATCCAACGGCAAGGCTGAGTGATTGCCGTGGAGACTGGACTCCGGACAACCAGCGGATAAAATGAATGAGGGTGGCTAAAAAGCCACCCTCTTTTTGTTAAGTGAACTGGTTTTTCCGGGTTGCCGCCTCTCCAGACAGACTTCCTGCCTTGATGTTGTGTAGAGTCGGGAAAAATGACTATCTTTGCGGCCGATGGACATGATCAAGCTGATAGAGATTTTCGCCTTGTTCACGGGTGTGCCTTACATCGTTCTGGAAGTTCTCCAGAAAAACAGCATGTGGTACTTCGGGATAGCTACGGGACTTGCATGCGCATGTTCATTCGCCATCCAGCACATCTGGTCGAACATGGCCTTGAATCTCTATTATGTGGCGATGTCAGTCTGGGGATTTTACCGATGGAGGAAAGACAGCCGGATCTTGAGAAGCGGTGCCGCCGACGGCAAGGGAGCCACTGTCCATCTTTGCAGAATGGATCGGGTGACGGCCTTGTGGAGTGCGGGGATATTCATCTTCGGGACATCCCTGCTTGTCTGGCTGCTTCATGCGTTTGGAGGCTCAAGCACATGGCCGGATGCGGTCTCCGCCATGATGTCGGTTGTCGCGACCTATTGGCTCGCACGGTCCATTCCGTACCATTGGCTCATCTGGGTTGTCGCTGACAGCATCCTGGTGGTGATGTGTTTCATGGAAGGGCAATACTGGCTGACATTGCTTTACATCGCCTATGTGGCCTCGGCGGCGTTCGGTCTGCTTCATTGGATGAAAAAAGGAAAATACATCGGCTAATGTTTCGGAACATGAATAATCACGCGAAAATCCTCCTGTGTGCGGCACTTGCGGCTCTTGCCGGACTATCATCCTACGCTCAGGACAGAGAGGTCGTCTATAATGACGCGTCTGCCTTTCCGCTCTACGGAAAGTGCGTTGAGGAGACGTCGGCCCGCTATGAGCGTCTTCCTGAAGAGTTCAAAGGCGTGGTAAGGAAATCCGTGTGGGATCTTGGACGCAATTCTGCGGGACTCTACATACGTTTCCGATCCAATTCCTCGAGAATCTGCGCAAGATGGAAGTCCACTTCTCCGCGCCAGTACATGCCTCACATGGCTGATGCCGGAGACAGCGGTCTGGATCTTTATATTCTTACGGAAAAGGACGGGTGGCGGTTCGCCGGAAGCGGTTTTGAGTGGGGCGGACGCGACAAGGAAGTCAAAAACAAGACATTGGTCGCGAATATGGCCCCTCAGATGAGGGAGTACATGCTGTACCTTTCCCTGTACAATGGGATCGACTCTCTTGAGATCGGTGTTGACGATGGTTCAGTGATCGAGGCTCCAGTTGTGGAAAGCCCTAAGGCTGAACGTCCTGTGGTGATGTACGGCACAAGCATCCTTCAGGGCGGCTGCGCCTCCCGTCCGGGAATGGCTTTCACGGCCATCCTTGGCCGGAAACTCGACAGGGAGGTCATAAATCTTGGATTCAGCGGCAACGCCTGGCTGGACTATGAGATCGCCGAGTATATTACGCGGGTTCAGAACCCGGGTCTCATCGTGCTTGACTATGTCCCGAACTCTTCCGCTGAGATGATAAACGAAAGGGGAGAGCGGTTCTTCAGGATAATCAGGGATGCGTTTCCGGATGTGCCGGTGATCCTTGTGGAGGATCCGACATTTCCTCACAGCCGTTTCGATCAGAAGATGTCCGAGGAGGTGACCTCCAAAAACGCCGCCCAGCTGGCTCTTTACAAGAATCTTAAAAGGGCGGGAGAAAAAAGGCTGTACTATGTCTCCACCGACGGAATGATCGGTGACGATGGGGAGGCCACGGTGGACGGCGTCCATTTCACTGATCTCGGAATGATGCGCTACGTCGAGAAAATTCTGCCTGTGATGAAAAAGGTTCTCAGATAAAAATTGAAGATATGATTATCATTGTGGAAAGCGGGGCCACGAAGACGGACTGGTGTGCCATCGCCCCGGACAGAGAGACGATCAATGTGAAGACAGCCGGGATGAATCTGGCCACCATGCATCGGGATGTGGTCGAGGAGATTGTCATTGAGGCGGTGTCCGCCTTCAGGGACAAGGGCCTTTCGGGGGATGTCAGCGAGGTGCATTTCTACGCTGCAGGGTTGATCGTTCCGGAAGGGGAGACCGTGCCTGCACAGGCGGAAGACCTGGACAAGGTGCTCAGGAACATCTTCCCGGAGGCGGAGATTGAATATGCCTCGGATCTTCTTGACGCGGCGCGCGCCGTCTGCGGACACAAGCCTGGGATCGCGGCGATCATGGGGACAGGGTCGAACAGCTGTATGTTCGACGGCGTGAGGATTGTCAAGAATGTCCGTTCCGCCGGATTCATCCTCGGGGATGAGGGCGGAGGCGCGAGACTCGGCAGGCTGTTCATGTCGGACTTTCTCAAAGGCCTTGTGCCGGAGCCTGTCTCAAGCGGGTTCGCCAAGGACTTCAAGGTTGATTACATGACCGTGGTACAGAATGTTTACAAAGGTGACGCTCCGTCGAAGTACCTGGGGGCGTTCGCCCCGTGGATTCTGGAGAGGTACGGGTCGTGCGAGTATGTCCGTGACCTCGTGGACCGGAATTTCAGGGACTTCATCGAGAGGGCCTTGAAGCAGTATGATGTGGACAGGTACCCTGTAGGGGTCGTGGGCGGTTTCGGCTACGCCTGCAGACACATCCTTGAGAAAGTGTCCGAACCTTACGGGATCCGGTTCTCCACAATCATCCCGACCCCGATCGAAGGTCTTGTGGAGTATCATCTTGGCAGAAAATAATTCAGACCGTCAGGGCGGTGGCTCCGGCGGAAACATTCGTTATGGAAGACAGCAGAACAACAGAACAGTCGTCAAGGTATGACCATCTTGAGAAGATGTCCACGGAAGCGTTGCTGAGTGCGATAAACACCGAGGACAGGACGGTGCCGGTCGCCGTGGCCGGAGCCATTCCTCAGATCCGGAGACTGGTGGACGGGATCGTGGAGAGAGTGCCTTGCGGAGGCAGGGTTTTCTACCTCGGGGCGGGGACAAGCGGCCGTCTCGGCGTCGTCGATGCGTCCGAGATCCCTCCGACCTACGGAGTCCACGGTGTGTTCATCGGCTTCATGGCCGGAGGTGACGTCGCTATCCGTGATGCCGTGGAAGGTGCCGAGGACGATGTGGATGGAGGGTGGAAAGACTTGCAGGCATATTCGCCGACAAAGGATGACGTTGTGGTCGGCATCGCCGCCTCCGGCACGACGCCCTATGTGGTCGGAACCTTGAAAACCGCGCGGGAGAACGGCCTTCTGACCGGTTGCATCACCTGCAACGAGAACTCTCCGGTGGCGGCGGCGGCAGAGATCCCGATCGTGGTCGTGGTGGGTCCGGAGTTCGTGACCGGCAGCACCAGAATGAAGGCCGGGACAGCCCAGAAACTGGTTCTTAACATGATCTCGACGGTCTCGATGATCCGTCTCGGCCACGTCAAGGGCAGCAAGATGGTGGACATGCAGCTGACGAACCGCAAGCTCGTTGACCGCGGTACCAGGATGATCATGGACGAGACGGGCATCGAGGACTACGACCTTGCCCGCAAGCTTCTTCTGGAGTACGGACAGGTACGCGCCGCCGTGGATGCTTGGCGGAAAGATGAGGTGAAGTAGATGACGGCACCTGAAAAGTTTCCTTCAAGGCTTCTTGAGGATGCCGTGCAGTCCATAGGCTCCCTTCCGGGAGTGGGCCGACGCAGCGCCCTGAGGCTTGCCTTGCATCTTCTGCGGCAGCCTTCCGAGAACGTGCGCCATTTCGCGGACTCCATCGTCAGGATGAGGGACGAGGCGAAGTACTGCCGGGAGTGCTGGATGATTTCCGACGAGGAAGTCTGCTCGATCTGTTCGGACAAGTCCAGAGACCACAGGACGATCTGTGTCGTCGAGAATGTCCGCGACGTTATGAGCATCGAGAACACGGGCCAGTACCACGGGGTCTATCACGTTCTTGGCGGCATCATCTCTCCGATCGCGGGAGTCGGCCCCTCCGACATCACTGTCGCCGGACTGGTGGAAAGAGTCAGGAATATGGTCGCGTCGGGGGAAGTGAGGCCGGAGGAGATCGAGATCATCCTGGCCTTGAGCGGTGATGTGGAGGGCGAGACCACCTCGTTCTACATCTACCGTCAGATCTCCGGATATTCCGTCAGGGTCTCATCCCTTGCCCGTGGTCTGGGCTTCGGGGATGACCTTGAGTATGCTGATGAACTTACCTTGGGCCGTTCGATTGTCAACCGTCAGGTCTTCAGACCTCAGTAATCCTTGCCGGATCTTTCAAACGTTTGTAAAGCCATGCTTCCCTCGATTCTCGAATCCGTGCTTCTGGCGGTCTCACTTTGCGCCGACTGTTTCGCCGTCTCCACATGCTCAAGTGTCACCCTCAAAGGTGTTTCGTGGAGGACTGTTCTCCCGATAGCCCTGACGTTCGGTCTCGTGCAGACCGTTCTCATGGCCTTGGGATGGCTGTTCGGCGACATGTTCGTCGGGCATATTCAGAAAATCGCCGGTCCGGTCGGCTTCCTGCTGCTGTTTTACGTCGGAGGATCGATGGTTCTTGAAGCGGTGAAGAGTGAGACCGAGGCCCGCGACCTGAACGGCCTCAGGAATGTCATCATCGGAGCGGTGGCGACAAGCATAGACGCTTTTGCCGTGGGAGTGAGCCTCTCCATGGGGCTTGTCCGGACCGGCAGGATGATGATGAATCTGGCTTCCGTCTTCATCGTGACCATGCTGTCGGTGATCGGCGGGATGTTCGGCGGCCAGAGGATCGGTTGCAGGTTCGGCCGTCCGGCGGAGGCCGTCGGCGGCTGCGTGCTGATCCTGATTGGTCTGAACATCCTGTTGGGATTCAACTGAATCCCAGAAGGATGTTCAGACCAACCCCCGGTCACTTCGTGACAGCCCCTGGGGCACGGGGGAGGGATTCCCCGAAACCCCTTCGGTCGCTCCGCTCCTAATTATATGGATGTTTTGCCGCTTTTATGGGGGCTATCATATTTTTTACCGTTTTTTGCGGAAATATTCCTACTTTTGCAGACTGACTTCTCCGTAATGTCAGGGCATTGAAATGGAACCGTTCCCATGCTTGAGCCGGGAATAACACAGGAAGAGTATGATCGCGATTTTCTACAGACTGAACGGCAGGCTGTTGGTTTCCCAGTCTGAAACGGAGCTTTCGAAGATGAGCAGGGACGATGTCCTTTGGATTGACATCCTTTCCCCGTCGGGAGAGGAGAAACACACTGTGGATGAGTTTCTTGGAGAAGAGATCCAGAGCCGCGCCCAGGCCGAGGAGATCGAGAGTTCGTCCCGTTTCTCCGAGACCGAGAACGCGATCTTCGCCAACACCAACTTCCTGATGCCGGGGCCGGAGGACTACTCGATGGAGGCCGTCTCCTTCACTTTCGTGGGGAATTGCCTGACAACGCTGAGGGATGTCCCTCTGCGAAGTTTCACCGAACTCCAGCGCAGGATCGTCGCGATGCCGCAGTCCTACCCGAACGGCTACACGGTCTTCGCAAGCATCATGGACCAGCGTGTCGATCTTGACGCGGACATGATCGAGCTCATCAGCAAGGAGATCTCGCAGTACAGCAAGCGGATCAACCAGCAGGAGGACATCAACGAGGACTTTCTTCTGGACATCAACCAGCTGCAGGAGAACACGATGCTCATTCGCGAGAACGAGGTGGACAAGCAGCGCCTCATCTCCAACATGCTCCGCAGCGACAAGTACCCGAAAGAACTTCAGGGACGCTTCTCCGTCCTGCTTCAGGACATCACGTCGCTCATAAACCACACGAATTTCGGTTTCGAGAGGCTTGAGTACCTTCAGGACACGGTCGTCGGTCTCATCAATCTGGACCAGAACAAGATCATGAAGATCTTCACTCTTGTGTCCGTGCTGCTGATGCCTCCTACCCTCGTGGCGAGCTTCTACGGAATGAATGTCCCTCTGCCGCTTATGGGCAGTGGCTGGACCTGGGTGCTGCTGCTCGGCGTGATGCTGCTGACCGTGGCTCTGGTGCTGTTCCTGTTCAGGAAAAACAAACTATTGTAAATTTCGAGTCTTTTCTTGTTGTAAATCAGAGATTTTTGGCTAATTTTGCAAGCCTTTTGACCGCGCATGCCGTGGAGGTGTGTGCGGTGGGGTGTGAAAATATTGTTAAACAACTAGTTATCTTTAATTACCATTATGGCAGAAGAAACACAGAAAGTAGCTGAGGAAGTCAAGGCTGAGGCTCCTGTACAGGAAGCTCCTAAGGCCGAGGCTCCGGCAGAAAAGAAAACATCTCTCAACGCCTCCGTCGCTCCGGACAAGTTCGACTGGGAAGCGTTTGAAGGAAGCGCCGAGATCTACGGCGGCGAGAACAAGAAGTCCATCGAGGACGCCTACGACAAGACTCTCTCGAAAATCGTCGAGAACGAGGTTGTTGAAGGCACCGTCACCGCAATCTCCAAGAGAGAGGTCATCGTCAACATAGGTTACAAGAGCGAGGGTGTCATTCAGGCTCCCGAGTTCCGCTACAATCAGGATCTCAAGGTCGGCGACAAGGTTGAAGTCTATGTGGAGTCCGCTGAGGACAGAAAGGGTCAGCTCATCCTTTCCCACAAGAAGGCCCGCGCCCTCAAGTCTTGGGACAGGGTGAATGAGGCTTTCACCAACGACGAGATCGTGAAGGGCTTCGTGAAGACCCGCACAAAGGGAGGTATGATCGTCGATGTCTTCGGAATCGAGGCCTTCCTTCCAGGTTCGCAGATCGACATCAGGCCTATCCGCGACTACGATGCCTACGTCAACCAGACTCTGGACTTCAAGATCGTCAAGATCAACCAGGAGTTCCGCAACGTCGTCGTTTCCCACAAGGCTCTTCTCGAGGCCGAGCAGGAGCAGCGTAGGGCCGAACTCATCAGCAAACTCGAAAAAGGTCAGATCCTTGAGGGTACCGTCAAGAACATCACCAACTACGGTGTCTTCGTCGATCTCGGCGGAGTTGACGGTCTCATCCACATCACTGACCTGTCCTGGGGCAGGATCGACAACCCGGAGGAGGTTGTCTCCCTCGATCAGAAGATCAAGGTCGTCGTCAAGGAGTTCGATCCTCAGCAGAAGAGAATCGCTCTCGGTTACAAGCAGCTTACCCCTCATCCTTGGGACAACCTCGACGCCGACATCAAGGAAGGCGATGTTGTCAAGGGTAAGGTTGTCCTCATCGCGGACTATGGTGCTTTCGTGGAGATCAAGCCGGGTGTCGAGGGTCTCATCCATGTGTCAGAGATGTCTTGGTCTCCAAGGCTTCACAGCGCACAGGAGTTCCTTAAGGTAGGTGACGAGGTTGAGGCCAAGGTACTCTCCATCGACCGTGAGAACAGGAAGATGTCCCTCGGTCTGAAGCAGCTTACCCCTAACCCTTGGGAGAGCATCCGCGACAAGTACCCTGTCGGCTCAGTCCACAAGGCTGTCGTACGCAACATCACCAATTTCGGTGTGTTCGCCGAGCCGGAGGACGGTGTTGAGGGTCTCATCCACATCAGCGACCTCTC
>CAVFMX010000031.1:0-16795 GCA_963623745.1 Bulleidia sp.
TCGGAGCCATAGCGGTTCCTGGTGGCGCAGAATACACCCGCAAGCAGATCGACGAACTGACCGAGTGGGTCAAGAGGCCGCAGGTCGGCGCCAAGGGTTTGATCTACATCAAGCTAAACGCCGACGGTTCAGTGAAGTCCTCGATCGACAAGTTCTACACTCCTGACGAGCTGAAGGTCATTGCCGGGGCGGTCGAGGCCAAGACCGGTGACATCGTGTTCGTGATGTCAGGAGACAACAAGCGCAAGATCCAGACAATGCTGGGTGTTCTGCGAATCGAGATGGGGAACAGGCTCGGGCTTCGTGACCCGAAGGTCTTCGCTCCGTTGTGGATCGTGGACTTCCCGCTTCTGGAATGGAGCGAGGAGGACGGGCGCTTCTATGCCATGCACCATCCGTTCACCGCGCCGAAGCCGGAACACATGGAACTGTTCCGCAGCGACAGGAAAGAGGATCTTGAAAAGGTCTGCGCCAACGCCTACGACTTCGTGCTGAACGGCACCGAACTCGGCGGCGGCTCGATCCGGATCCACAATGCCGATGTGCAGAAGAGGATGTTCGAGGTTCTGGGCATAGGCTCGGAGGAGGCCGAGTACAAGTTCGGTTTCATCATCCACGCCTTCCAGTACGGCGCTCCGCCTCACGGAGGACTGGCTTTCGGTTTCGACCGCGTCTGCGCCCTCTTCGCCGGCAAGGAGTCCATCCGCGACTTCATCGCTTTCCCGAAGAACAACCAGGGGCGCGACGTGATGATCGACTCTCCGTCCATGATCGACCGGTCCCAGCTCGACGAACTCAATCTGGACATCCGTCCTCTTTCCGGAAAATAACTGGGAACCACATAAAAAACCTAAGAATATGTTCGCAAAAGAGATCTACATCGCAAGACGCAAGGCTCTGCTGGAGAAGATGGCTCAGACCGCTCCGCAGGGCAAGCGCGGAATCGCCTTGTTTGTGGGCAACGTCGAAGCGGCTGCCCAGTACAAGGACAACGCCTATAAATTCCGTCAGGACTCATCGTGGCTGTACTATTTCGGCCTCGACGAGCCGCGCTATGCGGCTGTCCTTGACCTTGACAGCGGAGAGGAGACCATCTTCGCCGACGATGTGGAGATCGGCGACATCATCTGGATGGGTCCTCAGCCTTCGGTCGCGTCAAAGGCCACCGAGGTCGGCGTAAGCAATTCGGCCTCTTATGGTTCGCTGAACGTCGCCGTCACAAAGGCCCTCGCCACAGGCAGGAACATTCATTTCCTTCCTCCGAGCCGGTACTACAACACGATGAAGCTTGCCTCTCTGGTCGGAATCTCCAACGAAGACGTGGCGAGAGTCGCCCCTGTTGACGAGGACGGCGGCAGGCACGCCTCCAAGGAACTTGTGCAGGCTGTCATCTCAATGAGACTCGTGAAGGAACAATGTGAGATTGAGCAGATTGACGATGCCTGCGCTCTCGGCTACAGGATGCACACTACCGCCCGCGAAAGCGTCAAGGTCGGGATCGTCGAGCAGGAGGTTGTCGGAAAGATGGAAGGCGTGACCCTCAGCGAGGGTTGGGGTGTGTCATTCCCGACGATCCTGACACAGCACGGCGAAACCCTGCACAACCATATTCATGACAAAGTGATCGAGCCGGGCAAACTGATGGTGATCGATGCCGGAGCCGAGAACAACATGCACTACGCCTCGGATTTCACCCGCACCCTGCCGACCGGCGGCAGGTTCACCAGAAAGCAGAGGGACATCTACCAGATCGTCTGCGACTGCAACGAGCTGGCGTTCAGTCTGACAAAGCCGGGAGTGTCCTACAGGGACGTGCATCTGGCCGTCGCGAGACTGATGCTTGAGGATCTTCGCTCGCTGGACATCGTGCGCGGCAATCTTGACAACATGCTTCACGAAGGTGTGGCGGGACTTTTCCAACCGCACGGTCTCGGCCACAACATGGGCCTTGACGTCCACGACATGGAGGATCTCGGAGAGGATCTCGTGGGTTACGATCCGGATCAGACGCGCTCGGAGCAGCTCGGTCTCGGCAGCCTCAGGATGGCACGCAGGCTCGTTCCGGGCAATGTCATCACCGATGAGCCGGGGATCTACTTCATTCCTGCCCTCATCGCGAAATGGAAGAGCGAGAAGCGCGACAAGGGCTTCGTGAACTACTACAAGCTTGAACACGACTACCTCGACTTCGGCGGAATCCGGCTTGAGGACGATGTGCTTGTGACGGAGGACGGAGCCCGTCGCACAGGTCCGAACAGACTCCCGATCCGGCCGGACGATGTGGAGGCCGCGATGGCTTAGGGATATGGAGGATAAACACACCCGGTTTCTTGAGGCTGTCCGGCGATTCGTGCCGAAGGACAGAATCTGCACGGACGAACTCAGACGTTTCGCCTGGGGTACGGATGCCGGCTTCTACAGGCTTGTGCCTAAGATCGTCATCCGTTCGTCCGGCGAGAAGGAAGTCTCGGAGATTCTGAAGACCGCATCCGGGTTCGGTGTTCCGGTGACTTTCCGAGCCGCCGGAACCAGTCTTTCGGGTCAGGCCGTCAGCGATTCGGTGCTGATTGTCGCAGGCAAGAACTGGGAGAGGTACAAGGTCTCGGATGACGCTTCCGAAATCACTCTTGAGCCCGGAATCATCGGTGCGAGGGTGAACTCGATCCTGAAACCATACGGCAGGAAGTTCGGCCCGGATCCGGCCTCCATCGGGAGCTGCATGGTCGGCGGAATCGTGATGAACAACGCCTCGGGAATGAGCTGCGGAACCCACGCCAACAGCGACAGGGAACTGGAAAGCGTCCGGATGGTGTTCGTGGACGGGACGGTTCTTGACACAGGTGACGAGGTATCCAGAAATGCTTTCCGGGCATCTCATCCGGAATTCATCCGGAAGATAGAGGGATTGAGGGACGAAATCCGTGCCGACAAGGAACTCTCCGACCGGATAAGGTACAAATATTCAATAAAGAACGTCACCGGACTCAATATATTCCCTTTCATTAGGTTCGAGGATCCGTTCGACATCATCGCCCACCTGCTGGTCGGCTCGGAGGGGACGCTGGCGTTTATGAGCCGGGTCACGATGAAGACCTTGCCGCTACCTTCCCGGGAAGCGTCCGCAATGGTCTATTTCGGGACGATAAGGGAAGCCGCCGAAGCTGTCGTGGCACTCAAGAAAGAAGTCGATCCGGCGGTGCTGGATGCGGCTGAACTGCTTGACAAACGATCGCTTGCATCTGTGGACGACCCGATGCTAAAGGATCATCCCGACAAGGATCTGACCGCTCTTCTGCTTCGGGTCACCGGGGCGGACCAGACGGACTTGGATGCCAACATCGGTAAACTCTCGGAGGTTCTGCGCCGTTTCGCCGTGCTGAATGATGCGGAAGGCAACTCTTTCATATTCAGCAGCGAACCTGCCGTCACCGGAAAATACTGGGCCATCCGTTCGGGAATATTCCCTTCCGTCGGCGGGATGCGCCGTCAGGGAACGACCTGCCTCATCGAGGACATCGCCTTCCACATCGAGGATCTGCCGGACGCTACGGTTGATCTGTCGGCTCTGCTGGACCGGCACGGCTACGATGACTCCTGCATCTACGGCCACGCCCTTGAGGGGAATTTCCATTTCATCATCAACCAGTCGTTTGATTCCGAGGCGGAAGTGAAGCGCTACGAGGCGATGATCCGCGATGTGGCGGAAATGGTTGTCGGGAAATACGACGGCTCCCTGAAGGCCGAGCACGGAACAGGCAGGAATATGGCTCCGTTCGTCTCCTACGAGTGGGGCGACAAGGCGTTCGGGATAATGAAGCGTGTGAAGGAACTGTTTGACCCACATGGACTTCTGAACCCGGGCGTGATCTTCAATGACGATCCGAAGTGTTTCCTGCGGAATTTCAAGGCGCTGCCCGTGCTGAAGCCTTGGACGGATGAAGGCAAGGCTGTGGAGTCTGAACTGGCCGAGATTTACAAGAAGCTGAACAAATGCATAGAGTGCGGCTTCTGCGAGGTGAACTGCCTGTCCTGCGGATTCACGCTTTCTTCAAGGACGCGGATTGCAGCTCAACGGGAAATAACGTCATTGCGCGCGTTGCCGAATCCTACGGCTGCCGAACGGGATCGTCTGCGGACGCTTGAGAAGGAATATTCCTACGCCGGAGAGCAGACCTGCGCCGGGGACGGCCTTTGCTCGACTTCCTGCCCGATGGGCATCAACGTCGCCGTCCTCACTCACCAGTTGAGGAGAATGAATATGCTCCCGGGGGCTTTCGGCCACGGTGTCTGGAATTTCGCCGCCCGGCATTACTCCGGAGTCAAGTCAGGTCTTCGCGGAGCCTTGAGGATGGCCACCGCCGGAGAGACCGTGCTTGGCGACCTTGCGATGAGCGGTCTCTGCCGCTGGCTCCACAATGCCGTCCGGCTTCCGCTCTGGACTCCTGCCACGCCGAAGGCCTACAATGTTCCCAAGTCGCTTAAGACTATGGTAAGAGCAGTCGCTTCGACGGTCGGTGAGTCTGTCGAAGTGACCCCTCGAACCGACAAAGTGGTCTATTTCCCGAGCTGCATCAACCAGATGATGGGTCTTCCGAAGCACCACCATGCCGTGGACAGGCCTTTGGTCGAGGAGATGGTCTCGCTGCTGGGCAAAGCAGGCTACGAGGTGATCTTCCCGGAGAACATGTCGTCCCTCTGCTGCGGCACGATCTGGGAAAGCAAAGGAATGCCCGAAATCGCTGACAGGAAGACCGGGGAATTGGAGGAAGCGCTCTGGAAAGCCAGTGAGGAAGGCCGCTATCCTGTCCTCTGCGACCAGAGTCCGTGTCTTCACCGTATGAAGCAGAAAATCAAGAAGATGAGACTCTATGAACCGGTCGGGTTCATCCTTGAATTCATGGCCGACAGGCTGGATTTCCACAGAACGGACACTCCTGTCGCCATTCATCTCACCTGCTCCATGCGCCTGATGCACAAGACAGACAAGATGCTGGAACTCGCACGCCTGTGTTCATCTGACGTGATTGTCCCGGAAGGGGTCGGATGCTGCGGTTTCGCCGGCGACAAAGGCATGACCCACCCGGAGCTGAACAAGTACGCTCTCCGCAAGCTCAAAGCCCAGGTCAAAGGCATTCCTGTCGGCTACTCCAACAGCCGCACCTGCGAGATCGGTCTCGCCACCAACTCCGGCATCCCGTACGTCTCCATCGCCTACCTTGTGAACCGCTGCACCACCGCCAAGAAGTAGGCGAGAGTTTTCACGTCTGCAAAATCGAGGAATATTCCGTACCTTTGTCCCTATGGAAGTACGTGCGAAAAAGGCGCTCGGCCAGCATTTTCTGACTGACCAGGGCATTGCGAAGAACATCGTCGAAGCTCTTCATGGACATCAGGCGTTGGAGGTCGGCCCCGGAATGGGGGTTCTTACCCAGTACCTGCTGTCTCGGGAGGAGTTGGCGCTGAAGGTCATCGAAATCGATAACGAGTCTGTCGTCTATCTGAAGAAGCATTACCCGAAGTTGGGGGATAACCTGATTGAAGGCGACTTCCTAAAGATCGGTCTGGACGGGATATTCGATGGGGAATATTCAGTGATAGGGAATTTCCCTTACAACATCTCCTCGCAGATTTTCTTCAAGATCCTTGAGCATCGCGACCGCATCCCCGAGGTGGTCTGCATGATCCAGAAGGAGGTCGCCGAGCGCATCGCCGAGAAGCCGGGCACCAAGACCTACGGAATCCTGTCTGTCTTCCTTCAGGCGTGGTATGACATCGAGTATCTTTTCACAGTGGGTTCGGGCGCGTTCAACCCTCCGCCCAAGGTCCAGTCCGCCGTGATCCGGCTTATCCGCAATTCCCGCACGTCCCTCGGCTGCGATGAGAAGTCTTTCCGGACGGTCGTGAAAACCGCTTTCGGCCAGCGTCGCAAGACTTTGCGCAACTCCCTGAAGCCGTTGGTTAGACCGGATTCGGATCCGACAATCCTTTCCGATCCCATCTTTGACCTCCGGCCCGAACGTCTGAGTGTCGAGGATTTCGTGGCCTTGACCTTGAAACTCGGGTAATGGTTACACATCATTAAAGATGAGGCTATGGCTTTTGACAAATCCGCCTCTGAGAGGCTTCAGGAGAGCATGGCTGACATCAAATCCACTCTTGAGGGCGCTGAATATGGCTGGAGAATGGAATATTTCGCCGCCACTTCAGCGAAGGATTACGGCGGCTACAACTTCGTCCTCAAATTCGACTCCGGAAAAGCCTCCATCGGCTACGAGAATGAGCCGGAGACTATGTCTTCAACTACAGGAACAATTCCGCCGTCGCCAATGTGACATTGACCCCTGACCCTGTCAACCACACGTACATAATGTCCGGACTGAGTTCCTACTACAACATTGTCCTGAACTATAACCGCACTCTCGGCCGCCTTGAGTGGAATTCCCAGACGGTCGGCTCCACGGCTTCCGGCGGCAGCGTGTGGCTCTGTGCCTGGGATTCCGACAACGGCATCCTTTCAAGGAGCACCGACGCCGGAATGCAGACGGTGTGGAACGGGGACGAGGAGAATCCGGTCTTCACTTGGACTGTAAATGGCTATGAGGAACTCACGGGGACAAAGTCATTCATATTCTGGGAGTTTGACTCGGACGGCAATTCCGTCGGGTGGTACAAGGCCACCGGAAGGGATCCTTACAACAGGTACTTTTTCCCAATTCTTAATAATTTGACAAAGAAGTAGTTATGAAAAAGATAGCAAGTAACGTCCTGTTGGTGGCCGCTTTGTCTTCCTGTTCCGAGGAGGAGCAGTCCGCAGAGGTCCGGCCGGTTCTGGACATCGTGAAGTCGCAGATCGCTTTCGCTCCGGAGGGAGGTGTCGGCACCATCGAGGTTTCCTGCGACGGGGAGTTCGAGGTTGTGGCCGAGCAGCCGTGGTGCGAGGTCTCCGCCCAAGGCTCCACCGTGACTGTCACGGTCGGGGGATATGGTGGGCTTGAGAACAGGTATTCAAGCATCTGGGTGACTTCGGGCGAAGAAAGCCTCCGCGTGACGGCGGAGCAGTTCGGGGTCTATGCGAAGATGCAGAGGGGGCTTTCCTACGTGCTGGATGACGCTGCCGCCGACAGGTCCGTTCCGGTTGTCTCAAACACCGGAATCACTGTGGAGTCTTCCGGGGACTGGATTTCAGGGAGTTATGACGGTGAGGGTTCCCGAATATGACTGGGTGTTCAATGCTGTCTTCAATCAGGAAGACTTTTCATTGAAGATTCCTAACCGCCAGTACGTCGGACCGATAGACTACAGCTCCGTTTCCTGGAATGTGTTTGTCTGTGTCTTTGACTCGGGAGCGTTGAGTTTCAGCATATCGGAATCGCTGTACGCCAAGGCTTCGGTTGCGTGGGACAGGACTTCCGGCAAGACGACGATGTCGTTCAAGGATGACGGGATTTGGGGCGAGGGACAGGTTGACGGTCTGATTTTCGCCGCATTCCGCTACATGATCGGCGGCGTTCCTTACGGAACTTTGCGCTACCCTATGATTCGGGGCAATCTCACCATTGTGGAAAAATGAGAAGTTCCGTCAGGTTTTTCTTGAGATTCTTCGCAAGTTTCTTGGAAACAAAGAAAAATTTGTATCTTTGTAGTCCAAACAGCGACGAAAGGTTTGACAACCGTTCGGCCAGAACATCCGGAGAGGTGGGAGAGTGGCTGAATCCACAGGTTTGCTAAACCTGCATACGGGTAACCGTATCACGAGTTCGAATCTCGTTCTCTCCGCAAGTCAAGGTCAGCGATTTCGCCGGCCTTGATTGCTTTTATCTCCGACCTTCCTGCCGACCAAGTTGGCGAAAGCGACATCCGCTTTTCCTGTACCAACCGTGGCGGCCAATTAGTTGAACATCAACAAAGACACACCCTCCTTCTACCCGGAACGGGCACAGGGAGGGTGCGTCTGAATATTCATGCACAAGAGGTTACGCTCCACGGTTGATGGAAGGTTCGCTCTTTATGACGGCTTCCGGCAAGGCTCAAGGCCAAGCCAGATGTCGCATCTGGGGAGGTCTATCGTTCCCAGGCGAGGGCGGAGGCTCCGAGGATGGCGGCGTCGGATTCCTTGAGTTGGGAATAGACGAGCTGCACCTTGTTCTTCCAGAGAGGAAGGAGGTTGTCGTTCATCGATCGGAGAATCGGCTCGGTGAGGAACTCCTTGCTTCTGGCGAGACCGCCGAAGAGGACGATGGCCTCCGGAGCGGAGAACGCGATGAAGTCGGCGAAAGCCTCGCCGAGGAGTGTGCCGGTGTATTCAAAGATCTTGATCGCAAGTCTGTCGCCTTCTTTGGCCGCATCATAGACATCCTTTGAGGAGATGCTGTCAAGACTGCGGAGGGATGACGGCTCATCGCTCATGTCCAGCCACTCGCGGGCGGTTCTGGCCACTCCCGTGGCTGAGCAGTAGGTCTCAAGGCAACCGTTCTTGCCGCAGTTGCAGTGACGTCCGTTGTGGCGCACGATCGTCGTGTGGCCAAGCTCGCCGGCGAACCCGTCATGGCCGTAAACCATCTCGCCGCCTATGACGATTCCGCTGCCGACTCCGGTTCCGAGAGTGATCATGATGAAATTCTTCATCCCCCTCGCGGCTCCGTAGGTCATCTCGCCCATTGCTGCGGCGTTGGCATCGTTGGTGAGGGTTACAGGGATGCCGCCCATGGCTTCGGTCAGCATCTTTGCGAAAGGGATCGAGCCCGCCCTTCCCCACGAAAGGTTCACGGCATTCTCAACCTCGCCTGTGTAGTAGTTGGCGTTGGGAGCCCCCACTCCGATTCCGCGGATCTGGCCTTCGGCTCCGGCGTCAGCGATGATCTTCTTCAGAGCCGATGCAAGTTCCTCAATGTAAGGCTCGACTGTCGTGTGTGTGTCAGAGCGGATGACGGTCTGCGCAAGCACGGTTCCACGTGCGTCAACCACGCCGCATTTGGTGGTCTGTCCACCCACATCTATTCCTATTACCAGATTTTGTTCCATAGTGATGTTTATGATTGGCCCGGCGGGTCAAGTTCCGCCGGGACGTGATTTCAAACTAAGCCGCTTTCTTCACCTTGGAGCCGAAAAGGGCGTACCAGAGGATGTAGGCGACACCTGCGATGACGACGATGTAGCTCATCAGATAGTTGGTCGCATCTGCGACGGCACCCTGGATGAGAGGGAGGATTCCGCCACCGCAAACCATCACCATGAACAGACCGGAAGCGATTGATGTGTACTTGCCGAGTCCTTCAACGGCAAGGTTGAAGATAGCTCCCCACATGACGGAAGTGCAGAGACCGCAAAGGATGAAGAACATCACTCCGATCGGAATCTCCGCAAGGGAGAATGAAAGCTGGGAAGTGATCGCAGGGAACTTGACGGTTGTCGTGTCACCGAGGAACATGCCAAAGAGAAGGAATATGATGGCAACGGTTCCCACGAAGCTGACCATCGTACGGCTGGAGACCTTGCCGCCGACGGAAGCGCCAACGAGACGGCCGCAAAGCATCAGGAACCAGTACATTCCGACAATCGTCCCGGCAACGGCGGCACTGATGCCGATCTCGGCTGATGTCATGTAAAGGTTGACGAAGTTAGGGATGCCTACCTCAACTCCGACATAAACGAATATCGCGATGATTCCAAGCACGAAATGCCTGAAGGAAAGAGCACCCTTCACGCTTTCGCCCATAGTGAGCTGACCGGTTTTCCCGGCAGCGGCGGCAGCCTCAAGTTCCGGCTCCGGAATCTGGGAGAATGCGATGATGATGAACGCTAGGGCGAAGATGCCCATGGCGATGAAAAGCGCAGGGTTGGCATCGGCGATCTGGGTGTCCTTCGTCACGTCACCGATGAGATAACCTACGAGGACCGGAACAATCGTGGCGCTCAATGAGTTGCAGGAACCTCCCCACTGAATGAGCTGGTTGCCCTTGTTTCCGCCACCGCCAAGGGTGTTGAGCATAGGGTTCACAACCGTGTTGAGCATGCACATCGAGAAACCGGAGATGAACGCGCCGAGAAGATAGACGGCGAAGCTGCCCGCAATTCCTGAGAGGAATGTGATGCCGACCCCGACGAATCCGACTGTCACGGCCGCGAGGGCGGTGAACTTGTAGCCCTTCTTGGACAGGATCAATCCCGCCGGCAGACCCATGAACGCATAGGCGATGAAGTTGGCGGCGTTACCAAGCTGGGACATGAAGTTCGATGCGGCGAACTGCTGCTTCACAATGACTCCGAACGGATTCTGGAATCCTGTCACGAATGAGATCATCGCGAACAGAAAGAACATGATCACAATAGCGAAAATGTTACCTTGTTGTTTTTTTTCCATTTGTAAGATGTTTTATGTTATCTGAATTATTCCGTGGCATATTTCACAAATTTAGCAAATAAATTTCAAAAAACGGAGCCTGTCCGTAAAATAAACTCCCCTCAGACTTTTGGTGACGTGCAAAAGTCTGAGGGGAGTTTATTTTTGCCGGACCGACGCCTATTCCCCGGCGATGATTTTCGTGTCCTCGGCGCGGTCGATTCCGACACGCTTCTCGAAGCGGTTGCGCTTTTCGATCAGGGCCTCCTTGTGGCGGAGAACCCAGTTCTCGATGTAGATCGCGGCGCAGGCAAGGAAGAAATAGATGATGGTCTGGACAATCATCGCCTTCATCTGCACGTCCGCGGCTCCCATGTCACCGCCGGCGGTACTCATGTTGATAAATCCCTGAGCGCCGAATGTGGACGGGAAGATGTAGGAGAACACTTTCCAGAATCCGGGGAACGCCACCGTAGGCCATGAGCAGCCTGTCAGGAACAGAGCCACCGGCGACATGGCGAGGAACAGGACGAACACGGATTCCCTTCTCGTGATCAACGTGCTCCAGGTCATGCTGAAGAACACGCAGTCGGTGATGAAGAACACCAGCAACGCCAGTACATCGTGGAACTCTCCTCTTTGAGGGATTCCGAATATGGCCGGGACGATGAAGGCTATGTACATGCCCACGGCAAGGTACAGCAGCCAGTAGGCTCCTCCGCGCCCCAGAACCACACGGCCTACTCCGTGTCCCTCAAGCCTGTCCGGGAGCGAGGCGAAACTGCGGTTCCTTTCTCTCGCGGTCCCCACCAGAAGGGACATTCCGTAGAACAACGTCTGCTGGATGATGATCATCAGGATGGCCGAAATAAGGAAGAAGCTGTAGCTGGAAGCCCGGTTGTAGGGATTGTTGTCCTCGTAGCCGAGAGGCTTCACGGTCTGCGAGGCTGACTGTTCCGTCATGCCAAGCATCGAGTACCTTTCCATCTGGATCTGCCCGACCTCGTGAAGCATCACGAAGTTGGTGGCCATCAGGGCGTTCTTGTAGTACAGGAAACTGCTCATGTCCGCGTACAGCGACACGGTGGAAGTCTCGTTCCTTGCCAGTTTCTCCCCGAAGTCGGACGGGAACATGAGAATGCCGTTGACCTTGCGTTCCTGCATCATCTTCTCCGCTTCGGCCATATTCACGCATTTCGCCGCGACCTCGACCTCCCTCGTGGCGTCGATCTCCCTTATGAAGCGATGGCTCTCCGGGCAGTCGGCATTGTCCACCACGGCGATCGGGGTGTCGGAAAGGATTCCGTTGAGATAGACGACATTGTACAGGAGAGGATAGGCCAGTCCGGCCACCAGGAAGATCAGCAGCACGCCGCTGTCCGAGAAAATCTGGCGGAACTCATGGCAGAATATGCCCCAAAAGTCCTTGATCCAAGTCTTTGCGTATGAACTTTTCATGTCTTGTCAGTCTTTAGGGAAATTCTGATGGATGTATGCCCTCTTCAGGCGTGGCAGTCCGATGAGCGGGACGAGGATGAAAAGCAGCAGGTAGACTGCCTGTCTCCACCATCCTGCGAATCCGGCACCGAAGATGGCCTCCTGGACATAGAACTCATAGTAGTGCCTCAGAGGGAATGCCTCGGCAAGCCCCTGAATGTAAGGCGGCATGGCCTCTATAGGGAGAGTGAAGCCCGAGAGCGAGAATCCGAGCACGCTGTAGAGTGCTCCGATGCTGAGGGCCAGCCTCGGCACCGGGAGCATCTCGATGATGAACACGGCGATCGCCTCGCTTGCGAAGACCATCAGGAATATTCCGATGAACATGTTCCAGATCGAACCGGCCAGCGGGAAGTTAAGCCTGTGGTACAGAAGCAGAATCAGGATCAGTCCTATCGCGGAGAACGTCAGCGTCCACACCAGCAGCTTGCCGGCGAGAGCCGTCACGATCGAGTCCCCGGAAGTATGAAGCAGATGCCTGGAGGTACCGTATTTCAGTTCCGCTCCCAATGAATAGATCAGGACGATGATCACGATCATCTCCAGCACGCCCGGAAGCAGGACGCTCGTGAGGTAGTAGCTGTAGTTGGTGGTGACATTGCCGATCTGGTGCAGGTCGATGTCTATCGGCCTGATCATGCCCATTATCTGGCTGTCGTTGTAGCCTCTGGCCCTGAACGCCTGTCTCTGCACGGCTCCGTTGGTCAGGTTGACCATCGTCAGCAGATCCTTCCAGGCCAACGCCCCGCTGACGAAGTACAGGCCGTTGACATAGAATGTGATCTTCGGCTGTCTGCTCGCCTGGATGTCATCGTTCATCCCGACAGGAATGACACACACGGCGGAGATCTTCCCCCTGTTCATGTCCTCCCTCGCCGCTGCGAACGAATCGTAGTGGACGACCTTGCCCAATTGGGTCGCGTCCAGCTGCTGGCTGAAATTCCTGGAGGTTGACGAATAGTCATAGTCCACCAGACCGATAGGAATGTCGCTTGGCAGACCGGCCTTCAGGAATGTCAGGAAAAATATGGCGCAGAAAGCGATCACCCCCACGGAACCCAGAAGATAGATCGGGCGTTGCCTGATGATCCTGAGCTCGCGGCGGGCCACCGCCACTATTTTCTGCCAATTGTTCATGATCCCTTACTTTACGATAGCAGACATGCCCGGGCGTATGCCGTCAACCTTCACGTCCGGAACGGCTCTGACCTCAAATGTCTTGGCATCGTACATTCCGGTCTCCTTCGTTGCCTTCCAAGTGGCGTAGGACTCGCGGACGGCAACGTAGTTGACAGTGGCAGGGATCTCTTTCCCGTCAAGGGCCGGAATGATCACGGTGATCTTGTCACCCTGCTTCATGCCGTGGAGATAGTCCTCGCGGACGTTGAACGTGAACCAGATGTCGTTCAGGTCCGTGACACTCGCCACAGGAGCACCCTGGCCGACCAGCTCCCCGACCTTCGGGAATATGGCGGAGATGATTCCGTCCGACGGAGCGGTCAGGTACAGTTCGCCAAGGTAGGACTCAACCTCCATCAAGGCACCGTCGGCCTGATCCACGAGGGCCTGGGCGGAAGCCTTGTCCTCGGCGCGGGCACCGTTGACAGCCATGTCATACTGGCTCTTGGCAGCCTTTGTCTGGGCGACGGCGGCATCGTACTTTGCCTTGACCTCATCATACTTCTGTGCGGCGATGACCTTCTGGTCGTAAAGCTTCTGGATTCTCTCAAAAGACTTCCTCATCACGTCCTCCTGCACAAGGGCTGTCTGATAGAGTTCGTACGCGCCTATGATCTGCTCCTGTCTGGCACCGTTCCGGGCTTTCTGGCTCTGGGCGCTCACGGCCGCCTTCACGGCGTTGGCCTGGGCGAGTTTCGCGCGAACCTCAGGGGAGTCGATGAGCGCCACAGTGTCGCCCTTGCTGACCATCTGGCCTTCCTTGACGTACATTTCCTCGATCCTGCCGGGAACCTTGCCGGAGACCCTGTACTCACTGGCCTCAGCCTCGCCCTGAATCACCAGAGGCTTTGGTTTCGAGACAAAATAGCCGATGACAGCGATCAGAAGAATGATCACTATGAGCGCCACAATGCCGATCACGAGATTGTAGCTTTTCTTTTCCTTTTCCATGATATTCATTGATTTTTATTATTTCCTTTGATTATCTCTCCTGAACGCGGTTGTTGCCCTCGGCCTTGTCGAGATTGGCGGCGAGCATCTGGAGTTCGATTCCTGCGTCAATATATTCAGAATGAGCTTTGAGCCATGCGGTCTGAGCGGCGAGTGCCGTGTTTGTCTCGATCACGCCTTCCTCGAAGCCGACTGTCGCGGTGCGGAGGTTCTCCTCGGCACTCGCAAGGTTGTTCCGGGCCATAGTAAGTTTTTCGAGCGCTTCGCCTTCCTGCTTGCGGAGCTGGGTGACCTGAAGGTTGATCAGGTTCTTGGCATCCTCCAGCCGGGTTCTGTAGATGGTGGCCTCCGCCTTGGCCTTGCGTGTCTTGCTGAAAGCCTCGAAGCCGTGGAAAATCGGGATGTTGACCATCACGCCGGCATTGAAGAATCCGCCCCAGTCTTTCTGGAAACCGTTCTTGATGTTAGGATTCGTGACCGAATAGCCGGCCATCAGGGCGATCTGCGGCATCATGTCGGCTCTGGCGACCCTGACCTTCCCATCGTAGATTCTGGACGCGAGCTCAAGGCTTCTGGTTTCCGGCCTGTCAGCATAGATCCGTTCGAGATCCTTCCCTGTGCCGATCTGCGGGACAGGAATGTCGGAAAGCGTCTCGTCGGCAAGGACAATCTCTGAATTGAGTTCCAGACCGATCTGCTTGCACAGAAGCATCTTGGCGAGAGTGAGACCGTTGTCGGCCTTCGTCTTGAGCATGTCCGCCTCGTTGGCATTCACCTTTATCTGAAGGGCATCGGACTCCGTGGCAACCCCTTCCCGGACGGAAAGATCGACATCATGCTCCATCTTGTGAAGGAGGTCGGCATAGGCATCGGCCAGTTTTTTCTTGTTGGCGATGGAGACGATCTGCCAATACGCCTGATCGACATCCACGATCACCTGCTGGTACTGCTGGTCGTACTGTGTCTTTGACAGCTCTTCCGCCAATTTGGCAATGTGGTTGGCGGCAACAATCTTTCCGCCCATGAAGACTGGCTGCTGGACTGTCACCGAACCTGCGAATATGTTGTGCAGATCCGGATGGAAAGCATCGTCGATTTCCTTGCCCAAAGCATTGATGGTCTGTGACATCTCCGTCTGGGACAAGGCACCGAGAACAGTCTGCCACATCGGGCTGTTCATGTACTCGAGAGCCGCGGCAGGATTGGATTTTATGGCAGTCATCAGTTCTTGGGCGAAACTCTGGGTCTGTGAATGGATCAGAGTCCCCATGTTCTGAAGCTTCTGCGATGTCGCGTCACTGACAAGGGCGATGTCATTGGCGTTGTAGATGTAAGCTCCTGTGGCGGAGATGTTGGGGAGATAGTTCGCGAACGCTATCTTGCGGTCGTAGCCGGACATCTCGACTTTCGCCTCGGCCTGTTTCAAGGTCTTGTTGTTCCCGATCGCCATTTCACGGCATTGTTCCAGCGTCAGAGTCTGCTGGGCGCTCATCGCCACCGGCATCAGGGTCAGGGCGAGGAACGTGATTTTGACAATGTACTTGTTCATATTCTTGAATCTTATTTTCGTTGTCATGTCAAGAAGTTGGTTCACTACAAATTAACTGCCAAATTACACCAATATGATGAATGATCGGACGCAGTGACTGTCAAAAGGTAGAATATTGCGAAATTTTGCAATAATAGGAATATTTTCTAATTTTACCGCCGGACACTAAGAAAACATTTCACGGCATGCCAGATTCGTTATTGAACATAGGTCTCAAGCAGATCCGGAAACTCATCCCTGTACAGAACGAACTCCAGCTTGGAGACGACTTCTTCATCATGGACGTCAAGTACAGCAATGACCACCAGTTTCTGAAATATCCTTGCCGCAGTGATGCCTACATCGCTATTTTCTGTAAATCAGGCAGACTGGACGTGGAGATCAACCTAAGATCATATTCAATGAGCAAGGGGACGATGTTTGTGGGGACACCGGGAAACATCATCAAGATAAACAGGTCGCGGCAGGATGAGGACAGCGTGTTCGAATTCATCGTGGTGGCAATCTCCAAGGAGTATCTTTCCAGCATAAGTTTCGACTTTAAGAAAATTTTCGATGACCGCATGAAACTTCTGACAGAGCCGTGCATCCGGTTAAGTGACAAAAACATAGCTTTCTGTTCCAGATACCTGGATCTTTTCGGAGACATCCTTTCCTCAGACGTGCCGAACAAGAGGGAGGCCGTCGGATCCCTGATAGCGTCGCTGTTCTACATGCTTGGCGGCCTGATGGAGAAGAGTGCGGAAAGGACTCCTGAAATGCCTGGGGCGGCGATCAACACCAGAGTGAAGCTGATCTTCGAACACTTCATGTCGCTCGTTACCGAACATCACACATCGGAGCGGAACATGGCGTTCTACGCCAACCGTCTGGGTCTGACTCCGAAATATCTTTCCAAACTCATCAAGCAGGTCAGCGGGCGTTCGGCTCCTGACTGGATCGACTCCTTTGTCATCCTTGAGGCCAAGAACATGCTCAAGTACACCGATGACAGCATCAAGGAGATTGTCTTCAAACTGCATTTTCCGAATCCGTCCGTGTTCTACAAGTTCTTCAAGGCGCACACCGGACTGACCCCGAACGAGTACAGGAACGGGTAGACCGGCTCCGTGGCGTTAATTTGTAAGCAAACAGCGAACTTTTTGCGAACGATTAAAGTAAAAATCGTTTTAAAAAATTAACAAAAACCCTTGCATATTCAATAAATCTTAATACCTTTGCCTTTGGACAGACAAAAGTTCTTTTTGTTGTCTATTTGTTAAGTTCGTTTTATATACAAC
>CAVFMX010000032.1:0-11950 GCA_963623745.1 Bulleidia sp.
CTCCGCCGGGAAAGAACGGGATGATTCCCATCAGGTTGTTCAGGAATATGAAGAAGAACGCCGTCAGCAGGTAAGGCGAGAACTTCCTGTAGTCCTCCCCCACGCAGCCCTTGATGACATCGTTCTCGATCATCGTCACAAGCATCTCCATAAGGCCCACGCCGCCCTTGGGAGCCTCCTCCCGGGCATCGTGCTTCCTGTACCACCGGGCGGTTCCCAGCACGATGAACAGCAGCAGGGCGCAGTTGATCATCAGCCCCAGAACGTTCTTCGTGATGGAGAAGTCCCACGGTCTGACCTCGGAACCGTCGGCGGAAAGCTCGACAATCTTGTTCTCGTACCTGCTGCCGGCGGGGGCGATGCGGAATCCCTGATACTCCCCGCCGTGCTCCAGATGCCTGGAACTGAACATGCGGATGCCGTTCCCGGTCTTGCTCACGACGATCACCGGCAGCGGAATGCTGACGTGGTGGCCATTGACCGTGGTGATGTGCCACTCGTAAGCATCGCGGACGTGGCCGTAGAGGTACTCGTCCATGTCGAAGCCTTTGTCTTGAGCTTCAGCAGACTCGGCGGCCTGATAAAGTGAATCCGGAACCGATCCAGAAGTCTCCGCGGCCGATGTCGTCTCCAGAACCGCCCGCAATCCGGCAGCCGGTCGGGTCAGTGCCGATCCGGCGGGTTCCGCGGCCGATGTCGCCTCCGCAGTCAAAGACAACGGAAGCAGAAGGCTGATGAATATGCAAAACCACTTTCCCATCACAGTTCCACGCAAGCGACAATGTGATTGTCATTGATTTCCACAAAACCGGAGGTTATGTCCAGACTTTCTTCAGTCCCTTCAGGGGTCCGGTACGTCACCTGTCCCCTATCCAGTGAAGAAACCAGGGCGGCATGATCCCTCAAGACCTCGAAACGCCCCTTCGAGCCGGGAAGCTCGACGGTGACCACGGCGGCGTGGACCAGCGTCCTCTCGGGCGAGAGGACATCCAGAATCATCTCCGATCTTTTCTCTGACATATTCATTCGGTCTGAAAGATTCCTACTTGGCCTTGGCAAGGATTGCCTCGCCTTTCTTTATGGCATCGTCCAGAGTGCCGACATTTAGGAACGCCTGCTCCGGCAGGTAGTCCACCTCGCCGTCAAGGATCCTGCGGAAGCCGTCGATCGTGTCCTGGATGTCCACCATCACGCCCGGCACGCCCGTGAACTGCTCGGCCACGGCGAACGGCTGCGACAGGAACCTCTGCACACGGCGCGCGCGGTTCACGGTCAGCCTGTCCTCGTCCGAAAGCTCGTCCATGCCGAGGATGGCGATGATGTCCTGAAGTTCCTTGTTCCTCTGGAGAATCTGCTTGACCCTCTGGGCGGTGTCGTAGTGATCCTGTCCCACGATGTTCGGGTCGAGAATCCTGGAAGTGGACTCCAGAGGATCCACAGCCGGGTATATTCCCAATTCGGTGATCTTCCTGCTCAGCACCGTCGTCGCGTCAAGGTGCGAGAAGGTGGTCGCCGGAGCCGGGTCGGTCAGGTCGTCCGCAGGCACGTAAACCGCCTGGACGGAGGTGATCGAGCCGTTCTTGGTCGAGGTGATGCGTTCCTGCATCTGCCCCATCTCGGTGGCGAGCGTAGGCTGGTAGCCCACGGCGGAAGGCATACGCCCCAGAAGGGCGGACACCTCGGAGCCGGCCTGGGTGAACCTGAAGATGTTGTCTATGAAGAAGAGGATGTCCCTCGGACCGTCACCCTTGTCGCTGTCCCTGAAAGACTCCGCGAGGGTCAGTCCGGAAAGGGCCACGGAGGAACGCGCTCCCGGCGGTTCGTTCATCTGGCCGAAGACCATCGCCACCTGAGACTTTTCAAGTTCCTTTCTGTCAACCTTGGACAGATCCCAATGGCCTTCCTCCATCGACTTAACGAACTCGTCGCCGTACTTGATGACCCCGGATTCGATCATCTCGCGCAGCAGGTCGTTGCCTTCCCTGGTACGCTCCCCCACTCCGGCGAAGATCGAGAATCCGTTGTGCTTTTTGGCGATGTTGTTGATGAGTTCCTTGATCAGTACGGTCTTGCCCACGCCGGCACCGCCGAAAAGGCCGATCTTCCCGCCTTTCAGGTAAGGCTCCAGAAGGTCAATGACCTTGATTCCGGTGTAGAGAACCTCCTGTGAGGTCTTCAGATCCTCGAATTTCGGTGGCTCACGATGGATGGGCAGGGAGTTGTCCCCGCTCAAGTCCCCGAGACCGTCGATGGAATCCCCGACGACGTTCATCACGCGTCCCCTTATCTGCGCGCCTGTGGGCATCGAGATCGGAGCGTTGGCGCTCACGGCTTTCATCCCGCGCCTCAGACCGTCCGTCGAATCCATCGCGACACACCTCACGGTGTCCTCTCCGATGTGCTGTTGAACCTCAATGACCAAAGGTCTTTTGCCTCCCCCCCTGTCGATGTCGAGCGCGTCATGGATGCGCGGAAGTTTCGACTCGTCGGATTCCACATCGAAATGGACATCCACGACCGGGCCGATGACCTGGGCGATGTACCCTATGATTTCTTTTTCTGCCATCTTTGAATATGGTTGTTTAAGTGCCGCTCCCGCAGGCGAAGCCAAAGTGCTGAAAATTCTGCGCCAAATTTAAAGAAATTTCCCCAAATGACAAAAAAGCAGGCCGATTTTGACATCGAACCTGCCTTTTTTCAGACTTTTTGATATATTCTTTGAATATATTCCCGAATTATTTGAGTTTGGTGTAACCGTACCTGGCGGTCTCGCCGAGCTCGATCTCGATCTTCATGAGACGGTTGTACTTGGCGATGCGGTCGGTGCGGCTGAGGGAGCCGGTCTTGATCTGGCCGCTGTTGGTGGCGACGGCGATGTCGGCGATCGTGGTGTCCTCGGTCTCGCCGGAGCGGTGTGAGGTGACGGTCGTGTAGCCGTGGCGGTGAGCCATCCCGATGGCGTCGAGGGTCTCGGTCAGAGAGCCGATCTGGTTGACCTTGATGAGGATGGAGTTGCCGGCACCCATCTTGATGCCCTTCTCAAGGTACTTGGTGTTGGTGACGAAGAGGTCGTCGCCCACAAGCTGGCACTTGCCTCCGATGGCGGCGGTGAGCTTCACCCAGCCTTCCCAGTCTTCCTCGCTGAGGCCGTCCTCGATGGAGTCGATAGGGTACTTGCTGATGAGTTCCTCAAGATAAGCGATCTGCTCCTCAGTAGAGAGCTTCTTTCCGGCAGGATCCTTTGCCATTCCTGTCTTGAGCTGCTTGTAGTCGTAGAAGAACTTGTCTCCCTCCTTGAAGCAGAACTCGGAGGCGGCGCAGTCCATGGCGATGGTCACGTCGGCACCCGGCTTGTAACCGGCCTTCTCAATGGCCTCCATGATGCAGTCGAGAGCGTCGTTGATGCCGCCCAGCTTCGGAGCGAAACCGCCCTCGTCACCGACTGCGGTGGAAAGTCCGCGACCCTTGAGAACTTTCTGGAGAGCGTGGAACACCTCGGCTCCCATCCTCACTCCCTCGGCGATGCTCTTCGCACCCACCGGACGGATCATGAACTCCTGGAAAGCGATAGGGGCGTCGGAGTGGGCTCCGCCGTTGATGATGTTCATCATAGGAACAGGAAGCACGTGGCCGTTGGTCCCGCCGATGTAGCGGTAGAGAGGGATGTCAAGGTAGTTGGCGGCCGCATGGGCGACAGCGAGGGAGACGCCGAGGATGGCGTTGGCTCCGAGATTGCTCTTTGTGGCGGTGCCGTCGAGCTTGATCATGGCCTCGTCGATGGCCCTCTGCTCAAGGCAGGACATGCCGATGATCTCCGGGGCGATCTTCTCGTTGACGTTGGCGACAGCCTTGAGGACTCCCTTTCCGCCGTAGCGCTTGGAGTCTCCGTCACGAAGCTCAAGAGCCTCATTTTCGCCGGTGGAAGCACCGGATGGCACGGAAGCCACACCGATGATTCCGGATTCAAGTTCAACCTCGCACTCGATTGTAGGGTTTCCTCTTGAGTCGAGGATCTCCCTTCCTGTTACACGTACAATTCTCATGATGAAAGTGATTTTATTATTTGTGTTTATTCCCAAAAATTGTGTTTGTTCTCAAAAAAAGGCCGGGGTTTGAAACCCAGCCTTCGTATGTTTTCAATTATCAAGCCACATTACTTGACGAGGCAGACAGCCACACGGTTCTCCTCAGGAGTCTCGAACGGATTGACCGTGTCACCGAAATATTCAGTGATGATCCTGTCCTTCGCGATGCCGGCCTCGGCGATGACCTCGGCGACACCTTCAGCCCTCTTCTGGGAGAGGAACTTGTTTCTCTTGGCGGTACCGGTGGCCTTGTCGGCGTAGCCGGAGACGCGGACCTTGGTGTCAGGATTGGCCTTGAGAGCCTCGACAACCTCATCGATCTTGAGACGCTCGCTGTCGCGGATGTCCCAGGTGTTGATGACGAAGAGGACGTTGCGGGTGAGTGACTCGAAAGCAGGAACGACCTCGACAGGTTCAGGTTCCGGGTCAGGTTCCGGTTCTCTTACTACCGGTGCAGGAGCAGGGGCCGGCAGCGGAGCCGGAGCCGGCTTGGCCTTTCCGAAGCTGAATGTGAGACCGGCGACGGCCTTGATCTGGAAGTCAACCTCCGAGCCTTCCTTTGAGTTGAAGTGGTCATCGATGAAGCTGCAGTTGCCTTCGAGGTTGAGGGCGAGAGCGTCAGTGAGCCTGATGTTCAGACCCGCGCCCGCTCTTCCGGCGAACATCGCCTTGCCGCCGTCCCAAAGATAGTTGGCGTTGTCAGGGAACCTTGGCTTGAGGTCATTGGCCTCGTCGTTGCCGAAACCGTAGTTGAGACCGGCTCCACCGAAGATGTAAGGGTTGAGGGTACGGTCGCTCTTATAGCCGGCGAAGATGGAGGCGACATCGGCCATGAGGTCAAGTCCGCCCTCGACGTAGTTGTACTTGTAAACAGTGGTAGGTCCCTGGATGGCTCCCTTGCCCTGCCATCCGTTCACGTTCAGTCTGGCTCCGAAGACAGGAGAGAACCGGTAGCCGAGCGAAACGGCCGCTGAAGGTGAGATGAGGTCGCCGAAAGATGTCTCTCCGACAGTGTGGGCGGCACCCGCCTGAAGCTGCAAGAACCAATAAGGATCAAATTCCTTCTTCTGTGCGTTCGCAACGGACAGAGAAGCGACAAGCGCTACGCTTGCGAGAATCGTTAATATACGTTTCATAATCTTTATGAATTAATTGCGCTTTAACGGTGCGAAATTAGCACATTTTTTCCATTCTTCAAAATATAACATAATGTCAATCGGCAGGGGGCAATCGGCATTGTTCCTGCCCGGATTTTCTTCTAAATTTCCATTTGTCACATTGACAGAGCTGCGCCAATCCGGCAAATCAACACTGACAAGGGTGATGACGGGGCTAAGGCACGTGGCTGGCAATGGGTTAAAAAATCAAGTAATTGAACAACTTTCGTTCTGGCACCTTTTTGTAACTGCTTGACAATTATTGAGTGAAGTGCCACAGTCTGATGTTCTGTGACTTGCGGATTCCTGCCCTCCCAAACGCCCCGGCACCTTTTTGTAACTGCATAGCAATTAACAAGTTGGTGCGCCACAAACTGACACTCAGCAACTTGCGGATTCCTGCCGGGCGGATCGGGAGGGTAGGAATCTGCAAGTCGCTCGTTCATTGAACATTATGGTTTGCGCTCGGGGAGAGGGAGGCCGAGAAACTTTCTGGCCTGCCACTCATCCGCAAGAGTGTCGCGCACGAGGAGGGTCTTCAGGATCTCCTTGGTTCCGGAAGGCAGAAGGAGAACATCCTTGGCTCTGCGGACATATTCATTTCTTATGACGTAGTTCATCATCTGGCCGTAGGAGGTGTCCGGATTGCGGTGCCGCTCCTCCCGGATGTCATATTCGCTGCCGGTGTTGGAATTGATGGCGAGCAGCATCTTCTCCGGACTGCCGTAGAGGGAGGAGAGGCGGGAATGGTCAATGACATTGTAGGTGACTATCATGAAATCAACAAGTTGGCCCCGTTCGTCCGCAGACAGGTCGGAGAACATCCGGCGGAGTTGGGAGTACCTCAGGTGGGTGCCCCGGGAGTGGCTGCCTTCAACTTCTTTCAGGTGCCGGCGAAGGTTGCGGGAGGCGGCGTGGCGGACAAGTTCTCTGGAGAACGGGCGGTCCGAGAAGGCGTAGGCAAGGAAGTTCCATCTCCATTTGATGGCCTCGGCGTGAATGTGGCGTTCGACCGGATTGTTGTTGATGTACGCTATGCAGGTTCTGACGGCCTTGCCTCCGACTTTTGGAGCGCTTCCGTAAGGGGATCTGAACAGATGGCCGGTGACGGGGACCGCAGTGACGCGCGAGGAATCTTCGCGACCCTCGCTCCCGAAATGAAATGGTGCCTCCTTTCCCGGAAGCGCGGCTGTCTTTCGCGTAAGCTCTCCGGATCCCTGCCTGAGGTCATCGTAATACTCATAGGAGAATTTCAGATTGACCAACCTCTCGAACCCGCTTAAGGAGGGCAGGTCCGGAGTCTCCACCAATTGATGAATATGATCGTACATCAGGCACAGGCCAAGCACGGTCACGCCGTACCTTTTGGCACAGGTGCAGAACACGGTGAAATAGACAAGGCAGTCCTCAAGGCTGTAGAATATCACCGAGCCGGTCAGCGAGCGTTGATAGACGTGATTCGGCGAACCGGAAAGAAATCTTCGACTCTTCATAATCTCCCCCTCTCTTTAAAATAACCTCTGCCACATTTTTGCTTTGCCAAAATCGTGGCGGCCGGTTTCAGTTTGACATAGTTTCGGACGGTACATTCCCTGCGGGTGCTGATCCGGAACTTGATTTCCCGTCAGATGCCTGCGGACGGTTCCGGCACAGAGTGTCGCCATTCTTTCGCAAATTTGAGGAATAATCCTTACGATTCCAAACATTCAGTTCTTTTTCTCGTCATTTATGTTTTGTCATCTTTCGGGGGATTTTTTCATCTGCCGTTCAGACGCTGTTTAAACTTTTTTTCTTGCGCTGACTTTCCGGCCGTTTTTATCTTTGTCATCGGCCACGCAGCTACGGCTACGCTCCCTATTCCAAAACCGAACCCTTAAAAGGAAACCGGCATCAGTCACCGCTGACTCGCGGGTGTACCTTTCGTGAGTTGAGCCTGCCGAGGCTTGAACCGTAACCACCCAAATCTCAATAACATGTAAAATCCTGCCGGGTAGGTTCGCACCTGTACCTTTTTGTAACTACTTGAAAATTATTGAGTGAAGTGCCATGGTCTGATGTTCTGTGACTTACAAAATCATGCCCTTCCAAACGTCCCTGCACCGATCTGTAACCGTTTGACAATTAGCGGGTGGTATGCCGCTGATTGATGCTCAGCGATTTGCAGATTTCTACCGGGCGGATCGAGAGGGCCGAAATCTACAAATCACTGTAGGTTAAACGGTTACGGTTTACACTCTATAGAAGGGGCGCTACCTTAAGTGGTTCGTTGTGGAGCAGAAGGTGTTTTGAACTTCAGCGGGAGAGTCTGGAGGAAGGGGACCGGGAATGAAGAACAGGAGTTGAGAACAGAAATGGAGAATGGGAATGAAGAATGGGTGTGAAGAACAGGGATGAAGAACAGGTGTGAAGAATGGGAATGAAGAACAGGTGTGAAGACGGGAATGGAGAATGGGTATGGAGAATGGGTATGGAATGGGCGCTACCGTGGGAGGGCGCACTTTTCGAGGGCGGTGATGCGGGAGGATCCGATCCGGAAGCGGAGAGCCATGCGGGGCACGTCGGCGGGACCTTGGAAGCCGCAGGCACCGGGGTTCATGAACAGGAAGCCTTCGCGCTTGTCCCGGAAGACCTGCGGGATGTGGGTGTGGCCGCAGATGAATATGTCCGGGTGGAAGGAGTCGATGAGGGCTTTCGCGCGCAGGTCGTAGATCGGGCGGTGCGGGTTGTAGGCCCAGTAGCTGCCGGGACGGAGGCCGATGTGGATCATCAGGATCCTCAGTCCTTCGCACTCGAAACTCTGGAAGGCGGGATAGTCCTGTCTCACGTCCTGGCCGTCGCAGTTGCCGTGGACTCCGACAAGGGGCTTGAACGCGGCGATGTCACGGGCGCATTGGAGGGTACCGAAATCTCCCGCGTGCCAGATCCGGTCCACAGGTGACAGAAAATTACGCACATCTTCGGGAAACGCGCCGTGCGTGTCAGAAATCAGGCCGATGAACATTTGTGAGAGGTGATGATGGGGTGATGATGATAAGGAATGACGATGGGAATAATGAGGAGGTGTTAAACGATGACGTGGGCAATAGGTGGTGATGAGGTAATGATGGCTTGACAGGTGATTATGGGTGGATAATATATGATGATATATGAATATGGATATGGATGATGGGGTGATGATATGCCGGGTGATGATGATGACAAGGCGGATGATGGAAGATGCTACAGCTTGATCACGATCTTCTTCTTGTAAAGCACCCAGAGGATGCAGAAGATGACGGAGACGAAGATCAGGGCCCACAGGAGGGACATGTACTCATTGGCTCCGAAGAATCGGGAGGGGGCGAAGCCGAAGAAGCCGTAGCTCTTGGCGAGGACTCCGGCAAGCACGAAGGCTGTCAGGGCGTTCATTCCCATGGCCTTGAACGGTTCGAACGGTTTGCCGTGGCCTTTGATGTCGATCAGGTAGGCAAGGAAGGCAAGGGCAAGCATCGCCCAGCCTCCGGCGAAGAATACGTAGGAGACGGACCAAAGGGGCTTGCAGATCGGGATCCAGATGCCAAGGACCGTGCCGAGGATCAGGGAGAGGCAGCCATAGACGAAAATCCGGTTGACGACCCTGTCCGGGGAGGAATCAGCGGCCCCTGCCGTCCCGTCTGCACTGTCAGCCTCGCTGCCGGCATTGCCTGCCGTCCAGCCCACATTGTCAGCCGCCCTGCCCGCATTGTCAGCTGCCATGCCCGCATTGTAAGACAACCTGCCTGCATTGTAAGACGCATCGGCCGCATTGCCGGAAGCTACGGAAATATTGTCAGCCGCACCGCCAGCGTTGCGGACGGCGGCAGCGGAAGCGGAAGTGGGAGCGGAAGCGGAAGTGGGAGCGGAAGCAGCAGCGGGAGAGGGAACAGCAACGGGAGAGGGAGCAGCAACGGCTTCGGAAGCGGACATATTCATTCGGGAGCCGAGGATCAGGGAGCCGATCAGGTAGCCGAGGAGGCAGGAGCAGGCGGAAGTCATCGAGCCGAGAAGGCCTTCGGGGTCGAAGTCGGTGCCGCCGTAGCCGTGGTAGCAGTGGTCGCCGCCGACAAGCCAGGTGTCGATCCTCACGGAGACGTTCCCCTCAAGGGTGAAGGCTCCGGGGTCGCGGCCGAAGAGCAGCAGGATTCCCGTGTAGGCCACGCAGAGCGTCGCGATCGCGGCTCCGATCCTGCCGGGCTTCCTGAGCCACAGGGCGAGGCAGCCGGCGATTGCGTAGGCCATGCCTATCCGCTGGAGGACACCGAACACTCTTTTGTGCTGGAGCCAGTAGAGATAGTTCTGCCAGAAGGTCCACGTCCCGTCGTGCGGCGAAGTCGGGAAAAACGGGTACAGGTTCAGGGCGAAGCCGACAAGGAAGATCAGCGCGCCTCTCTTCAGCACCTTGAAGTAGGCCCCGGGGATGACGGTCGCATATTTAGAGAAAGAGAACGCCATCGCGCAGCCCATGCAGAAGACAAAGAACGGATAGACCAGATCCGTCAGTGTGCAGCCGACCCACTCGGCGTGCCGGAGGGGCGGGAATATGTGCGCCCAGGATCCCGGGTTGTTCACTATGCACATGAACGCGACTGTCAGCCCTCTGAGGACATCCAGCGACTCGTAACGCTTTTTCATGGGAACAAAGTTACTGTTTATTTTTGAAATTTCTCTTTGCCCTGCGCCACAGGCACGCTCCTTCCGCCGGAGCCGGAGCCGGTATATACCGGGGATTCCGGTGCATACCGGGGATTCCCACCGTTACGGGGATCCGGCCGTTACGGGGATTCACGGCCATCCCGAGGTTTCCGGTGCATCCCGGGGATTCCGACCGTTACTGGGATCCGGCCATCCCGGGGATCTGGCCGTTACGGGGATCCGGGCATATTTCGGGAATCATTTCAAGACCGCTTCCCTATTTCGCTCTTCATGGTTCAGAAGCTGTTTTGAAATGACCCCCCGAATCTTATGTGGAATTTTCGAGACAGTTTCGGCTTTGGAAGAGGAAGCGTAGCAGCAGTAGCTACGTGACCGATGACAAAGATGGAAATGGCAGGAAAGTCCGTATAAGAAAAGAGAGAAATCATTTCAAAACAGCTTCTCAATAGAAATCGGGGTGCCAGATAGGATTTCCGGTCGGTAAGTCTTATCTTTGCGGCATGGAGATTTTCTACGCTTACGGGATTGACGGAAGCCTCGCCTTGCTGGACGCGGACGAGAGCGCCCATTGCGTGAGGGTGCTGCGCCACAGGGCCGGAGACGAGGTCACGGTCGTGGACGGGGCGGGGAACATGTACCGCTGCCGCCTGACGGACGATTCGCCCAAGGGTGCGGCGGCTCAGATCCTGGAGACCGCTCCCGGATGGGGAGGACATTCATATTCATTGAATATGGCGGTGTGTCCGACGAAGAACAACGACCGTTTCGAGTGGTTCGTGGAGAAAGCCACGGAGCTTGGGGTGGACGTGGTGTCGCCGGTCATCGGGGTGCGTTCCGAGCGGAAGATCTTCAAGGCGGAGAGATCCCGGAAGATCGCTCTGGCGGCGATGAAACAGAGCCTGAAGGCGAAATTGCCGGAGGTGGAGGAACCGGTGTCCGTGCGGGATTTCATCCTGGGGCAGCCGGAGGACTCTTCGGTCAGGATGATCTGCTGCTGCTTCGAGGGGGAGATGCCCCGGCGTTCGATCGGGGACGTGCTTGCGGAGACTCCGGCCGGAGCGTCGATCACGATTCTTATCGGGCCGGAGGGGGATTTCTCGCAGGAGGAGGCCCGATTGGCAGTGGAGCGGGGGTACATCCCCGTGCATCTGGGGCCGAGCCGCCTTCGGACGGAGACGGCGGCGGTGACGGCGGTGACGGCGTGCTACCTGCGCTTCATGGAGTCTGAGACGGGAGGGGGGGGGCAACTGCGGCAGCGGGCAATTGACTGCCCACGGAATTTAAATTCATGAATATGCTGAAGAAGACAATAGACGAGATCCTTGGCGAAACGCTGAAGGTTCTGAAAGAGGGCGGGATCATCCTCTACCCTACTGACACGGTCTGGGGGCTTGGCTGCGATGCGACCAACCCGGAGGCTGTCGCGAAGATCTACGGGATAAAGCGCCGCTCGGACAGCAAGTCGCTGGTTCTGCTGGCTGACAGTCTGGACCGGATAGCGATGTACGTGGACGAGATTCCGCCGATGGCCGTTGATCTGGTCGAGGTCAACGACCGACCGATGACCATCATCTACCCGGGGGCCAGGACCTGCCCCGCTCCGGCGGAGGGAGAGCCGTGGAAATCTGACCGTTACCATCTTGCGCACAACGCCGTGGCAGCTGACGGCACGGTCGGGATCCGCATTCCGATGATGGAGTTCTGCCGACAGCTCACCTACAAGCTCTGCCGTCCGATTGTCTCCACTTCCGCGAACATCTCCGGGGAGCCCACGCCAAAGAAGTTCGCCGACATCTCCGGGGAGATCAAAAGCGCGGTGGACTACATTGTGGATCCCCGCCTCGAAGCCGGCGCGACCGGCCTCGCCTCCCAGATCATCAAGATCGGACTTGGCGGCGAGGTCGAGATCATCCGCGCCTGACGGGGCTCTGTCGGTTTCGGTGATTATGGTCTTTACTTAAGAGCCTCGACTGTCTCGGCCGTCAGTCCCGTGACGCTTACGATCTGCTCGACGGGCATACCGATGCCCAGCAATGC
>CAVFMX010000033.1:0-6869 GCA_963623745.1 Bulleidia sp.
AAGAGGGAGCATAGCCGTAGCTACGTGACCGATGAGAAAGATGAAAATGGCCGGAAAGGCCGCGTAAGAAAAAAGAGGAATTATTTTAAAACAGCTTCTAAAGACAAACGAATATGCTTGTGATCGGAATAGCCGGCGGTTCCGGCTCCGGAAAGACGACGGTGGTCAACGAGATAACCGAGAGACTCCGGGAAAGGGTGGTCGTGATCCCGCAGGACTCCTACTACAAGGACTCCAGCCACCTCCCGATGGAGGTCAGGCAGCAGATCAACTTCGACCATCCGGATGCGATCGATTTCAAGCTCCTGTGCGACCAACTGGAGAACCTGAAAGGCGGGAAAGCAATCGAGCAACCGGTATATTCCTACATAACATGTTCACGGTCAAAGACCGAGACGGTGACGGTCGAACCGGCCGAAGTGATCATCGTCGAAGGCATCCTGGTGTTCACATGCAAGGAACTGCGGGATCAGATGGACATCAAGATCTTCGTGGACGCCGATGATGATGACCGGCTCATGAGGGTCATGGCAAGGGACATCCTTGAAAGAGGAAAGACGGTCGAGACCGTGATCGAACGGTACACCAAGACGGTGAAACCGATGTACCTCCAATTCATCGAGCCGAGCAAGCGTTACGCTGACATAATCATCCCACAGGGAGGGCACAACAAAGTCGCCATCGACATCATCGCGGCGACGATCGAGAAATCACTGAGGGAACGGGAGAAGGCGGCTGAATAGAAAGGCGGTCTGAAAATTCATTGATGCTATGAAAAGCGATGACAAGGCAGGACTTTACATCACCGTCATATTCCATTTGATGGTGATCATAGTGTTGCTTGTCTGTCAGATCTCATCGGCCTTGAAAAGGGATAACACCTTCGTGCTGGATTTCTCCAGGCATGAAGCGGTCGAGAAGGAGCGGGCCGAGCGTAATCTCAAGGAAGAAGTCAGCGAAAGACTTGACAGGATGCTCGCCGAGGCCGGCGGAGTTCCGATAAGGAATGTCGCCGTGGACAGAGGCGGGGCTCTGAAAGATGACCGGAACACCGATGCCGAGGAACTTTACAAAGAGGCGGAGAAACTGGCGGAAGACCTGAAAAACGGTCCGGAAATCAATGAGCCTGATGAGGACTACGCCACGGTAAGCAAGCCCGAAAAGAAAAAGGAGGAGCAGAAAAGTTCCACGTACAAAGGGCCGTCGGTCGTTTCCTATGAACTTGAGGGCAGAAAAGCCAGCAGACTTTCAATTCCTGCCTACAGATGTCTGGGAGCAGGTCATGTCACGGTCATCATCACCGTGGATCCTTCCGGAAAAGTACTCAACGCCAAGGTTCAGGACGAGGTGTCCTCCGATGACAGATGCCTGAGGGACTTCGCCGTGAGAGCCGCAAGGCTCTCACGTTTCTCGGCCTCCGGCACGGCACCCGCGCGGCAGGCAGGGAACATCGTTTATTTGTTCGTGGCACAATAAGACATTCACGTTTAAGGCAATGGGCAGAAGGACACTGACACTACTGATCGCTGCGGCGGTGATTCTCATCGGAGGGATCGCCTTTGCCGTGATGAAGTTATATTCAGAGACAGAGCAACATTCCGAGCCGGTCGGGGACTCACGGTTTCTGGAAAGCCACCGGCTGGTCGAGGCGGTACCGTCCGATGCAGCCATCGTGGTTTGCTTCAAGAACTTCGGACGCGCCTGTGAACTTCTCGGCGACTCTCTTGCCGTCTTCGGGGAACTGGCCTCGAACAAGTTTGACAAGATAGCGGCCATTCAGCCCGGCAGTCTGAAAAAGATGCCGGCCGTCATGTCGATCCACTACAGCAAGGACATGCCCCCGCTCATGATCATCGATGCAGGCAAGGCGATCGCGGACAGCACCGCTGACATGAGGAACCTTCTCGCTGCGGCGGACTCCTCCGGACTGTTTGCCAGAATCAACGGGGATCTGGTGCTGATCTCCTCCTCACAGACGATCATCAACTCCTCCGTCAGACATCTTGAAGAAGGGCACAGCATTCTGGAAGCGAAGGGATTCGCGGAGATCGCATCGGCAATCGAAGCGACGGGGGATGACGTGATCTTTTTCTCCAACGCCTACACGGACAGCATCATGGGAGCTTTCATGTCCGGAAAGCACCGCAAGTCCTGCTCTTTCATCAAGGAACTTTCCGAATGGACCGCCTTCCGTGTCCACGGACTTTCAGAGTACGGAACCGCCATGCACGGATCCCTGCTTTACAGCAACGAGCCGTCCTACTATCTGAACGTCCTCAGCCATGCCGGAACGTCATCGGTCGGGATCGCCGACGTGGTGCCGGGAAATGTAAGCTTCATTGTGGACATTCCTGTCGGCAACATCACCGCCTACATCAAGGCCTACCGGGCCTACCTTGATTCCAGAAACCGCCTTGACAAGTACGAGGCTCTCCTTCTAACGCAGAAGAAAGAAAACGGAAGAAATGCGGAGGAATGGGCAAAATCACTTGACATCAAGGAAATAGCCGTCATCAACCTGCATTTTGACGGCAAGCTGAAGCGGCTTCTTCTGCTCAGGCCGGGGAACAGGCCGGCAGAGGAAAGTGTGGGCGCGATGTCCTGCGCGGGGTATGCCCGCACAGTCTTCGGGAACATATTCACAGCAGGGGACGAAAGTTCCTGCGCATTGGTCGGGAAGTGGCTCGTCATCGGAGAGGCGGATTGCGTGGCAGGATATTCAGAGACGGATTTTCTGAAAGAGACGCTTGCCCTCAGGCTGAAGTCGGAAGGGCTTGACCGGATTCCGCAGAAGAACTGCGGCGCATGGATGTACCATTCCCTCAGCGAGGATGCCAACCTGCTGGACACCAACTTCTCCCCGATGATGGCAAAGGGGATCAGAAACATTCTCAAGGGGGCGGCGTACGTGCCGGTGACCTTGTCTGTGGTCTCCGAAGGCGGGCGGATGAGCCTGGACTTCAATCTTGACAGGGTCGAGGTGAGCAAAGGTACGGTGGCCTTGTCCTCGGCAAGAGACACCACGGTGAACGTGCCGCAGGGGCCTTTCAAGGTTCTGAACAGCGCCACAGGAAAGACCGACACCCTCTATCAGAACAGCCATCTGTCAATATGTCTGCGGGACGAGAACGGGAAGGATGTCTGGGGAGTGCCGTTCAAATCGAAGATCTGCGGCTACGTCCGGGAGATCGATTACTACAACAACGGGAAACTCCAGTACCTGTTCGCGGCCGGCTCGCAGATGTACTTGATTGACAGGCTCGGACGCTTTGTCTCCGGATTCCCTTCCGAGACAGGCAAGAAAATTGCGGCAGGTCCTGCGGTGTACGATTTCACGGGAGCGAAAGGCTACACGGCCATGCTCCTGCACACTGACAACACAGTCGGCTATTATGACCTGCACGGGAAACAGGTCCCTTCATGGGAAGGGATAACGGCCGACGAGACAATAAAAAGCCTTCCGGAACTTCTGGAAGGAAACGGAAAAAGATACTGGGTGGTCAGGACATCGGCTCAGACGATGGTCTTCCCGTTCCAAGGCGGCGAGCCGCTGGTCAAGGGGGAAGGCAACAGGATGATCCGGCCTGACAGCAGGATTGAGATAACGGACAAAGGGTTCAGCGCGGTTTGCTACGACGGGAAGGAGAGGACCTTCAAGTCCGGAAATTAAATGACGATTATGGACAATTTCAAATTTGAATCCGTAAACAGACTTCTTGAAGAGAGCTTCAGGAAAAACTGGGACAGGCTGGCACTGTCCAACTATCAGGGTGCGAGCCTCTGCTACAGAGATGTCGCAAGACGCATCGAGAAACTGCACATAGCATTCGAGAAATGCTTCCTGCACAAAGGGGACAAGGTGGCCATCTGCGCGCGCAACCAGGTCAACTGGGCCGTCAGCTTTCTGGCCACGATGACCTACGGCGCAGTGCCTGTGCCGATCCTCCACGAGTTCAAGCCCGGGAATATCCATTACCTTGTGAACCACTCCGGGGCGAAGGTTCTTTTTGTGGACGATGTTGTCTGGGAAGGGCTGAGCGCCGATGAGATGCCGGGACTGTTCGCTGTCGTGAGGATCAACACCTTCCAGCTTCTCTATTCCAAGGTTCCCCGCATCACCGAGGCCAGGGAGCACATGAATGAATATTTCGGCAAACGCCATCCGAACAGTTTCGAGCCTGAGGATCTCAACTACTACAAGGACTCTCCCAACGAACTGGCCATGATCAACTACACCTCCGGAACATCAGGGTTCTCAAAGGGTGTGATGATCCCCTACCGGGCGATCTGCTCGAACATCCAGTTCGCCAGGACGGTGCTTCCGGAACTGGACAGCCACGCCAACGTGGTGGCCATGCTTCCGTCCGCACACATGTACGGGATGATGTTCGAATTCCTGTTCGAAATGACGATCGGAGCGCACGTCCACTTCCTGACCAGGGTGCCTAGTCCCAAGATCATCATGCAGGCTCTTGCCGAGGTCAGGCCGAACATCATCATCGCCGTGCCGCTGATCATCGAGAAGGTTTACAAGTCCAAGATCCAGAAAATCGTCGAGAAAGGCGGGGTCAAGACCCTGCTGAGAGTTCCAGTGATCGACAAGATGATCCAGAAGAGGATCTGCGGAGAGCTTGTCAATGCCTTCGGAGGCAATTTCATCGAGGTGATCATGGGCGGTGCGGCCTTCAACAAGGAGATCGAGAAGTTCTTCTGGGACATCGCGTTCCCTTACACGGTAGGCTACGGAATGACCGAGTGCGCCCCGATCATAGCCTACGCCCCTCACGATGACAAGAGGCTGTACTCCTGCGGAAAGGCGGCCGTGAACATGTCGCTCCGCATCGACTCTCCAGACCCGGAGAACATCGAGGGCGAGATCCAGGCCTACGGCCCGAACATCGCTTTGGGCTATTACAAGAACGAGGAGGCCACCAGGGAACTTTTCACGGAGGACGGTTGGCTCAGGACAGGAGACATGGGTGTCATCGACAAGGACGGCTACCTCTACATCCGGGGACGCTCGAAGTGCATGGTTCTCGGCCCCAACGGTCAGAACATCTACCCAGAGGAACTGGAATCCGTGATCAATTCATTCGCCTACGTCGTTGACTCGCTTGTGATCGAGGATGGCGGCGGTCTGACAGCCCTTGTCTATCCGGACTACCATCAGGGGGAACTGGACGGGATGAACCGCGAGGATCTTGAGAAGACCTTGATGTCGCAGCTTCCGGAAATCAACAGGGAGATCCCGAACTACGCACAGATCAAGAAACTGGAGTTCATGCCGGAGGATTTCGAGAGAACCCCTAAGCGCAGCATCAAGAGATACCTCTACCAAAGAAACAAATAATGGAGAAATTCGACCAACGATACCTTGAGATGGCCGAGATCTGGGCCAAGAACTCCTACTGCAGAAGGCGCAAGGTCGGAGCGATTCTGGTCAAGGACAGGATGATCATCTCGGACGGCTACAACGGAACCCCTTCGGGTTTCGAGAACATCTGCGAGGACGAGAACGGAGCCACCAAGCCTTACGTCCTCCATGCTGAGGCCAACGCCATCACCAAGGTCGCCAAGTCAGGGAACAGCAGTCTCGGGGCGACCCTTTATGTGACCGCCTCACCGTGCATTGAATGCTCCAAACTGATCATCCAAGCCGGAATCAGGAGGGTTGTCTATAAGGATGAGTACCGCCTCACTGACGGAGTGGACCTGCTCCGCAAGGCGGGGATAGAAGTTGAGAAAATAGATTAGGATGAAAAGGCTTTCTTCAATCTGGACAGCTGTTCTCGGAATAGTGGCGGGAGCCCTGATGGTGTTGACCTACAACTCGTTCATGCAGAAAAAGAACATGCTCCGCGTACAGGACGGATCATGGCGCAAACTGAATCTCATCCTCGACCAGATCGACAGGAATTATGTTGACACCATCAATGTCGGGGATGTCACCGATGCCGCGATCACGGCCGCCCTGGCTGAGCTTGATCCTCATTCGGTCTATATGCCTCCGGTCGAGCTTACCGAGGCCGAGACAGATCTCGCCGGCAATTTTGACGGCATCGGAATCCAGTTCAACGTTCCCAACGACACCGCGATCGTGCTGGAGGTCATCCCGGGCGGTCCGTCCGAAAAGGTCGGTCTGCAGCAGGGCGACAGGATTCTCAAGGTCGGGGACAAGGACATCGCCGGGGTGCAGTTCCCGCAGGACAGCATGGTCCGCAGGATGAAAGGTCCGGCAGGGACGAAAGTCACCGTCACCGTCGGCAGGGGCAAGGAGACCATCCCGTTCGAGATCACCAGAGGAAAGATTCCGGTGCACTGCGTGGACGCGGCGTTCATGGTTGATGACACGACAGGTTACATCAAACTCTCGAAATTCTCAAGAACCACGTTCACGGAATTCCACGAAGCCGGCATGACATTGCTTGGAGAAGGGATGAGAAGGCTGATCTTCGACCTGCGGGACAACACCGGAGGCTATTTCGACCAGGCGCTTCTGCTGAGCAACATGTTCCTCAGGAAAGGGGACGAAATCGTGTACATGCATGGTCTTCACCGCAAAAAGGACGACTACAAGGCCGACGGCAAGGGACTGCTTCAGGACATCGCCCTGACCGTCCTGATCAACGAGTCCACCGCATCCTCCAGCGAGATCTTCGCCGGAGCCATTCAGGACAACGACAGAGGTGTCATCATGGGCCGGAGATCCTTCGGCAAGGGTCTTGTCCAGGAACCGGTCTATTTCAGTGACGGTTCCGGGGTACGGCTCACCGTGGCAAGGTTCTACACCCCTTCCGGACGATGCATCCAGAAGCCATATTCAAAAGACTACCAGTACGACATCTACAAGCGCTACGCCGACGGGGAGA
>CAVFMX010000034.1:0-11176 GCA_963623745.1 Bulleidia sp.
TTCTCGCCTTCCTTGATAGGAACTATGATCATAATGCTGTTACCACCTCCTTTTTTCTTTTTTGGTGATCTTTTTGGTCTATATTCCTTTTCTCATCAGTCATGTGCCCCGGCACACTCCTTCTACAAAAAGGGATCTATCCTCAAAAATCTTCGCAAAATCAGCGGTAATTCATTGCCGCTTTCTTTTTGCGGGTGCAAAGATAAGGAAAAAATGTTAATTTTGTCAAAACAAAAATGTTATTTCGATGGATAATCCGTTTTTGTACAACAGATTCGTGACCGGCCAGCATTTCATCGGACGGAAGGAGGATTGTTCCATCCTGACCAACCTGTTGGCTCAGAATGAGAACGTGGTGATCTGGGAGCCGTTCGGCACCGGCAAGAAGTCGCTTGTCCATCAGGTGTTCACAAAGCTGAAAGTCAACGGTGAAGCTCTGACCGTCGGAGAGATGACCGCTTTGGACACACGTGAGGGGGAAGCCTTCGTCACAAGGCTCGGCGCAGCTGTCATCCGTCTGGTGGCATCCACCCCGGATGAGTACGAAAGGATAGTCACAACCCATCTGGAAGGCACGCACTGGGTTTTCGACCGCAAGGCGTTCTCGGATCTGGACAGGATCCTTTCCACCAACTGGGATCTGGACGACAGGGATCTCAAGGCCGCCCTCAGGCTTCCTTACGCCTTGGCCGCCGAGAGAGGGGAGAGGATGTACCTTGTCATCGACGAGTTCCAGAACCTGGATCTGGCGGATGACGGGGAACGGATCTTCAAGCTGATGGAGGAGGTGATGGACGAGGCGCGCGCGGAGGGGCTGAAGACGTTCTCCTACATATTCATCGGTTCGCGGGTCAATGCGATGGAGGACATATTCATAAAGCGCCACTTCTTCTACCGCCGCGCCACCCGTCTGAAACTGAGCGATGTGGAGGAGCGGGAGATTGTCGAGCACATCATCAGGGGGTTCCTCGCCAGCGGCAAGGTCATAGACAGGGACCTGATCAGCGGAGTGTGCAGCCTCTTCAGGAGCAACCTTTTCTACGTCAACCATTTCACGTCCATCTGCGACTCCCTGTCCAAAGGCTACATCATGGAGCCGGTTCTGATGGAGGCGCTCGCGACCGTGATAGCCATCAACCGCAGCCGCTTCGTCGCGATGATGAACGACCTGACCACTTTCCAGGTGAGTCTGCTTAAGGCGGTCATCGACGGCTGGTCCAAATTCAGCGCGGCGGAGGTGATCCGGAAATATTCCTTGAACTCGTCGGCCAACGTGAGCCGTCTCAAGGAAGCTTTGATGAAGAAGGAGATCCTGACATTCGTCGGCGAGGACGCCAGGCCGGTGATCCTGGATCCGCTCTTCGAGTACTGGCTCAGGAACTGTTATTTCAAGAAAAATCAATAATTTACGAATATGCGGCCGTGGCTGCGGAATCTTCCCGGAATTATGGACTCGGCGAAAAAGAACATAGCCGTGCTGACGGGCGCCGGTGTGAGCGCTGAAAGCGGACTCAGCACGTTCAGGGGCAACAACGGACTTTGGGGTGAATATGACCCCGAGGAGGTCGCGTCAATCCAGGGGTGGTATCGCAACAGAGGTCTTGTGCTGGATTTCTACAACGGTCTGCGGAGGAGGCTCGCCGAGGTGAAGCCGAACGCCGCGCACCGCGCCATCGCTGATCTGGAGAAGGAATATTCAGTGACCGTCATCACACAGAACGTTGACAATCTGCATGAAAGGGCCGGCAGCACGAGAGTCCTGCACCTTCACGGGGAAGTGACGAAGGTGCGTCCCGAGGATGGGGAATATGACCGGACATATTCAGAGAAAGAGGTCATCGACATCGGTTACGATGAGGTTCATCTGGGGGACAAGGCTCCGAACGGCAGTCAGCTGCGTCCGCACATCGTCTTTTTCGGAGAGGCCGTCCCGAACATTGAGAAGGCCATCGACATCGTCTCCGCCGCCGACATCATGCTGATCGTCGGCACCTCCCTGAACGTCTATCCCGCCGCCGGTCTCTACCGTTACGCCCCGAACGGTGTCCCGATCTACCTGATCGATCCCGAGGATGTCGCCGTCCGCGACCCCCGCATCACCCACATCCGTGAAGTCGCCACAAAAGGCATGGAAACTTTCCGGGACCTGCTCGCAAAGGCGTTTTAAGTCTTTTTTAACTCCATAGTTAATCCTCGATAATCGGGAATTATCCCGAAATTGATTACTTTCAGTGAGTATTTTTCTCATAACAAAAATGGACGATAGTCCAGTGTCGATAAGAATTGTGTAAAGGTACTCATATTTTCCCTCTATTCAAAATCTTATCATATGACAGCCCGGTCGCGGCATGGTGCCGGATATTCTTCGCCATATTTGCCAAGTCGAGGTCGGAGAAGGATGCCGGGTTCGAGAGGTTGGAGCGGGCGATGCGTGTCAGCGGCCTTGACGACAGGGAGATTGACAATTGTTTCAGTGATATGATGACAGGGAAAGAGATGCGTCCGTCCATCAAAGGTGCTGAGCAGCAGGGTTACCGCGAGGGCTTTAAGGCCGGTGTCGAGCAAGGCCTTGAACAAGGTGTTGAGAGGGGCAAGGCGGAGGGTATTATGGAGGGAATGGAGAAAGGTATGGAGAAAGTCGCCAAGTCTTTGCTGTCGTTAGGAGTCCCGGTTGAACAGATCGTGATTGCCACGGGTCTGTCTTCGGAGCGGATAGAGGCCTTGAGGCAGAGTTGAGCGATCATTCCTCCCCGAGGCGGTTGCCGGCCGATGACGAAATATTTTGCGGATTAAAGGATTTTGCATAAATTTGCAGTCTGTTTTATGGCCGTGGAGCTCCGGAAGTTCCGTGCCGATGGCATGGGCGCTTGCGGCTGAAACTTAATAAAGTTTTGTTTTATGTACGCAATTGTTGACATTGCAGGACAGCAGTTCAAGGTTGAGACGGGGAAGGAGATCTTTGTTAACCGTCTCGCGGCGGCCAAGGATTCCTCGGTCGAGTTCGACAAGGTGCTGCTGGTTGACTCCGAAGGGCAGATCAAGCTCGGTAATCCTTATGTAAAGGGCGCAGTCGTCAAGGCCACCGTTCTCGATGACGAGGCAAAGGCTGACAAGGTGCTCGTGTTCAAGAAAATCCGTCGCAAGGGATTCCAGAAGCTCAATGGCCACCGCCAGAAGCTTTCCAAGATCCGTATCGATGAAATCGCTTAATTTCCAAGAGTAACAGATTATGGCACACAAGAAAGGACAATCAAGTTCAAAGAACGGTCGTGAGTCTCATTCCAAAAGGCTTGGACTCAAGAAATTCGGCGGTGAGATCGTAAAGGCCGGCAACATCATCGTAAGGCAGAGGGGAACTGTCCACAATCCTGACAAGAACGTCGGGATGGGCAAAGATCACACTCTCTACGCTCTGGTTGACGGAACCGTTAAGTTCACAAGGAAGAGAGAGGACAAATCCTACGTCTCGGTTATTCCTTTTGAGAACTAGGACTCGGAGGATTGATAATGAAAGAGGGCTGGCTTCGAGTTATCGCGCCTGTCCTCTTTTTGTTTTGAAATCAGACTATTCATCATACTATGCTTACACTCAAAACGCTTCGTGACGATCCTCAGCATGTGATCGAGAAGCTTGCAGTAAAGAATTTCGATGCGAAGGCCATCGTGGAGAAAGTCCTTGAACTGGACACGAACAGAAGAAACCTTCAGACGGAGAGCGACGCCCTTGTTGCCCGGCAGAAACAGCTCGCCAACAGGATCGGCGGATTGATGAAGGACGGAAAGAAGGATGAGGCCGAAGAGGTCAAGAAGGAAGTGGCCGAACTGAAAGCCAGATCTTCCGAACTCCTTGCCAAGGCCGATGAGAACAACAAGGAACTGGATGCTCAGCTGGTCCTTCTTCCGAACATGCCTTGCGACCTCGTGATCCCCGGAAAGGGAGCTGAGGACAATCAGGTGGTGAAGATGGGCGGTCCGGAGGTCAACCTTCCGGAACATGCCCTTCCGCACTGGGAACTTGCCAGGAAGTACGACATCATAGATTTCGACCTGGGAGTCAAGCTCACCGGAGCCGGATTCCCTGTCTATAAGGGCAAGGGAGCGAGACTCCAGAGGGCTCTCATCAACTTCTTCCTGGACATCAACACCGCCGCCGGCTACAAGGAGGTCGAGCCGCCGATCATGGTCAACGCCGCTTCCGGCTTCGGTACCGGCCAGCTGCCTGACAAGGAGGCCCAGATGTACTATGTCGGACTTGATGACTTCTATCTGATCCCGACAGCCGAGGTCCCTGTCACCAACATATTCAGGGATGTCATTCTCGGCAACGACGACTTTCCGCAGAAGATGACAGCCTACACTCCGTGCTTCCGCCGCGAGGCCGGTTCCTACGGAAAGGACGTGAGAGGCCTGAACCGTCTGCATCAGTTCGACAAGGTCGAGATCGTGCGCGTCGAGAAGCCCGAGAACTCCTATGCCGCACTGGACGAGATGGTCGCCCACGTCGAGGGCATAGTCAACAGGCTCGGCCTGAAGTACAGGATCCTCCGTCTTTGCGGAGGCGACTTGAGCTTCACGTCCGCGATCACTTACGATTTCGAACTCTGGTCGGCCGCCCAGGGGCGTTGGCTTGAGATCTCTTCCGTCTCCAACTTCGAGACCTACCAGGCGAACCGTCTGCACCTGCGTTACCGTGACGCGGAAGGCCGGATGCAGCTCTGCCACACACTGAACGGAAGCTCGCTCGCTCTCCCTCGCGTGGTGGCCGCCCTGCTTGAGGACAACCAGAAGGAGGACAGGATCGTCATTCCGGAGGTTCTCAAACCTTACACCGGATTCGACTGCATTGACTGAGTGTTGTCGGCAGGACGGCGCCTCGCCGCTTGCTGACACAAGCCTCTTTACGAGCCGAGATGTCCAAGACAACCATCATAGGAATAGACCCCGGAACCAATCTGCTTGGTTTCGGGGTCATTGATGTCATCGACGGCAAGCCTGTCTTCGTGGACATGGGCGTTCTGGACCTGCGGAAAGAGGCGGACGCATATTCAAAACTCCGCCAGATCTACGACACAGTCACCGAGGTCTGCAAGACCTACCACGGCACCGAGATGGCGCTGGAATCCCCGTTCTACGGCAAAAACGCGCAGGTCATCCTGAAACTGGGGCGCGCGCAGGGGGCTGCGATGCTTGCAGCTCTTGAATATGGCATCACCGACATCCATGAATATGCTCCCCGCGAGGCCAAGCAGGCCATCACCGGCAACGGAGCCGCATCCAAGGAGCAGGTCAGCGTGATGTTGCGCAAGACCCTTGGCGTGGAGTTCCAGCCGGAGCATCTGGATGCCACGGACGCGCTCGCCATCGCCCTTTGTCACCATTACAGCATTTCCAGTCCTTTGGCGAAGGTCAAAAGTACCGGCGGTTGGGAGAAGTTCATCAAGGACAATCCGGATCGGGTAAAGTGACACTCCCGGGATGTCGCCGGAATATTCATTTATTGCAGTTTTTTCATTGTCTGGATTAAACCGCCGCGGCGTTTGCCTGTCAAAGGAAGTGTTAGGTTGATCAGTTAGTTGAGTATTCCTTATGAACTTAAAGAAATTCATCACTTTTGTCGCCGGCGCTCTGTCGGCTTTTTCTTTGGCCTTTGCCCAGGGAGGCGGAACTGTCTCATTGTCTCTCACGGATGCCTCCACCGGTGAGGCTGTCGGATTCGCGACTGTCTCGCTCACTCGTCCGGGAGCCCAGAAGCCTTACAAGTACGCCCTAAGTGACGACAAGGGTAAGGCCGTCATGGAGAAAGTGGCTGCCGGCAAGTATGTCCTGAAAGCGGAACTGTTGGGCTACAAGCCGTTGACCAGGGACATCGAGGTCAAAGGGAAACTGGACCTGGGGGTGCTGAAGATGGATCCGGACAGGCAGGTGCTGGACGCGGCGAGCGTCTCCGCCGCCGGCAACCCGATTGTGATCAAGAAAGACACCATTGAGTACAACGCCTCGTCGTTCAAGACGACAGATAACGACGTTCTGGAGGATCTGCTCAAGAAACTTCCGGGCGTGGAGGTTTCCGAGGACGGAACCGTCACGGCGAACGGTCAGACAATCAGCAAGATCACCATTGACGGGAAAACATTCTTCCTGGATGATCCGCAACTTGCCTCAAAGAATATCCCCGCGAAGATCATCGAGAAGGTGAAGGTCGTGGAGAAGAAGTCCGAGCAGGCCGAGTTCACCGGCATCGACGACGGCAACGACGAGACGATCATCGACCTTTCCATCCAGAAGGGCATGATGAACGGTCTTTTCGGGAATGTCATGGCCGGAGCGGGTCACGATGTGCGCAAACAGGTCTCCGGTTCTGAGTTCTCTTCCGGCAACGGTGACTGGCGCTATCAGGGTGCGGGCTTCCTCGGCCGTTTCACGGACAAGAACCAGCTCAGCGTCATCATCAACGGCAACAACACCAACAACCGCGGGTTCAACGACCTTGCGGGAAGCATGATGCAGGGAATGCGCGGAGGTGGCGGCGGAATGGGCCGCGGCAGCCGAGGCTGGGGCTCCGGCAACGGAATCACGACATCCTGGATGGGCGGTCTGAATGGCAACACAACCCTGTTCGACGGCAAGATGGATCTCGGCGGCAACTACCTCTACAACAACAACGAGACCTACGTGGAGGAGGAGAGCCGGAAGATCACCTACCTGGACGACTACAACCTCATCTACAACAACAAGGGATCCAGCACGACCAATTCCGACGGACATCGTTTCGGAGTACGTCTGGAGCATAAGTTCTCGGACAACACGTCGATCCTCTTCCAGCCGCAGGTAAGCTTCGGCAACGGTGACTTCAACGAGATCTCGGAGTTCTCCACCCTGACGGAGAGGGACGGAGTCACGTCCAAAACCAACGATGGGTTCACCAGCAGCACCGGTTCGAACAGCAACTGGAAGACAAACGGATTCTTCCTTTTCCGCCAGAAACTAGGCAAGGCCGGCAGAACGCTCTCGTTCAACGCACGCTACAACTTCAGCGGCAACGAGACCAACGGCTTCAATCAGTCTCTGACAAGCACGTTTGATGAATATGACGTCCAGACGGATTCCGTCATCAACCAGCGTTACAACCAGAATCAGGACACGAAGTCCCTGAGCGGACGTTTCACCTACACCGAGCCGCTCGGCAAAGGATTCTTCGTCGAGGCGAACTACGAGGCTTCATGGAACAGGACAACTTCCACGAAGAACACGTTCGACAGCGGTGCGGTCTCTGATTTCAGTGCCTCAAATCTCGCGTACAACCCTGTCGGTGAAGCCCTCAACGATGTCTATTCAAGTGAGATCGTCAACCGCTACGTCAACCAGACCATCGGCGCGAACTTCGTCTATCAGAAGGACAAGCTCCGCGCACAGGCCGGGATGAGCGCCAATCCGACCTACACCCACAACGAGACCAGCGGCTACGACACCTACGACAACCATGTCCTGAACTGGGCACCGCAGGCTATGCTCTGGTACGACATCGATGACAACACCAATGTGAGAGGATTCTATTTCGGCCGCTCGCAGCAGCCTTCCGTCAACCAGTTGATGAAGGTGCCTGACAACACCAACCCTCTGAGCGTGTCGTTCGGTAACATGTACCTTGAGCCGTACTTCAATCACGATTTCAGAAGCGAGTTCCGTCACACCGACAAGAGGACTTTCCTCTCCGTCAATGCCGGGCTCGATGGAGGCATCGTCAAGAACCCGATCGTCAACGCCCAGTGGTACGGCACGAACGGTGTGCAGTACTCCGTTCCGGTCAATGGCCAGGACTCCTACAACGGCAGTTTCCGCATCATGCTGAACACCCCGATCGCCAAATCCAACTTCAGCGTGTTCAACATGACGAGGGCAAGTTATTCCCGCTCTTCATCCTATGTCGGCTCGTCGAATTTCGACATGAGCGCCTACTATGACGGGGACGACTACAGCGCCGAGAACTTCCTCGCCGACAAGTTCCTTGAGGATTTCCACTCCCTTGACTTCACTCTGAACAAGCTCCAGACAGTCGGCCTGACTGAGAGACTTCGTCTGACCTACCGCAACGACATCGTGGAACTCACCGCCGGCGGCCGCACCAGAATGTCAAAGTCCTGGTACACAATCGCCAACCAGTCCACGGCCATGACCTGGAGCAACCAGGTTTCCGCCTCGATGAACTGGACCGTTCCCGGCGGACTCGGCATTGTCGCCGACGGCAACTACAATTGGTACAACGGCTACACGACCGATCAGGGAACCCAACTGATCCTGAATGCCAAGATCACGAAGCTCCTCTTCAAGAACAAGTTCACCCTCGCCCTGAACGCCTACGACATCCTTGACCAGGCCAAGAACCTGTCCGTTTCCGATTCTTCAAACTATCACACCGAGACCTTGAACAACACCCTCGGCCGCTACGTGGTGGTCTCCCTCACGTACCGCTTCGGCAACTTCGGCGGCAAGGACGGTCGTCGTGGCGGTCCGGGCATGGGACGAGGTCCGATGGGGCCTCCACCACCAAGGATGTAGCCTTGATGGTCAAATCTTTTATCTTTTGTTCACTTGACCAATCGTGAAGAAAAAACAGCAGCAGAATAAAAAAATAAAATTCCAAATTTTGCACGTTACCAAAATTTGGAATTTTATTTTTTTATTCTGACCGTCCTGAACGGAACTTTTGTCATTCATCATCTTCCGTCCCGACGAAAGTGACATAGTTCCTCCACTTGCCGATCATGGCGGCCATGTCGTCAGGAAGATCCGAATCGAACTGGATCCATTCGCCAGTGCCCGGATGGACGAAGCCAAGGGTTTTGGCGTGAAGCGCCTGACGGGGACAGATCTCGAAACAGTTCTGGATGAACTGCCTGTATTTGGCGTAGATGGTGCCCTTGCGGATCTCTGACCCGCCGTAGCGTTCATCGTTGAACAACGGATGCCCGATGTAGTTCATGTGCACCCTGATCTGGTGCGTGCGCCCGGTTTCCAACTTGCACTCGACGACAGTCACGTACCCGAACCTCTCCAGCACCCTGTAGTGCGTCACGGCATGCTTGCCGCGATCGTCTTCGCCCGGATAGACCCTGAACCGCAGCCTGTCGTTCGGGTCTCGGCCGATGTTCCCGTCGATCGTCCCCTCATCCTCCTTGAGGTTGCCCCAGACCACCGCTACGTACCGCCTCTCGATCGAATGTTCGAAGAACTGACGCGCCAGATCCAGCTGGGTCTCGTCGTTTTTCGCCACCACAAGGAGTCCGGAAGTGTCCTTGTCAATGCGGTGGACAAGGATTCCCATCCGCTCGTCGGCCGCGTCCGGTCCCTGGGAGATCCCAAGATGGAAGGAAAGGGCGTTGATGAGCGTCCCCTCGAAGTGACCGTGACCGGGGTGGACCACCATTCCGGCAGCCTTGTTGACGACAAGCAGGTCGTTGTCCTCATAGACTATGTTCAAAGGAATGTCCTGCGGCAGGATTTCAAGGCCGCGGCGGCGGTACGGCATCACGAAGCGGATGACATCGCCCGGACGGATGATCAGGTTGGCTTTCGCAACCGTTTCGTTCACACGTACATAGCCTTCTTTGATGGCGCACTGGACCCTATGTCGGGAAGTGTCCTCAAGATGTGTGGCCATGTACTTGTCCACACGCATCGGAGTCTGCCCGGCATCGACATTGAGCCGGAAATGCTCGAACATCCCCTGCTCCTCGTCTTCGACGCTCTCCTCCCGGTCGTTGTAAAGTCTCTCTTCGTCCACGTTATTCGTCCTTCTTGTCCAATGAAAGGTAGATTGTCACATCGGATCCCATGAGAACAGGATTGCCGGAGGCTTCCGGAGTCTGCCTGGTCACGGACGCATTGAGTGAATCAGTGTAGTTCCTCACACTTCTGTCGAACACTGTGCGGCCGATGTTCAATGAATTGTCGTGCACGGCATCCACCGCCCTGAGGTACTTGAGCCCCTTGACATCCGGGACGTAAGTCAGATTGTCTTCCGGATTGAGTCCGACCTCAAGACTGATCTCGGAGCCTGTCTCGATCTGCCTTCCTGACCGTATCTCACGGTTCCGGTAGATCTGTTTGAGGACATTGTTGGTGGCGATGTCGTTGACATAGATCAGCCTGCCCAAGACCAGACCTCGGGAGTTCAATTCGGCCTTGGCCTGACGCATGGAGTAGCCTACGAGATTCGGCATGCTGACCTTTTTGGCGTTCTTGGCGTTGATCGTGAGCAGGATTCTTCTGCCTTGCTTCACACGGGAACCCGCTTTCGGATTCTGGCTGTAAACCGCTCCTCTCTCCATCTTCCTTACAAAGATGGAGTCCGTGACTTCCACCTTGAGCTTCGCGCGTGCGGCCTCATGTTTTGCCTCATTCACGGTCATGCTTGTGAAATCCGGCACCGCTATCGTTTTTCCATGGTTGGTCAAAACGCCGAGCAGTATCGAGCTGACGAGGATCAAAACCGTGAAGAACAGAAACGCGAGAATCACGTTTCTGACTATCCAGTTGCTGAAGAAGCCTTTTTTTTCTCCTTTATCTTCCATATTCAAAAATTACTTTCCACCCGTGAAGAGCAGGTCAAACGCTCCCTCTCCCAGAAGGGCAATTCCTATGATTGTGATGATGATTCCAGCTATCCTGTTCAGCCACATTATCTTCCGCATGTCGAACGCCTTCCTCCAGTTGCTGAAGAACCAGGAAAAGAAGAACCAGTAGGTGATCGAGCCGCCCGCGACCGCCAGGATGATCGGGTAGATCCTGAAACTTCTGTCCGACATGTCCACATGGAAAAAGGCGAACAGGGCGAACATCACCAGTACGGCCCCGGGGTTGGAGACGGTGGTGGCCACAGCCTGAAGGAAGTCCTTCGGGGAAGCTCCGCGCGTCATGCTGTCGCCCGGCTCCATCTTTCTGAACGGATCCTTAAAAGCCATGGAATAGCCCAGCAGGGCAATCACGGGACCGCCTGTCAGGAATATGATCGGTTCGTAGGTGTTGATGAAATTCTGTGCGAACGCCCATGCGAAGATTGAGATGATGGCGTAGGCAGTGTCCACAAGCGATGCTCCGAGACCTGTCGTGAATCCTGCCTTGTGCCCGTAGCAGATGGATTTCTGAAGCACGAGAATCGCCACCGGCCCGAGCGGAG
>CAVFMX010000035.1:0-13836 GCA_963623745.1 Bulleidia sp.
CAGTTTCGGCTTTGGAAGAGGGAGCGTAGCCGTAGCTACGTGACCGATGACAAAGATGGAAATGGCCGGAAAGGCCGTATAAGAAAAGAAAGGGATTATTTCAAAACAGCTTCTGATGAGAATCGCATTTATGACGGCGGCGGTGTTGCTGCCTGTGTCTGTGGCCTTGATGTCCTGCGGCGGTGGCAAGGCATATTCATACAACGAGGATTTCAATGTTGACGTGCTGTGTGACGGCGGATGGACATTGGCGGTGGATGGAGGTTCTCCGGTTGGCGCGACAGCGCTTTGGAGACAGGGAGAGGGAATAGACGGCAGCGGCTGCGTGTTCCTCTCATCTCCCGAAAGGGCTCAGGTGAGCGTCTGCCACGACATAGATGGACTGGATCCGGAAAAGATCTATCGTGTGACCGCATCCCTCAGAACTCTCGGGGTCGCCGAAGGGCGTGGTGCGGTTCTGACCGTTGAGACAAAAGACACTGATCAGGAATGGAATGCTTCTGAATTCTGTTACGGAGACAATGACTGGAAGGAGGTTTATGTGGATTTTGTGCCTTCCGGCGACGGTAAGGCACAGATAAGATGCCGTCTTGGAGACCATGGCGGGACTTATAACGGCGGCACGGCCTTGGGTAAGGTCTGGTGGGACAATCTGACTGTGAGGGAAACAACGCCGGAGGATCTGTGCATTCGTGAGGGGAAGCACATCCGCCTGGCGCTTGACTCCGACAAGGTTTGTGTGAACGATTCAACTCTGGAAAGTTGGCTCGCCAATCTGGACGCTGTTTATGAGAGCTACACGAGACTTGTCGGCGGCACTCCGTTCAACGGATCCAGAATCACCATCCTCACGACCCCGGGTGTCGAGGCCGGTTACTGGGCGTTGGCCGGGAATCCGATTCTGTGGAACAACCGTGTCGGCATAGACAAGTCTCTGAAAAGTACGCAGGAGAACGATGACTGGAATTTCGGTCTGATGCACGAGATAGGCCATACTTTCTCCGGTTACTACCGTGCGGACGGATCCAGAACGAATTCCGCATGGAACTGGAATGATGAGATCTTCGCCAATTTCAGGATGTCCTACGCCTTGGAGGATCTCGGCGGCCGCATGGGCCAACGGGGCGTGTTCTACACCGGAGCCGAGAACATGGACTACTACAAACTTGCCTATGATGAGACTCTGGGTGCCGGCCTTGCCAAAAACAATGGTGACGCCTTGCACTACACCTTCCTGAGAATTGCCGGAAAGTACGGATGGCAGGTCTATGAGAAGGCTTTCAGAATGTTGTATGCTTTGGACGGAAGCGAGACCGCTTCGTTGAAGACCGATTTTGACAAATTCAGTTTCTTCCTGTCTTTCCTCTCCAAGGCGGCAGGGGAGGATGTGTCCGGTGCCTGCTATTCTCCGGAGGAGCTTGATTTGATAGAGAAATCATTGGAATAGAAAGATTTATGAAGCATTTCAAAATATGTTTGGCCTCGTTGATGTGCCTTGTTGCGACTGCCTGCGGAGTCAAGGAATATTCCTTGGAGTCTCCGGACGGAAGGACGCGCGTCACGGTCACTTCGGGCGACAGGCTTGAATATTCAGTGGTTCACAACGGCGAGGAGATCATCTCGCCGTCCGCCGTGTCGATGGATTTTGTGACAGACGGAAAGATTCTTGGCCGGGAAGCCGGTGCCATGAGGGTACGTCGCAGATCGGTTGAGGAGAATGTGCGGGCCATGTTCTACCGTCAGGCCGAGATTTCCGGCAAATGCAATGAGGCCGTCCTGTCGTTTGACGGCTGGTCTTTGGAAGTCCGCGCCTACGACAGCGGTGTGGCATGGAGGTTTGTCACGGACGGGTGCTTTGACACAGACTCCGTTGAGGTACGGGACGAGACAGTTGAGTTCAACCTGCCGTCCGACAGGATGGTCTGGTTGAGCTATTCGGTTGGGAAAGATCCTTATGCCAACGCTTTTCAGAATGCCTATACTCATCAGAAAACCAGTGAATTCGGTACGGAATCCACACTCGCCATGCTTCCTGTTGCCATAGAGTGCGACAATGGAGTGAAAGCCGTCATCTGCGAATCGGATCTCAAGTCCTATCCGGGGATGTTTCTGACAGGTTCCGAAGGAGGATTCAAGGGAGAGTTCGCCCGTCTGCCGGACAGTTGCTATATTCATCCGTCACGCTGCCAGAAGAAGATTTCGTCCAGGAAGGAGATCATCGCTGAAACCCAAGCGAGAAGGACCTACCCTTGGAGGATCGTGGTGATTTCTGACAGAGACACCGAATTGCCGGTCAATGATCTGGTTTATCTGCTGGCGGAGCCACATGCCGGAGACGACGATTCATGGGATTGGGTGAAACCGGGCCTGTGTGCATGGGAATGGTGGAACGACTGGGGCCTTACCGGCGTAAGCTTCAAGCCGGGGATCAACACGAGGACTTACTTCGCCTACATTGACTTCGCAGCCCGCTTGGGACTGCCCTATGTCGTGATTGATGAAGGCTGGTCCGCCAAGGATGACATAATGTCCTTGCGGGAGGGACTGGACTTCGACCTGACCGGGATTGTGGACTATGCCGCATCGCGCGGTGTGGGAGTCTTCATCTGGGCGGTGGCGAATGTCTTGGATGACAAGCTGGAGGAGGCCGCGGCCTACTATTCCGGAATCGGAGTGAAGGGATTCAAGGTCGATTTCTTCGACAGGGATGATCAGGAAGGTGTGGACATGGTTTACCGCATAACGGAAGCGCTTGCAAGGCACAGACTTATGGTCGATCTTCACGGAATTTACAAACCGACCGGTCTGAACAGGACTTTCCCCAACGCCGTCAATTTCGAGGGTGTCTATGGATTGGAAGAAGTGAAGTGGGCTTCCCCGAAGTCTGTTGAGTATGATGTCACATTCCCGTATCTCCGTCAGATCCAAGGTCCGTCAGACTACACCCAGGGCTCGTACCGCAACGCCACCGAGGAGTCGTTCCGGATAGATTGGCATAATCCGATGAGCAAGGGGACAAGGGCGCGTCAGGTGGCTGCGTATGTGGTGTTTGATTCGCCTCTTGCCATGCTGTGTGACTCGCCGTCGCTTTATCTGGCGGACATGCCGTGTACTGAGTTCATGGCCGCTCTGCCTACTGTCTTCGACCGGACGGAGATCCTTGACGGAGAGTTGGGTTCGTTCATAGTGACCGCGCGGGAGAAGGACGGTGTCTGGTACATAGGCGCCTTGACTGATTGGAATGGCCGCAAGGTTGAACTTGCGCTGGATTTTCTGGACGAAGGCCGCAGCTATTCAATCCATGCCCTTGAGGACACTCCTGAGTCCGGAGTCAATCCGGAGAGCCATGTGATTTCCGACCGGACGGCCGTCAAAGGAGACATCCTGACGATTTCTCTTGCTCCGGGCGGCGGCGCATGTTATGTGATCCGACCGGAGAAATGAGATTTTTCATTAATTTTGAGAAGTTGTAAACAGCTTTTGAAAGCCATAAACAGAATTTTGTAATGAAAAGAACTTTATTGATCGCGTTGTCGTTGATGGTGTCTTCAGTGATTCTCTCGGCGAAAATCTCCCTGCCATCTCTTGTCGGGGACAATATGGTGCTGCAGCGCAACTCTGATGTGAATGTCTGGGGGCAGGCGGAAGCGGGGTCCGTTGTGACCGTGACAACATCTTGGGACAAGGGAAAGTACAAGACAAAGGCTGATTCCAATGGTGACTGGAGTGTCAAGGTAAGGACTGCTGAGGCTGGAGGGCCTTACTCCATGACGTTTTCCGATGGCGAGTCGGTGACCATCAACGGAGTGATGCTCGGCGAAGTCTGGTTCTGCTGCGGTCAGTCAAACATGGAGATGCCTTTCTGCGGGTTCATGATGCAGCCGGTTGAAAACTACACGGAACATCTGATGAACGTCCCGTCCGAAGCCTCGCTGATCCGTCTCTTTCAGGTTCCGAGGGTGCCTTCTGACGAACCTTTGGACACTTGCGGGGGAGAGTGGCTGTTGCCTACAATGAGAAATGTCAGCCTGTTCAGCGCCTGCGGCTATTTCTTCGGAAGAGCCTTGTCAAAGGTGTTGACAGGGGTTCCTGTCGGCCTGATCTCCTCCAACTGGGGAGGCACCCGCATCGAATGCTGGATGAGCGACGAGGCCATCCGCTCCACTCCGGAGATCGATCACGAACTCGCTCTTTCGGGAAAAGGAGTGACAAGCGAGCCGCACAGGTTGTTCAATTCCATGATCTGGCCTCTGCGGCGCTACACCGCCAAAGGCTGGATCTGGTACCAGGGAGAGTCCAATAGACTCAACTGGTTCGACTACAGGAACCTTCTCGTGTCAATGGTCGGCTTGTGGAGGAAGGCTTGGGAGAATGAGGCCATGCCGTTCTATTTCGCCCAGCTTGCCCCTTACACCTACGAAGGGGACACCCTGCGCTCGCTGCCTCTTGTCATCGAGGCTCAGTATCAGGCGATGGCTAAGATCCCTCACAGCGGGATCGCCGCGACCACCGACATCGGTAACCGGACATGCATCCATCCGCAGAAAAAGTACGAGGTCGGCACACGTCTGGCCTGGCTTGCCCTCCGCGATGACTACGGGATTGACGGCGTGCCACGTCCCGCTCCGACCTACAAGTCAATGGAAAAGGTCTATAATGAACATTGGAAATGCAACCAGCTGGTGCTGAGTTTCAACAATCTTTCCGGACAGAACGAGTTCAATGAGGCGGACAGCATTCTCGGTTATGCCCCGGACGGCTATTGCACTCCGGGCGGTTTTGAAATCGCCGGAGATGACAGGGTCTGGCATAAGGCAAGAGCCAACTACAGGTGGTGGCAGAACAAGGTTGAGGTCTGGTCGGACGAGGTGCCGGAACCGGTTGCCGTGCGCTATGCTTTCAGAAACTTCCCGGCGGATGCCAACATGATGACGACCTCCGGACAGCCTTTCGCCCCGTTCCGGACGGATGATTGGGAGATTGATGACATCGGTGAAATAAGGTAGGATGATGGGGAAGAATGTCTTGTCGGTCGCTTTGGCGGCGGTTCTGTGTGTAAATGCCGCTTATGCGCAGACCTGTTGGAAAATCGGAACAGACCAGGGGATAGAACTGGATCCGGAGAAGGTGAATCTCCCATATTCGGATCACATCGAGATGAGCGGGGAGCAGGTTTCCTGCGTCATCAGGTGGAGTGTCGATGGGAACGGGCTGTTCAGTCAGGAACGGTCATTGGTGTTTCCTATGCTGCGGCGTGTGCCGAATGACACGCACGCAAGCCTGCTCTACAGAATGGGCACGGACATCATGTCCCTTACGGGGATCAATTCCCTCGCGCCGAAACAGCTTTCCACAAGGAAAGTGTCGATAAACGGAGCGTTGACGGTCGTCAATGAATATGGTGTCGGCAAGGCGAATGTCGGAGGAGCCCGGGGCAGCCACATGAAACCGGTGGCCGAAGTCCGGCAAACCTTGTTCCCGAGCAGAACCCTCCCTATGGTCTGTGAGATTTACAGTGTCAGGAACATCTCCGACAAGCCGCTGGTCATCAACATCCCGGAGTTCACCCAATCGGCAAAGACATTGGCTGAAAAAGGCGTGGACGGCAGTTATGTTGTGAGAGCCGACATATTCGGTGACGGGACTTATGTCCTTGAGCCGCAGAAGGAGATAAGGTTTCAGGTGGCTTTTCAGGCCTACAGGGCCGGCACTGAAAGGATGATCGTTCCTGACGTAGAGGCGGAATATGCCGCAAGGATGGCTTTCGTCCGCGAGGACATCGACTCCTCGCTGATTCTGAGGACTCCGGACCCGACCATCGACACGGAGTTCCGCTTTGCCAAGATCAGAGCCTCTGAAAGCATCTACCGGACAAAAGGCGGACTGATGCACGGCCCCGGAGGGGAATCCTACTACGCCGCCCTCTGGTGCAATGACGAGTGTGAATATGTCTGTCCGTTCTACCCGTTCCTCGGGTACGCCATCGGCAACGAATCCTCTTTCAATTGCTATCAGTTATATTCCAAGTACCGGAACGAGGATTTCAAGCCGATCCCAAGTTCGATAATAGCCGAAGGGACCGACATCTGGGACGGCGCCGGCGACAGGGGCGATGCCGCGATGATCGCCCACGGGGCGCCCCGGTATCTTCTGGCACGCGGAGACAGAAAAGAGGCGGAGCAGCTCTGGCCGTTCATAAAATGGTGCCTTGAATACTGCCACAGGAAACTCAACGCCCACGGAGTCCCCGAGTCTGACTCGGACGAACTTGAAGGACGTTTCCCTGCGGGAGACGCCAACCTTTCGACCGCCTGCCTCTACTACGACGGACTGGTTTCCGCCGCGTACCTTGCCCCGTTGATGGGAGAGCCGGCATCGGTCGCAAGAACATACCGCAGACAGGCCTCCGACCTGAAAAAATCGATTGAGAGTTATTTCGGTGGCAATGTAAGCGGCTATGAGACCTATCGTTACTACGAAGGCAATGACGTGTTGAGGTCCTGGATATGCCTTCCGCTGTGCTTCGGCATCAATGACAGGGCGGAAGGTACGCTCGCCGCGCTGTTCTCCAGGGAGATGATGACGAAGGACGGAATCCTGACGCAGCAAGGCAGCACGACATTCTGGGACAGGTCAACGCTCTATGCCTTGAGAGGGGCGTTCGCCGCCGGTCATGCCGACGAGGCGCTCCGGCAGCTCCACAATTTCTCGGAGCGCCGGCTTCTCGGGACTCATGTCCCGTACCCGGTCGAGGCCTATCCGGAAGGGTCGCAGAGGCATCTGTCCGGAGAAAGCGGACTGTATTGCAGGGTGATCACGGAAGGCCTCTTCGGAATCCGTCCGACCGGGTTTGACTCATTCAGCCTCAAAATCCAGATGCCGTCAAGTTGGGACACGATGTCTCTCGATCACATAAAGGCTTTCGGCAAGGATTTCAGCATCAAGGCGGAAAGACTGGACGGGCAAAAGATCAAGGTCGAAATCAGGCACGACGGAAAAACTCACGGATGGTCCGTCAAATCAGGGCAGGAGATCAAGAACATAACACTAAGATAATGAGCAGGAGATTTTACATTACGGCAGCGGCGCTTGTCTGTCTCGTCGCTTCGTGTACGCAGGAACAGGCCGGAAAAACAGTCTATCTCAAGGACTATCTTACTGAGGACATGCTTTGCGGGGATGCGGAACCGGCCATAAGAAAAGCTTTGGAGGAGTGTCTGGGCAGTAAGGGGAGCACTCTTGTGCTTCCCGGAGGAACGCTCCCTGTCAAGCCGGATTTCTGTTACGGCAAGTATCAGAGGATCAGCAACAACGATCCGGGTGACAAACGGATAGCGTTCGACATCGTAGGAGCCGATGGCCTTACCGTTGAAGGCAACGGTACCACCCTGCTCTTCACCGGATTCGTCTCGCCGTTCAACATTGAGGACTCAAGGGATGTCACGATCCGCGGCCTCAACATAGACTACACGAGGACATTCCATTCAGAAGGACTTATTACAGACTCCGGAAAGGACTGGGTGAAAGTCAGATTCCCGAAAGACTACAAGGTTGGTCTGGAGAGCGGGATCATAGTCTTCAAGGATGAGTACAGGAATGAATATCCTTACGGAAACCTTCTTGAGTTCGATTCTTCCAGAAAAGAGGTGGCCCACTACGTCCGCGACTATTGGGTGTGGGGTCCCGGGCTTCAGGCGGAGGCTCTCCCGGACGGCGACTACAAGGTGTACGAGAAAGACATCAAGGTCACGAAAGGGAACGTCCTCGTGTTCGGGGCCGCGGCCAGACTCAATCCGGCGTTCACGCTGGAGAGATGCGACGGATTCACCCTGAAGGATGTGAACATCTGGCACTGTGGAGGGATGGGTGTCATCGCCCAGAGATCAAAGGACGTGGAGCTCAACGATGTCGATGTGGTGCCTTCTCCGGGGAAGAGCCGCATGATAAGCATCACCGCCGACGCCACCCATTTCGTGAACTGCAAAGGTTTCATCAGGATGATCGGCTGCACGTTCATGAACCAGAAGGACGATGCCACAAACATCCACGGATGGTACTCCGTGGCCCGGAAGAAAGTCTCTGACAACCAGCTGCTTCTCTGGTCGAACTACGGCAAGGACTTCGCCGAGGCCGGAATGGAGATGGAACTGGTCAGCCACAACACGATGATGACGTACGACACTCTGAAAGTGGAGAATGTCTATAAGTACAATGATTTCCTTTCTCTGGTCACTTTCACGGAATCCGTTCCTGAGGCGTTCGAGGAAAAGGATGTGCTGGCCGACATCTCCGTGAAGCCGGATGTCCTGATACAAGGCTGCACGTTCGGGAACAACAGGGCAAGGGGGCTTCTGATCGGTTCCAAGGGCAAGGTCATCATCGAGGACAACCATTTCCACGTCCCGGGAGCGGCGATCCTCTTCGAGGGTGACGGAAACTACTGGTACGAGCAGTCCGGAGTCAAGGATGTGACCATCAGAGGCAACAGATTCGAGAACTGCCTCTATGGCAGCAAAGGATGGGGCCGCGCCTACATAGCGGTCGGCAGCGGAATCCCTCAAAGGGAGACAAGCCGCTACCACAGCAACATCACGGTCGAGGGGAACACCTTCAACACCTTTGATCCGAGAATACTCAATCTCTACTGCGTGGACGGCATCACTTACCGCGGCAACGAAGTCATTCTCAACAATGACTATGAATATGCCCAGCAGGGAGAAGCCTTCTCTACAGAGAATTGCAGCAACGTCAACCTTGATGAAGGCTGTGGCAGATAATCCCTTGAACTAAAGAACTGTCTCGTGGCCTGGGATACAGAACCATGAGACAGTTTTTTCTCACGGTAAACCGGTTAAGTGCCACCGGCCACGACGAGGCCAGGCTTTGGCGCGCATCAGCGGAGAGGTTATTTCCCGGCGGTGTACATGCGGCAGACGCCGAGGGTGAAGGCTTTGTGGGTGACTGAACGGAAGCCGGCGGAGAGCATCGTGGCGGTGAATTCCTCTTTACCGGGGAAGGCTGCGACGGAGGCGGGGAGGTAGGCGTAGGCTGCCTTGTCTCCGGAGACCTTTCCGCCGATCTTCGGGAGGATGTGGAGGAAGTAGAGGTCGTAGAACCGGCGGATTACAGGGTTCTCCGGGCGGGACAGCTCAAGGATCACGAGACGGCCGCCAGGTTTGAGGACGCGGAGCATTTCCCTAAGACCTTTCGGCCTGTCCTCGAAGTTTCTGATTCCGAAGGCTATGGTGACTCTGTCGAAAGTGTTGTCGGGGAAGCGCAGAGCCTCGCCGTCACCTTCTTCGATGGAGATCAGCTCGGTCAGGCCGGCCTTTTCGACCTTCTCGCGCATCACGGCAAGCATCCCGGCCGAGAGATCCACGCCGATGACGTGGCTTCCGGCCGCCGCAGACCGGCTCAACGCCTTGGCGATGGCTATCGAGAAATCCCCCGTTCCGCAGGCAAGATCCAGAACCTGCACCGGAGCCGGAGCGTCCACGATCCGCTTCAGCGCCCTCTTCCGCCAGATCCTGTCGATGTCCAATGAAAGTATGTGATTCAGGGAGTCGTAGTCGCCGGCGATGCTGTCGAACATGCTCCTTACTTTTGACTTTGTCGGCATATTCCTAAAAAATCAGAAATCCCGCTCCTGTGAGGAGGGAGAGGAGGAAAGTTGAGATCACGAGAATCGGCAGCATAGGGTCAAGCGCCCGTTCGCTCAGAGTCCAGGCACCATGCAGGTGCTTGATGTACAGAGGCAGAGTGATGACGGACAGAAAGTGCCACGGCGCGAAGTCATAGACCGCGCAGAAGGTGAGCAGCAGCGCCCACCCGAGGACAATCAGGATTGTCTGGTAGATCCTCGCCCGCTTGATCCCGAGCTTGATGGCCACGGTCACACGATTGACGGCATCCGTCTTCATGTCCCTTATGTTGTTGATGTTCAGAACTCCCACGCTGAAACAGCCGATTGCGGAGGCGGGAAGCAGCATAAGAGGCGACGGCAGTTCCCGGGCAGCGACATAATACCCTCCGAGCACAGACACAAGACCGAAGAATATGAACACGGACACGTCGCCCAGTCCCCTGTACCCGTAAGGGTTCTTCCCGAGTGTGTACCTCATCGCTCCGACAATCGCCGCCGCTCCAAGCGCTTCCAGACAGAGCGACTCTGTTTTGAATATGCTCCCGAAAGAAACCCGGATCATCGCAAGACCGCAGATGACGCAAAGGCCGACGAACACCACGATGAGCCTCTTGATGTCCCCTATGGTAAGTTCGCCGCTTCCGAGTGCGTACTGAGGGCCCTGACGGTCAGCCGAATCCGTTCCGCTCAGCGTGTCGCCGAGTTCGTTGGACAGATTGGAGAGGATCTGCAGGCAGACGGTCGTGAGGAAGATCAGCAGCACCGTCCACGGACTGACCCTGACATTGTCCGCCGCAAGCGCCACCCCGAGGATCACACCGGCCAGAGACAACGGCAGGGTCCGGAGTCTCATTGATTTTATGCTGGCTTTCAGGCTCATTTTCCTTATAATTATTCGATTCAGTCCACAAAGGTACTCATATTCCCGAAAATATTCATACCTTTACACTTCATGTCAGGAACGGTGCGCCGCACAGGCTCTGTTCCTCGCAGTGGGAGGGTAAATCATTAATATTCATGAATATGAAACGCAATTTTTTCATTCTGGCGGTTCTGGCTGCCGCCACGGTCGCCTGCGGGCCGAAGGTTTCCGACAAGACCCTTGTCAATGGTTCGTTCGAGGCGGACGCTCCACAGGAAATCAACATCAAGATCAAGAGTCTGGACATTGACACCACCGTTGCCGTCACAGACGGAAAGTTCGCGGTTGAGCTTCCGGCGGAAAGAACCACTTTGGCTAATGCCACACTGGGAAGTGTCAGAACCCAGTTTATTCCGGACGGTACGCCTCTTGCGATCACGGTAAAGGAGGACGGTACAGTCAAGGTTGCCTCAAAGTCCCCGTCTGTCTCTGTTCAGGAGAAGTACAGTGCCTACAATGACGCGATGGAGAATCTGGGCAGGGAAACGATGGACAAGCTCGACTCGCTCGGAGAAGAGGTTGAGGACTCCGTCAGAAACGCCATCATCGAAGACTATCAGGAGAACGCCGCTGAACTCAACAAAAAGGCTTTTGAAGAGAACAAGGACAACATCATCGGAGCGTTTGTGCTCAACTCCATGCAGTATGACCTCGAACTCGCGCAGGTGGACTCGATGCTCAATCTTCTTGACCCGTCGCTCGCCGAGACTCAGGTGGTGTCAAAGATGAGAAAGGCCATCGATGCAAAGAAGAACACGGCCGAGGGACAGATGTTCACCGACTTCGACATCAACGGAGTGAAGCTTTCCGACTATGTGGGCAAAGGCAAGTACGTCCTCGTTGACTTCTGGGCCTCATGGTGCGGCCCTTGCAAGAGAGAGATTCCTAACATCAAGAATGTTTACACCAAGTACGCCGGAAAGGATTTCGATGTCCTCAGCGTCGCGGTCTGGGATCAGCCTCAGGCTTCCGTGGACACAGCCAAGGCTTACGGAGTGAACTGGAACGAGATCATCGACGCCCAGACCGTTCCTACGGAACTCTACGGAATCCAGGGCATTCCTCACATCATCCTCTTCGGCCCTGACGGAACCATCCTCAAGAGGGATCTCCGTGGCGAGGGCATCGGGGAGGAGGTCGCCAAGTACGTGACCGCCAAGAAGTAAGAATCCTTTTTGGAGGAAGATGAGGTTGTCAGGATTCCTGAATGCAGGAAGTTAAGCAGCCTCTGAACTTTCAAGAGACACGCTTTGAGCGAAACGGACCTTTCAGTCAGGGAGAAGATCGCCCTGTTTCCACATTCCCCGGGGGTCTATCGTTACTACGATGCCTCGGGGAAGGTGATTTATGTGGGCAAGGCGAAGGATCTGCACAAGAGGGTGGCGCAGTACTTCGTGCCGCCGGAGAGGCTTAATGTCAAGACCCGGATTCTGGTCTCCAAGATCGCCGACGCGCAGTTCTCCGTGGTGGACACCGAGGCGGACGCTCTGCTTCTTGAGAACAACCTCATCAAGCAGTACAAGCCCCACTACAACATCCTGCTGAAGGATTCCAAAACCTACCCGTGGATCGTCATCACCGGCGACGAGTTTCCGAAAGTGCTTCTCACCCGCCGTGTGGACAGGAAGAACGGCACCTATTTCGGGCCGTACAGCTCCGTCTCGCACGCCAACTACCTTCTGGAATTCTTCCGCAAGAACTACCCTCTGCGCTCCTGCAACCTTAAGATCACCGGCGAGGCCATCCTTCGCGGCAAGTTCCGTCCGTGTCTGGACTTCCACATCGGCCGCTGCAAAGGGTGCTGCGTGGGCGCGGTCAGCAAGGAGGAATATTCCTCATGGATCACCGAGATCACACGTCTGCTGAAAGGCGGCGTGAACGAGATAATCCGTGAATATGAATCCGTAATGAAACGCGCGGCGTCCGAACTCCGCTTTGAGGAGGCGCAGGTCTGCAAGAGCCGGATAGAGTCGCTGAGGAAACACTGCTCGCATTCGATAATCTCTTCCGCCGCAGACACTTCCTGCGATGTCTTCTCGCTGGTCTTTGACGGGCAGGAGGCATTCGGGAACTTTTTAAGGGTTCGGGGCGGAGCGGTCATCCAGTCCCTGAATCTTGGGTTCAGGATGAACATCGAGGAGGAGCAGGCCTCGGTTCTCAGCACATTCATCGCCGAGATCGAGTCCAAGTTCGGAACCTTGGCCAAGGAGGTCATCGTGCCGTTCAAACCGGACGTGGAGATCGGAGGCGTGGAGTTCCGCATCCCTGCGCGCGGCGACAAGCTGTCCCTTCTGGAGTTAAGCGTCAAGAACGCCAGGGAGCATCTTTTCAACTCCATCAGGCAGAGGGAGCACACCGACCCCGGCGAGTATCACCGCATGGTTCTGGAGGATCTGCGCAAGGCCTTGGGAATGAAGGAACTTCCGACCCACATCGAGTGCTTCGACAACTCCAACATTCAGGGGACCAACCCTGTGGCTTCCTGTGTGGTTTTCCGTGACGGTGTCCCGTCCAAGAAAGACTACCGCAAGTTCAAGATCAAGACTGTGGTCGGAGCCAACGACTTCGCCTCGATGAAAGAGGTGGTCAACCGCCGTTATTCCCGGATGCTGGAGGAGGCTCCGGACGACCTTCCGCAACTCGTCGTGATCGACGGCGGCGAGGGTCAGCTGGAGTTCGCGCGTCAGGCTCTCGCCGAGTTGGGGCTGACCGACCGGCTGACGGTCATAGGCCTCGCCAAACGCATGGAGCTGGTGATCAGGGTGAACGATCCCTATCCCCTGTTCCTTGACCGCAACTCCAAGGCGTTGAAAGTCCTGATGCACATCCGTGACGAAGCCCACCGTTTCGGCATCACGTTCCACCGCAGCCTCCGAAGCAAAGGCCAGATCCAAAGTGCCTTAAGGGAGATCAAGGGTGTCGGTGAGCAGACCGAGAGACGCCTCCTCATGCACTACGGCTCTGTCGCCCGCATCGCAGCCGCCTCTCTGGAAGATCTTTCCAAACTCGTCTCTCCGTCCCTTGCCGCCGGGATCCTCAAGGCGCTGAACCGGTCCTGAGGCACAAGTGACATTGCCGTGCGCAAACCGGGCGGTGCCGCGACCTATTCCTGTCTTTCTCGCTCCGTGCGTGGCGGTGGCGTTATTATTCGTACCCTATTTGGCAGAGACGATGTTTTTAGGTATATTGGAAGCTGTTTTGGAATGGGTCCCGAATTTTATCATGTGGAATTTTCGAGGCGGTTTCGGCTTTGGAAGAGGGAGCGTAGCCG
>CAVFMX010000036.1:0-19388 GCA_963623745.1 Bulleidia sp.
ATAGAATTTCGGATTCCGGTTCCGACGATTTGGGTTCGATTCCCAACGGGGGTACTGAATTGGAAGAACTTTCGTATCTCCTGATATGAACCAAACGCTCATATTTAGTAGAGGGTGACTAATCAGTCCTTCGACTTTTTAGTCACCCTCTTTTTGTGTGGGTTAATCCTTACACCAACGGTCAAGCCAGTCGAAGAAACTGCGGTGCCAGAAGAGGGCGTTCTGAGGCTGGAGGATCCAGTGGGTCTCCTCAGGGAACACGATCAGCTTGGACGGAACTCCCATCATCTGGGCGGTGTTGAACGCCGCCATGCCCTGATCGTAAGGGATGCGGAAGTCCATCATTCCGTGGATGCAGAGGATCGGGGTGTGCCACTTGGTGACGTTCACGGCAGGGGAGTTGGCATAGTGGCGTCTGGCCTTGGCGGCGTCGCTCCACGGCGAGCCTGCCTGCAGGATGCCGCCGAAAGTCTTGCCGTCGCCGCGCGGCCCCATTTCGCCGGCGGTGTAGGAATACTCGGAAAGTCCGCCGTTGTCGAAGTTCGGGAACCACATCTCCTCGGTCTCGTAGTACATGTACTTCTCGTCGAAGATTCCGGCGTGGGCGATGAAGCTGTCATAGACATCGCCGTGGATTCCCGCCATGTAATAGACGCTGAATCCGCCGTAGGACGCTCCGCAGGCGGCCAGCTTGCCCACATAAGGCTCAGCCTTCAGCTCCTTTGCCGCGCTGAGGTAGTCCTGCATGTTCTGTCCGATGTAGTCGCCGCTGATCTGTTCGCACCATTCCTGACCGAAGGCGGTGGTGCCTCGGCGGTTGGGAAGGATGACGATGTAGCCCTGGTTCGCCATAAGACGGTAGTTCCAGCGATAGCTCCAGCCTTGGCTCAAAGTACCCTGAGGGCCGCCAAGGAATATCTCGATGGCAGGATAGACCTTTGTGGAATCGAATTGAGGCGGATAAAGAACCCACGTGAGCATCTTTTTGCCGTCTGTGGTCCTGATCCAGCGCTCCTGAGTCTTGTAGGCGGTCAGCTGGCCGATGATGCCGTCGTTCTCGCCGGTGATCCTTCCGAAGGAACCGTCGGTTTCATTGACGGCCACAAGCTCGGTCGGAAACTCCATCGAGCAGTAGCTTGCCAGCAGATTGCCGTCAACGACCGCGAACGGCGAGTTGAAATCGTACCATGCGTCATCTGGTGTGATTCTGGTGATCTCAGCGGCCTCCACGTCGGACAGCCCGGCTCTGAATATCCCCTGAAGACCTTCTACCAGCGAGTTGAAGTACAGGCTTTTCGAGTCTTCCGCCCAGACTGGTCCGGCGGCGTTGTAGGCGAAGCCTGCGGTGAGGTCGCGGATTCCGGTGACCGTCGGGATGGCGCTCTGCCCCTCTCCGTCATTCTCCTCGGCGGCGAAGTCGGCAACCATCAGGCTCACCTTGTCCGCCTCGTAGCCGTTGCGCTTCATGCTCAGCCAGGCGATGTGCCTTCCGTCCGGACTCCAGACAGGGTCTGTGTCGTAGCCTCCGCCCATGGTGATCTTTGATGTCTCTCCGGTCAGAGGGCAGTAAATGTAGATCTCCGTGTCGGTCGAGAAGGCATATTCACGCCCCGTCTCCACTTTCTTGCAGGAATATGCCACATAGCGTCCGTCAGGACTCCAGTTCAGTTGTTCGATCCCCCCGAAAGGCTCCAGAGGCAGTTCGTACTTGCCGGCCCCGTCATCGAGGATGTTCAGCGAATTGTCCTCCGTGATGCCTTTATCTCCACCGACCGGAGCGAAGTAGGTCTGAGGCCTGCTTGTGGTCCAATGGTCCCAGTGGCGGTACATCAGATCCTCGGCGACGTAGGCCTGCGCCTTGTCAAGAGCCGGGTCGAAATCCTTCGGTGTCTTCACTGCTCCAGGAACGGTGCTGGTGTAGAGTACCAGCGACTGATCCGGGCTGAGGGAGAACTCGCCTATTCCGGCCTTTACGTCGCTGAGCTGTCTCTTTCCTGAAAGAGAGGCCTTTCCGTCGGCGATCTTCACAGCCGCGCGGTGGATCTGCCCGCCCTGAAGGTAGCAGATGGATTTTCCGTCGCTGCTCCAGCGGGCATTGCTGACGCTCCTGCCCTCGGCGGTCAACTGAATCCTGTCTCCGAATGAAAGACCGTCCTCATTCCTGATGACCTCCGTCAGGAACAGGTTCCTGCACGAGCGGTTCTCCTCGATCGAGGTGTAGCTGACTCCGTAAAGGATCCAGTGTCCGTCGGGGGACAGCTGCGGATCAGACAGTCTTCCAAGGGACAGAAGCGTCTCCGGTGTCATCCTTCCGTCCTCGACCTTGATGTCGGCCGGTCCGATGTAGGCGGAATCCGCCTCGTTTTCTTTCAAGCAGTCAGTCATTGTCAAAAGTGCCGCCGCCATGATGGCGATCTTCGCTGGTTTGTTCATAAATATTCAAGTATGATTTGTATGCTTCTTCTTTCGGCGCCTCAAAGATAGCAAACAAAACTTGATTTGAGAAGTTCTGTAGCCCGGCCGTTTTGAAAAGTCGAAACGGCTTCCTATCTTCGCATCATGGGCAGGAACAAGTTGGACACGGACGTGCAGTTTCTTCCGGGGGTGGGGCCGAAAAGGGCCTCGCTTCTGAAATCGGAGCTTGGCGTGTCCACTGTCGGAGATCTGCTGCACACATTTCCGTTCCGCTACATCGACCGCAGTTCGATCCAGATGATCTCAGAGATCCGGTCCACCAGCGCCTATGTCCAGATCCTGGCGCAGGTCGTGTCCTCGCAGGCAAGCGGAAAGAAGCTCAGTGTCATGGTGAAAGACCGGAGCGGGATGATGGAACTGGTTTTCTTCCGGGGAATCAAGTACACCCAGGATCGTTTGAGACCGGGATCGGTGTTTCTCTTTTTCGGCAAGCCAAACCAGTTCAACGGACGTTTCAACATGGTGCATCCGGAGATAGACAACCCTCCGTCGGAGACCTCGTCCGGCTTCACCGGAGTCCTGACCGGAGTCTATAACTCGACCGACAGGCTGCGGAGCGGGGGAGTGACAGGCAAGGTGATGAACAGGCTGATGGCCGAGGCGATCGACCTGGCGATAGGGGATGTGGAGGAGACTCTTCCTGAATATGTCCTCCGGGAGAAAGGGCTGGCCACTCTGAAATATGCCATCCGGAATGTCCATTTCCCTTCCGACCAGAATGCTCTTGAGAAGGCGCGCTACCGCCTCAAATGGGAGGAACTGTTCCTGCTGCAGCTGTCTCTGCTGAAGCGGAAATATGTCCGCAGCCGTTCGGCCGTGGGGATTCCCATGCCGAAGGTAGGAGCCGCTTTCAATGCCTGCTACAGGGCTCTGCCCTATGAACTTACAGGAGCGCAGAAACGTGTGGTCAGGGAGATCCGTTCGGACATGATGAGCGGGCACCAGATGAACCGTCTGCTTCAGGGAGATGTCGGCTCAGGTAAGACGATGGTCGCCGTGCTTTCGGCGCTGATCGCTGTGGGCAACGGATTCCAGGCCTGCATCATGGCTCCGACCGAGGTCCTTGCCCGGCAGCATTACGCCAACATCTCCAGGTATCTGGCTCCGACCGGAGTCCGTTGCGAGCTGCTTATCGGTTCGACTGGAAAAGCCGCCCGAAAGCCGATTCTGGAGGGCCTTGCTGACGGCTCTGTCGGAATCATCATCGGAACCCATGCCCTGATAGAGGACACGGTCATGTTCAGAAGCCTCGGTCTCGCGGTCATTGACGAGCAGCATCGTTTCGGGGTGGACCAGAGGGCCAGGCTGTGGGCGAAGGGTGCCGGGGGAGTCCCTCCCCACGTGCTTGTCATGACGGCCACGCCTATTCCGAGAACCTTGGCCATGACGTTCTACGGAGATCTGGATGTCTCTGTGATCGATGAGATGCCTCCTGGACGGAAACCCGTCCGGACCATGCTGATCGGGGAGGGCAAGCGTCCTGCGCTTTACAATTTCATGAGGAAGGAGATCGCGGCCGGACGGCAGGTGTTCGTTGTGTATCCTTTGATCTTCGAAAGCGAGAAGGTCGATTACCGGAATCTTGAGGCAGGCTATGAGACCATCGTCTCAAAGTTTCCGTTCCCGCCTTACAAGGTCGCCATCGTGCATGGCCGGCAGACAGGCGAGGAGAAGAGCTTCAACATGGATGCCTTCTCCGCGGGGCGCGCGGACATCCTTGTGTCCACGACAGTCATCGAGGTAGGTGTGGATGTCCCGAACGCTTCGGTGATGGTGATCGAAAGCGCCGAGAGGTTCGGCCTTGCCCAGCTTCACCAGCTTCGCGGGCGTGTCGGCCGGGGGTGTGAGAAGTCCTACTGCGTGCTGATGCACGGCGACAAGGTCAGCAGGGAATCCCGCAAGCGGCTTGAACTCATGTGCGCCACGGAAAACGGCTTCGATCTGGCGGAGGAGGACATGAAGATGCGCGGCCCCGGAGATCTGGAGGGAACCCAGCAGAGCGGACTTCCGATCGAACTGAACATCGCCTCGCTGGCCCACGACGGCGCTTTGCTGGCGGATGCAAGAAGTTACGCCGAACATGTCCTGGCCCATGACCGGACGCTTGAACAGCCTGTCAACGAACTCCTTGCGCAGGAACTCCGCAAGGACAGGTACGACATGAAAGATTACAGCAAGATCTCCTGACCGCTATCGATTGTCCGGTACATAATCCTTCAGGCGTGGATGATGTCTGTCTTTTTCGGAGAGGACAATCCTGTCGGCCGGAACTTTCCAGTCAATGGCCAGGTCGGGATCGTCCCATGCGATCGCCCCTTCGGACTCTGGACAGTAGAAGTTGTCGCACTTGTACTGGAAGACCACCTCGTCGCTTAGCACGCTGAATCCGTGCGCGAATCCTCTCGGGATGAAGAACTGCCTGTGGTTCTCTCCGGAAAGTTCGGCGCGGACATGCTTCCCGAAGGTTTTTGATCCCGGCCTCAGATCCACGGCCACATCCAGAACCTTGCCCTTGACAACCCTGACAAGCTTGCTCTGGGCATGCTCTCCTTTCTGGAAGTGCAGTCCCCTGACCACACCGTAGCAGGATCTGCTCTCGTTGTCCTGAACGAATGTGACCGGCCCGACCTTCTCCTCGAACTCCCTCTGGTTGAAGGACTCGAAGAAATAGCCTCTGGAGTCACGGAATATTCTCGGCTCAAGGATGAGGACTCCCTCGATTTCGGTTGTGATGATGTTCATGCTGTCTCTATTCCTCCACTATCTTGAGAAGATACTGTCCGTACTGGTTCTTGATCATCGGTTCCGCAAGTTCACGGAGCCTTTCGGCGTTGATCCAACCTTTTCTGAACGCTATCTCCTCCAGACAGGCCACTTTAAGCCCCTGACGTTTCTCGATCACCTCGATGTAGGTGGAGGCTTCGGCAAGGGATTCGTGCGTGCCGGTGTCCAGCCATGCGAATCCGCGGCCGAGTTTCTGAACCTTCAATTTCCCGGCAGCCAGAAATTCCTGGTTCACGGTCGTTATCTCCAGTTCGCCTCTTGCGGACGGCCTGATCCTGCGGGCGATCTCCACCACCTCGTTCGGGTAGAAATAAAGCCCCGTCACGGCGTAGTTGCTCTTCGGATCGGCAGGTTTCTCCTCGATGCTCAGGCAGTTGCCGTCGGCGTCGAACTCGGCCACTCCGTAGCGCCGCGCCTCGCTCACCTGATAGCCGAAGACAGTGGCCTTGCCTTCTTCCTCGGCTGTGCGTACGGCCTCTCTCAACTGATCCCCGAAGCCGGCCCCCTGGAAGATGTTGTCTCCCAGCACCAGACATGCGCAGTCGTCCCCGATGAAGTCTTTCCCGATGATGAAAGCCTGCGCGAGACCGTCCGGGGAGGGCTGTTCGGCATAGTCGAAATTCACCCCGAGATCACTTCCGTCTCCGAGAAGCCTCCGGAATCCCGGCAGATCGAAAGGGGTCGAGATGATGAGGATGTCCCTGATTCCGGCGGTCATCAGTACCGAGATCGGGTAATAGACCATCGGCTTGTCATAGACCGGGAGCATCTGTTTGCTGACTCCCTTGGTGATAGGGTAGAGACGTGTGCCGCTTCCGCCGGCGAGTACTATTCCTTTCATTGCTTGATTCTTTTGATGCAGTCTTCCAGCGAATCCCTCCAATAGGGAATCCGGATCCCGAAGGTTTCCTTGACTTTCGTCTTGTCCAGAACCGAGAAACGTGGCCTCGCGGCCTTGGAGGGATATTCCTCAGTGCGGCATGGCCGGATGTCGCAGCTGTTCCCTCCGATTTCACAGATCGCCTTGGCGAAGTCGTACCAGGAGACGGCGCCCTCATTGGAGAAATGGTATGTTCCCGTCCTGTCAAGTTTGTCATCTTCGATGATCCCGGTGACCAGGGCGGCCAGATCATGGGCGTATGTCGGAGTCCCGACCTGATCGAAAACCACTTTCAGCGAATCCCGTTCCTCGGTCAGGTGCAGCATGGTCCTGACAAAATTCTTCCCGTACGGTGAATATAACCACGCTGTCCTGATGATGATGCTCCTGCATCCCGATCTCCCGATCTCTCTTTCTCCGGCCAGTTTGGTGGAACCGTAAACACCCAGCGGCTCTGTCCGTCTGTCTTCCCTGCAAGGCAGGGGAATGTCCCCGTGGAAGACATAATCCGTGGAGATGTGGATCAGCTCCGCGTCTCTCTCCGCGGCCACCTTTGCCAGATTCCCGGCCGCCGTGCAGTTCAGCAGCATTGCCATCGATGGCTCATCCTCCGCCTTGTCAACATTCGTGTAGGCCGCGCAGTTGACGATCACGCCGATCTTTTCCGATTCGCAGACGATCCTCACCGCATCGATGTCCGTGATGTCAAGGTTCAGCGTCTCCACTTCGGGCGGCGAGATGACATCCGAGAAGATGTATTTGTCACGTCTTCCGGCCGTTACATTCCGGAGTTCCATTCCCAGCTGGCCGTTGGCTCCTGTCACAAGAATATTCATGATACATGTCTTTCACCCGGCTATGCCCGTCAGGAACGCGGGCATTTCCCGCAAATTTAATCAGAAATCCTGTTCTGACAAAATTACTTTTTTTGCCTCCTGCCGCACTGGTAATTAATTTGTTTTGCGAATGTTTTATTGCTATCTTCGCTAATCGCGCCCGGAAACGCGATTGAATCAAATGATTATTCGGAATATTATGCGGATCGGAAAAATGCTTTCAGAGGTCTTGGTGACATTCGCCACCCTCTTGTGCGGATGCTCCTCAAATGGCAGGATGGAGAACATGGCCTTGAACAGGGCGGCCTATGCGTCATCCTCGTATGACTACAACCTAACGGCCCAGCTGGTCACGGACGGGGTGGTGGAGAATGCCGGGCCGGCTTGGCTCAAAGTCTGCACCGCCGAGGGAGAACTGCCGAGGCGCGAGAAGGAATGGACGGTGGATGCGGGACCATATTCAAGCGACAGACTGGAAGGAGCGTCGAATTTCCTTGAATATGAATGGAGCGGGCTGCGGTTTTCCGCATCGTGCGTACGGGTGCGCGGCTATGTGGTCTATCGGGAGCCTGCGACAGGATGGTCCGTCACCTGCTTCGCTGGAGATTCCGGAAAGGAACTTGGACAGGTAGGATCTGCCGGGAATGCCGGTTTGCCGGGGACGAAACGTTACCCGGAGGTCATCACGGACCCTAACAAACAGACCGGAACGATTACCCTTCCGGTCAGGATGCTGGATTTGGAAATACCTCTGAAAGATGCGGTTGACTTTGACCATTTCAAAGTTGAGTTCAACATGGACGGCGCTCTTTTCTGGGTCATCTATGCGGTGGATTTCTCTACGGACCATTCGTTCGGAAAAAGTACGGACACCGGCCCCTATGACTCCAAGGAGTCCCGCGGATTCAATGTGCTGCCATCCCAGACCTTTTCAAGCGCATGGATGAGCGCGGATGACAGCCCGCAGTGGATCTACGTCGATCTTGGAGCGAAAAGAAAATTCAGCGAGGTGCGTCTTCATTGGATCCACAAGGCTGAAAGCGGCCTCGTCGAGACTTCGGATGACGCAAGGAACTGGAAAAAGGTCGCTGATCTTCCGCGGACGGATTCGCTGGCATATTCATTCAAGGCGGTCGGCAACGCCCGTTATGTCAGGCTTTCGGTGGAGGGTGCGGACGCAAGCGGGCATTTCGCTTTGAGCGAGTTGGAAGTGCTTGGTTCCGAGGTTGTTGAAGAAAAGAAATCAGAATGGAGACTTCAGCGGGCTTCCGCCGTCATAGGAGGAGGCGAGGAGATTTCAACCAATGAATACGACGCATCGTCCTGGTTGCCGGCGGTCGTGCCCGGTACAGTTCTCTACAGCTACATCGCCGCCGGAGCGGTTCCGGATCCCGGCATCGCCGACAACAACCTTCAGATTTCCGAGTCGTTCTTCAATTCTGATTTCTGGTACAGATGGACTCCTTCCGCCGGATCACTTCAACAGATTCAGAGTCAGGAAGACGGGTCATTGATCCTCTCTTTCGACGGAATCAACTGGAAGGCGGAAGTCTATGTGAACGGAAAGCCTGTCGGCAACATCGCCGGAGCGTTCAAACGGGCACGTTTCGACATCACTGACCTGATTAAAGGCGAGAATGATGTCATAGCGGTCCACATCATAAAACCGGCCCACTTCGCAGCTGTAAAGGAGAAGAATGCCGAGAGTCCTGACTTCAACGGAGGCCAGCTCGGAGCTGACAACCCGACTTTCCATGCAACCGTCGGTTGGGACTGGATGCCTACGGTCAGGGGACGCGACATGGGAATCTGGAACGATGTCCGGATAGAGAAGGTGAAGGCTGTGACTTTGAGCGACCCGCAGGTCCGGAGCAAAATAGAGAATGGCCTGGCTTCCATGACAGTGGAGGTCAAGGTGGCGGACGTGGCTTCCAGGCCGCTCGGGCACTTCGACAAGCTCGGTGACCCGGCGAAAACTGTCAGCGGAACCCTGCGGGGAAGCATCGGAGACATAGAGTTCTCGAAGAAAGTGGAGCTGAGGGCGGGGGAGAGCGGAACGGTCATATTCACTCCTGAGGAATATCCGCAACTGCGGAATCGGAAGATCGCTCTTTGGTGGCCGAACGGCTACGGCGAGGCGACGCTTCACAAAGCGGCGTTCTCGTTCATCCCGGACGGAGCGGAGGAATCTATGGCTTCAATCGAATGGCAGGCGGGCATCCGGGAGTTCACCTACAGCGATGTGATGAGCGACCTCAAGATGTTCATCAACGGTCACCGCTTCTTCCCGAAGGGCGGGAACTGGGGATTCAGTGAATATAACCTCCGCTACGGCGCCCAGGAATATGACACCGCCGTCCGCATGCACAGGGAGATGAATCTGAACATGATCCGCAACTGGGTCGGGCAGACCGGCGACGAGGAGTTCTACGATGCCTGCGACAAGTACGGAATCGTTGTCTGGCAGGATTTCTGGCTCGCCAATCCGGCGGACGGCCCGGATCCGGATGACAATGGGATGTTCCTCGACAATGCCAGGGATTATGTCAGCCTCATCCGCAGGCATCCGTGCATCGGATTGTACTGCGGACGCAACGAGGGCTATCCTCCGGCAGCGCTGAACACCGGCCTGTCTGAGACCGTGAAGGCATTGCATTCCGACATTGTGTACATCCCGAGCTCTGCGGATGACGGAGTGAGCGGCCATGGGCCGTACCGTGCCGTCGAGCCTTCTTTCTATTTCGAGAATCCGACCTCCAAGTTCCACAGCGAGAGAGGGATGCCTGCAATCATGGAATATGAAAGCCTGTCCCGGATGCTGACTTCCGACCATCTGTGGCCTACGGACGATGTTTGGGGACAGCACGATTTCACCAGGACGGGAGCCCAGGGCGACACCGCCTTTGTCGGAATGGTCGGAAGACGTTTCGGCGGGCAGGCTCTGGAGTCCGCCGAAACTTTCGCGAAATACGCCCAGTGGATCAACTATGACGGTTACCGCGCGATGTACGAGGCGAACAACGTGGGCCGCAAGGGTCTCCTGATCTGGATGTCGCACAGCGCCTGGCCGAGTCTTGCCTGGCAGACCTACGACTATTGGTTCCGTCCGACAGCCGCATGCGCCGCCGTGAGGAAAGCCTGTGAACCGGTTCACATCCAACTGAACCCTGCGTCATGTAAGGTAGAGGTTGTGAACTCCGGTATTTGCGCCTTGAAGAATCTGACCGCAAGCGTTTCAGCAGTCAATCCGGAGGGGAAGTCCGTGTACTCGAAAACCGCTGTAGTAAGTCCTGCGGAGGACACGACAACAGCGGTGCTTGACATTTCCGACGTTCCGGACGGTCTTTGCATCATGACTCTGACACTGACTTCGGCCGATGGAGAGATCCTTTCGGAGAACCGTTATTTCCGGAATTTCCGCTCCGGCAAAGACACCGGAGACTATCGGGCGCTGGTCGGTACCAAGTGGCTGGATGAGTCCATACTTGAATTCGACTCCGGGCGGTAAGAAAAAATAAACCGGCAAATTTTGGTAACGTGCAAAATTTGCCGGTTTCATTTTTTTTTGTAAAATTACAAGGTTGTGAGGCGGAAGTTGCGCCAGAGAACCTTGATGTTGTTGCCGTCGTGGATCTGGAGCATGATGCGGCCGGACTTCGATCCGATGAGTTCATCGTCGATGTCCACCATCGGCTCGCCGTTCAGCCAAGTCTTCACATTGTTACCCTCGACACGCAGACGAAGAGTGTTCCATTCTCCTTCCTTGAGGATTTCCTCCTTCTCGTCCGGAATCTGAACCAGCCAGCCGCGGCCGTAAGACTCGTAGATGCCTGCGGTGTCATTCCCCTTAGGAGCGACCTCGCACTGCCAACCGTTCACGATGTTGTTCCGGTAGCCTCCCTCCACGAATGAGTGGAAGAACAGACCGGAATTGCCGTTCGAACACTGCTTGAACTCGACCGTCAGGTCAAAGTCCTTGTAATACTCACGGGTTCCGAGGTAGCCGTAGCGGAGATCCTCTCCGTTCTCGGTCACGAGATTTCCTTCCCCGTCAACGCCTGTGCGCATGCTCCCGAACAGCTCCCATCCGTGCAGATCCTTACCGTTGAAAAGTTCGACCTCCTGGCCGGCCTTGTGAGGCAGTTCCTTGATCTTGATGTTCCTGAACGAGGCCGGATCTCCGTGGTCCTGAAGGCAGATCACGCCTTCGTGGGCGAGACCGTATTCGGTGGCGTCGCCCCATTTGCCGCCGGCTTTCCTCTCGAACCAGTCGTCTGTCCATGCCTCGAACTCGAGAATCTTCTCGCCGTTCAGCCAATGCTCCACGTGGCCGTTGTCGAAGACGATTCTGGAGTTGTTCCACTGCCCCTGAGGATTGACCTTCATCTTGCTGTAGTCCGGGAGATGCATGGCATAGTCCACGCCAAGCTTCTGCCACTCCTCAAGTTTCGCCGGAGCGTTCACTTCCTCCCAACCCTCGTTGTCAATGAGCTGATACTCGGGTCCTGTGACGTAAGGAACCTTGAACTTCGGATTCTCGACAACGTGGTAAAGCATTCCGCTGTTGCCTCCGTGGGTGAGTTTCCAGTCCCATGACAGCTCAAAGTTCTCGTACTTCCTGTCGGTGACGATGTAGCCGGACTCGTCGGCTCCGTTGCCGGAGGCCTGGATGCAGCCGTCCACGACCGTCCAGCCGTTGGTCAGCGAATCCCCGTTGTAGTCACGCCAGCCGTCAAGGTTCTCACCGTTGAACAGCAGTACCCATCCGTCAGCCTTCTCCGCTGATGTCAATGTGTTCGGCTTTGTGCCGCATGAGGTCATCATCGCTCCGATAATGGCCAGTCCTGAAATGATCTTTTTCATTGGAATGTTATTATATGTGTTATAATGTTATCATGTAATATGTTCGCAAAAATATGCAAATGCATTGAGTAAAACAAATCAAGGAAGCCTGAAGGCCAATGTCCGGTTGAAATGAGTCATGGTGATCCTCCGGGAGTTGCCCTCGGAGCGTAGCGACGCAAGGGGTTTGGGGAGCACGCTCCCCAATGCCCCATCGGGGCTGTAACAAAGTGACTGGGGGGGGTGAATGTGCTCCACAAACAAGAACGGGTGAAAATTTCACCCGTTCTTGTTTGTGGAGCATAGGAGGATCGAACTCCTGACCTCAAGATTGCGAACCTTGCGCTCTACCAGCTGAGCTAATACCCCGTTTGCGGATGCAAAGATACAAAAAACTTCATTTATACAATGAATTTCATCCGATAATATCGCGGAAATCATGATGGCGGGTGTCCTGAACACGATCCCCAAGCGGGGAAAGAACTACCTTGTTGAGGCGATGAATTCCCTGTACCTGATGAAATCGTCCGGAAGCGGCATGTCATAGACCTTGCTTCTGAGGAAGGCCCCGAGATCCTTGATGTCTGAATGTTCCGACTGCTCCTCGACGGAAAGAGTCTCGCCGATCCCGACCCTGATTCTTCTGCGCCTCTTGTTGACCAGCTCGTGCGGAAGCTGCAGCAGCCTGACTTTCCAGTCGATAAGCCCGAGATTGTAGAACCATAGGGAATTGTGGTCGAAGAACCTGACCGGGACAATCGGCACGCGCGCTTTCTGAATAAGCCTCAGAACCGCCTCCTGCCACTCTCTGTCCCTGATCTTCATCTCTTTCAGGTTCAGGTCGGAGACGGCTCCGGAAGGGAAAAATCCCACCGGTTCGCCGTCATGCAGCCTTTCCAGGACCTCTCGGACTCCCTGGATGTTCTTGGACGTGACACCCTTGTTCAGATTGTTTTTTGGATTGACGACGATCAGGCTCGGTCGGAGAGCCTCGACAAGTGCGAGAAATTCTGTCACCATCACCTTGAATCCCGGCCGCAGATGGCCGACAAGGTCAATGAGTATGACCCCGTCCATCCCTCCGTAAGGATGGTTGCTGACAGTAATGAACGGACCTTCGGGCAGATTCAGCAGCCTGTGCGAGCCTCCCAACTGATAGTTGACACCGAGTTTCTCCAGAAGAGTCCCGGCGAAGTCAGCCCCTTGATTCTCGTCAATCGTGTCGTAAAGGTCAGACAGTGTCTTGATGGAAAGGACTTTACGGAGCAGGCTTGCGACGGCGCTGCCGAATTTTCCCTTGAAAACCGGCGCAAGCTGTTCAATCTGTTCAACTGGCAGAAGCGGCATTACTTGTCGTCCCTCCTTGGCATCGGATCAATTTTGGCGTAACCCTTGGCGTCACTGATGATTGTCACAAGATAAATGATCACAAGCAGAACCAGAATGACAAGACCGGCCACGTCAAGCGCCCGGAGATCGATGTCTTTCCCGAATATGCTGACCGCAGTGCTGAACTCCCTGAGTGGTTCTATGAATATGAACAACGAGGTGAGAATGATGGCGATCACCCTGAACTCCGTCGGCCCGAGTTTGGCGTAGGTAAGCCTGAACTCGCTCTTGAGATGTGCGTTGACGCTGACATTCACCGTAAGGCAAAGATAGACAACGAAGATCATCAATGCCAGATCCAGACGCATGAGGCATGACAACCCGAGGCCGATGAACATGAAAGCCTCGTTGATGCAATCGACAGTGTGGTCAAGATAGTAGCCGTAGATCGGCCTCTGGGTCTTGCGGACTCTTGCCAGAGTGCCGTCAAGGGAATCCCCGTACCAGTTCACGACGAATCCCAGACAACTGAGCCACAGGAAATTGATGTTGACTCCGCAGAGGATGTAGCCGGCTCCGATCATGATCGCTCCAAGCGTGCCGATGGCCGTGAGCGTGTCCGACACGACCCATTTAGGCTGCCTCCCGGCCAGCCAGACAAGGGCCTTCCTCTCGACTCCGTTCAGGATTGAGGTCTGGATTCTTTCCGCTTTCTTGTCTGCCATATTCAATTATGTGTTAGATGTTTCTGACGTAGATTCTGGCCCTCTTGTGGAGGTGATGCTCGAATTTGCCCCAGAGGTTCTGGACATTGTGGTTGTCCTCAAGCTCGCGGGTGCTCTCGACGTACTTTATGCCGTTCCGGTGCATTCCCTTGCCGATCTTGGAGATGATCATGGCGTTGACCCCCTTGTCCTTGTACTCATTGGAGATGGCGATGAGCAGGGCGTCGATCGTGTCGTTGCAGCGCAACGCCCTAAGAATGTGGATGAAACCGAACGGGAACATGTGCCCTTTGGCTTTCTGCAAGGCTTTTGAAAGGGAAGGCAGCGTGATGCCGAATCCGACCACCTTGTCGCTTTGATCGACGATGACGGACACATAGTCCAGATTCAGGTTCGGAAAGAACTGGTTCTTGAGGTCCTCGCACTGGGCGGGGGAGAGTTCCGAGAATCCGTGCAGGACGGAGTAGCACTCGTTCATGACACTGAAGATCCCGTCGGCATATTTGTGAAGCAGTTCATTCTTGTTCCTGTAGTCGCCTTCCTTGAGGTTGTAGCGCTCGCCGATAATCTCGGCGAAGTGGATGTACCTGTCGATGTTGTCCGGGACGGTGATCCGATACTCCACGAAATCGGTCTCTTTCTCAAAGCCTTCCTTCAGAAGCATCGGCTCGTAGTACGGCGCGTTGTACTTTCCGTAGGCGGTGGGAAGCTGGTCGAAACCTTCGACAAGAACTCCCGAGATGTCAAACTCAAGGAATCCCACAGGGCCTTCGATGACCTCCATACCCTTTTCAACGGCATATTCCTTCACTCTTTCCATGAGCGCGTGGACCACTTCCTGAGACTCGATGAAGTCGATCCAGCAGAACCGGCAGATCTTCTTGTCAACCTTTCTGTTGTACTTATGGTTGATGATTCCGGCGATCCTGCCGACAATCTCTCCCTTTTCATTGTATGCCAGCCAATACTTCCCCTCGCAGACCTCAAAGGCCCGGTTCCTGCCCGGGGTGAGGGTGTCCATCTCCATCGACTCAATCTGCGGGACGTAGTACTTGTTGTCCGCGTACAACTCATTCGGGAACCGGACGAAACGCCTCAGATCCTGTCTGCTGGTAACTTCCTTGGTAATGACAGCCATTGTTCTTTTGCTTAACACGCCGCTAAATTAATAAAAAAATAGTAAAACAGGTTACTTTTTCTCGTGTCCCACCGGATGTCCGTTGTGCCTTCAAGGATTGCGGGACGCCGCGCGGCTCCGGTTGACGACAGCCACTCCGCTGAAAACCATGACGATGGCGACGATTTTCTGCCATGTCAGCGTGTCCATCCCGCCGACGACGCTCAACAGGCAGGCGAGGATCGGCTGGAGGTAGGTGTACATCGCCACGATTGTCGGGCGGACGCATTTCTGGCCTATCGGGATCAGGAAATATGCCACAAAGGTCGCGAAGAAGATGAGGAATCCGATTTCCAGAACCTGCGGCAGCCTGATGGCGGAGTAGTCGGTGCGGAGAAGATCCGCGGCAGAGAGCGGCAGCGACATCAGAAGCGAGAACAGGAACATCCACTTCATGAAAGTGATCACTGAATATCTCCGGATCAGCGGTCTGAACGCCCCGAGGTACAACGAGAAGCTGATGCTGTTCAGAAACAGCAGTATGAAGCCCGGCGGCTTTGTCGCCTCCACCCCGTTGTGGCTGTGCACGGAATTGAAAATCAGGAATATTATGCCGGCGAAGCTGATTCCAACCCCGGTCGCCTTCTTTGCGGTGATAGGCTCTTTCACGAACATGAACGCGAAGAACATCGTGAAGATCGGGCCGAGAGTCCCGATGACCGAGGCGTCGATGGTCGTGGCCACAGTGATGCCTTTCAGGAAGGTGTATTGCGTGATGAAGAGACCGAATATGGATGCCAGGGCAATCTGTACCAGATCTTTGCCCGGAACGTTCTCTTTCGGCGTGAAAACTGAGATCAGCCAGAACAGGGCCGACGCTCCGACGGCTCTCAACGTGAACAGCGCGATGGGGGAGACCACCGCCGAATTGGAGACGTCTTTCGTCAGCACGATGTTGATCCCGAAGATCGTGTAGGCCGCCAGCAGGGCCAGATGCCCTTTTGCATTACTGTCATTCATGGACTGTGTCTGAACATTGCGGACATATTCCTTTGACAAGGCGGTCCGCCGTTGTTTTTCGGCCGCAAATTTACTTATTTTTCGCTTATGACATTAACTTTGCAATCAGATTGCAGCGGATGTTTTCCGCTCCGCACCGCTCAAAGTCAAAGAAAGAATATGGAAAAGGAAAACAAAATCAGATTCGCGAGAATCATTCTTTCAGCCGTTCTGTCAGGAGTGGCAGTCTTGGTGGAGAAGGAACTGGACCTCGGAGTCGGGCGGCTTCTTCTTGTCTATCTGGTACCTTATCTCATTGCCGGTTACGACACTCTGTTTGAAGCCGCCGAAAAGATTGTCAAAGGTGACTTCTTCGACGAGGATTTCCTGATGAGCATCGCCACGGTCGGCGCCCTGTGCATCGGATTTCTTCCCGGAGCCGAGACCCAGTTTCCGGAGGCCGTGTTCGTGATGCTGTTCTTTCAGGTCGGAGAACTTTTCGAGGACATCGCCGAAGGGCGCAGCCGCAGGTCGATCGCCGGCCTGATGGACATCAGACCCGACACCGCCAACGTCGAGCGTGACGGGAAAGTCTTGACGGTCAGCCCGGAAGAAGTGAAAGTCGGTGAGACCATCGTCGTGAGGCCCGGCGAGAAAGTCCCGATGGACGGAATAGTTCTTGAAGGCACATCAAGCCTTGACACCGTGGCTCTTACCGGAGAGAGCGCGCCACGGAGCATAGCCAAGGGCGACGACATCATCTCCGGATGCGTGAACCTTACCGGAGTGATCCGCACCAAGGTCACAAAAGCCTTCGGAGAGTCCACCGTCTCGAAGATCCTCGACCTTGTCGAGAACGCCTCCGGGAACAAATCCGGAAGCGAGAGCTTCATCTCAAGGTTCGCCAGGATCTACACCCCGGTCGTGGTCATGGCGGCCCTCGCCCTCGCGTTCATCCCGCCGGCTCTGTCGGGTGATTTCGGCGGCACGTTCGCCACCTGGCTCTACAGGGCGTTGACATTCCTGATAGTCTCCTGTCCTTGCGCTCTTGTGATCTCCGTGCCGCTTTCATTCTTTGCCGGCATCGGAGGAGCGTCCTCAAAAGGAATCCTGGTCAAAGGATCCAACTATCTTGAGGCTCTGGCGAAAGTCGGGACAGTCGTGTTCGACAAGACCGGAACCCTTACCGAGGGCGTGTTTGATGTGACGGCCGTGCATCCGGAGATCATTGACGAAAAAGAACTTCTGCATCTTGCGGCACACGTGGAAAGATATTCCTCCCATCCTATCGCCGTCTCTTTGAAGAACGCCTATCCCGATGAGTCCGACGGATGTTCGGTGGAGGAAGTCGAGGAGATGGCCGGCCATGGTGTGCGGGCTGTTGTGAACGGAAAGACCGTCTGCGCGGGCAACACTAAGATGATGGACTCTGTGGGCGCGCGGTGGAAACCTTGCGAAAAGAACGGCACGATCGTGCACGTCAGCGTGGACGGAGTCTATGTCGGTCACATAGTGGTCTCCGACAGGATCAAGGCCGATTCCGCCGATGCGGTCAAGGCTTTGAAGGCGCAGGGCGTGACAAAGACTGTGATGCTTACCGGAGACAAGCGTGAGGTAGGTGAATATGTCGCCTCGGCACTTGGGCTGGATGAGTTCCGCGCCGAACTTCTGCCGGCGGACAAAGTCTCTGAGCTTGAGAGACTGCTCGGGGAGAAACCCTCCGGAAAGACTCTCGCTTTCGTGGGTGACGGAATCAACGACGCTCCCGTCCTCGCAAGAGCCGACCTTGGAATAGCGATGGGCGGACTCGGCTCCGATGCCGCGATAGAGGCCGCCGACATTGTCCTGATGGACGACAAGCCGTCAAAGATCGCCCTCGGCGTGAAGATCGCCCGCAAGACCCTGCGTCTGGCAAGGGAGAACACCTTCTTCGCCATATTCGTGAAACTTCTGGTGCTTGTCTTTGCCGTCCTTGGGGTGGCCACGATGTGGATGGCCGTCTTCGCCGATGTCGGAGTCACTGTCCTCGCTGTTCTGAACGCGATGCGCGCCTTGAAGGCATAGCGGTGATAAAGACTTATTTTGCCATTCTGTTATCTTTTAATCAATAACATTATGGCAACTATTTCCATCAAGTTTCGAGTGCCCTCTTCCGCCGGGAAAGAGGGCGCATTGTATTATCGGGTGATCCACAACCGCATTGCAAGGCAACTCAGTTCCGGCTACAGAGTCTATCCGCAGGAATGGGACGGCAGAAACATGAAGATCATCTGTCCTCCCGGAACAGGGGAAAACCGACGGCGTTATCTTAACTCTCTGAAAGAGGCTTTGCTTGAGGACACGAGACGGTTGAGAGGCATCGTCTCGCGTTTTGAGCATGCGGGAAGTCCCTACACGGCTGGTAACGTGGTGGAGGCATACCGCTCATCGGCAGATGGCCCTGGTTTTGTCTCCTTTGCCGATGAGATTGTGGCGCATTTGAGAAAGATAGGCAAAGAACGAACCTCCGAGACCTATGCGGCGGCGGTGAACAGTTTCATGAGGTTCCGGCAAGGACGGGATGTACCGCTTGACGGGATGGATTCGGATCTGATGATGGCTTACGGGGCTTATCTTTCGACGGTCGGTGTCTGCCCGAACACGGTGTCATTCTACATGCGCAACCTGCGCGCCATCTACAACCGGGCGGTGGACAAGAATCTGACGGTGCAGCGTTCCCCGTTCAAGCATGTCTATACGGGCATCGACAAGACCGTCAAGCGTGCCGTGCCGATAGAGACCATCCGGCGGATCCGTGACCTCGACCTGTCGCAGTATCCTGCCCTGGACTATGCGAGGGACATCTTCATGTTCTCGTTCTACACCCGCGGCATGTCGTTCGTTGACATAGCTTTCCTGAAGAAGAAGGATTTGCGTGACGGAATATTGTCCTACCGGCGCCACAAGACGAGCCAGCGGCTCCTCATCAAGTGGGAGAAACCCATGCAGGAGCTCATCGACAAGTACGACACATCGTCGTCTCCCTATCTGATGCCGGTCATCAAGTTGGCAGGCGATGACGAGCGCGGCCAGTACATCAACGAGGCGCACCGCGTGAACCGAAATCTGAAGAAGATAGGCAGGCTGCTCGGGCTGGCGGTACCTCTTACCACCTATGTCGCGCGCCACGGATGGGCGAGCGTCGCCAAGAGCAAGAACATCCCGATAGCCACCATCAGCGAGGCGATGGGACACGACTCTGAAAACACGACACGCATCTATCTCGCCACCTTGGACACTTCCATGGTGGACAAGGCGAACAGCATTGTTCTGGGGGCGCTGTAAGTCTCAGGAACAAACAGATTTTTGTTTTTCTCTCCGTAAGAGAGGATTACTCTCCGTAAGAGATGTCCACTCACAGC
>CAVFMX010000037.1:0-3804 GCA_963623745.1 Bulleidia sp.
TCGTGCAGGTCAATGACTCCGGAGATTGACTTGGCCGTGGCCTTGATCTTGTCCTCCACCTCATCCGGGAGGGAAACGTCCAGCAGTTCCTTGATCGCCGGCACGGACATCTTCACAGCCATCACGAGAATGAATATGCTGATTAGACAACCGGTGATGGGATCCAGGATGACGAACCTGTCGCCAAGGAATATGGCTCCTGCGATTCCGAGCAGGGAGCCGACTGAAGAGAAAGCGTCCGAGCGATGATGCCAGGCGTTCGCGATCATCATCGGGCTGTTCAGAGCCTTGCCCTCGATGATCGTGTAGCGGTAAAGCGTCTCTTTCAGGATTATGGACGCTACGGCGGCCCAGAGGGCGATCATCCCCGGAGACTCGACCTGACCGCCGTCCAGGATCAGACGGATCTTGCCTATTCCGCCGGACATCAAGTTGTCGGCGACCAGGATGAGCATCAGGCTGATGATCAGCGTGGCGAAGGTCTCGAATTTGCCGTGGCCGTAGTCATGGTCCTTGTCCCTGCCCTTGGCGGAGATCCTGACGAAGACAAGCACCACAATGTCGCTCAGCAGGTCAGACAGGGAATGCATACCGTCCGCTATCATCGCCGTGGAGCGTCCGAGTACTCCTGCGATGATCTTGAAGACCGTCAGTAGGATGTTGATGACGGATCCTACCAAAGTCACGAAGGTAACCTTTGCCGTCCTGCCCATCAAGAGTAGCGTTTTGGAAGTCTGAATATGATCGAGAGGCAAGCCACCGCGCAAAGCACGAAAGGGTAGTAGAGGCAGGGGATTATCGCGGCGGCGGAGATCCCCGCGAATCCTGATGCCATGAGAAGTTGCGCTCCGTAGGGGATTATTCCCTGCACAACGCAGGAGAACGTGTCCAGAAGACTGGCCGATTTCCTCGGGTCAAGGCCGAATTTCCCGGTGATGTCACGGGCTATGTCTCCGGTGGTCAGGATGGCGATTGTGTTGTTCGCCGTGCAGAAATTCGACAGCCCGACCAGTCCGGCGATGCTGAACTCGGCTCCCCGCTTGCCCTTGATTCCTTTTGTCAAGCCATTGATGATGAAGTCGATGCCCCCGTTGTGCCGAATCAGTTCCAGCATTCCTCCCGAGAGCATCGTCACGATGATCAGCTCGCCCATTCCCGAGATTCCGTCTCCCACGCTGGTCAGGAATCCGAGCCATGTCATTCCGTGCAGAAAGCCTATGGCTGCGCAGAGCAGCAGACCTATTCCGAGCACAAGCAGGACATTCATGCCGCACAGGGCCAGAACGATGACCGACAGGTAGGGGATGAGCTTGACATATTCAATCTCACCGATCTGCGGTGCGGCTCCGTGGTTGAGGCCGATGACAACGTAGATGGCCGTGACGATCAGGGCCGCCGGGGCGCAGATCCAGACGTTCGCCTTGAACTTGTCGGACATTGAGCATCCCTGCGATGTGGTGGACGCTATCGTGGTGTCTGAGATGAAGGAGAGGTTGTCGCCGAAGAAGGCTCCGCCGACAATGAGTCCGGTGACAAGCGGCAGGGATATTCCCGCCTGACCGGCGATCCCCGAGGCGATCGGAACAAGAGCCACGACCGTCCCGACACTCGTTCCGATCGCCATCGAGATGAAGCAAGATGCGAGGAACAGCCCGGCAAGGATCAGTTTGCCGGGAAGTACGGTAAGCGTAAGATTGACAGTGGCTTCGACGCTGCCTATGGCCTTAGCCGTCGTGGCGAACGCCCCGGCCATCACGAAAATCCAGATCATCAGCAGAACGTTCTTGTTGCCCACCCCGCCAGAGAAGATGTCAATCCTCTTCGCGACCGGCCCTTTCGTGATCAGCATCGCATAGATGGACGCGATCAGGAACGCCGAAGCCACAGGCACCTTGTAAAAGTCGTGCGCCACCAGCGACGACACCAGATAAGTCACCAGAAACACCGCCAGCGGACTGAGCGCCAGCCAACCGTTCATCCTTCTTTTTGCAAGTTCGTTCTTTTCCATATTCTTTATGGGGAATCTGATATGGCAATCACCTTTCCCTTGTTCTTGCGGCCGTCCGCATAATTCCTTGCGGCGCAAAGTGGGCTAAAAGTGCGTAAATATATTAAACTTTACGTTATTACGCAAGAAATCCAGCATTCCCATCTTCTTGGTAAGACACTAATGTTTGGCGTGAAAACAAAAGTTTTTACGTACATTTGCCGTGAATCAAAGAACTATTGTTTATGGACAACAGAATCGTGACGTTCTGTGCGGTGGCGGGAGCGCTTGCACTGGGAACGGTCTCATGCTCCGACAGGGAGACCGAGGTCGCCACGTACAAGAATAATTATGAGCAGACGCTGGTGCAGGATGACTCGGCATCGGTACAGGTCAGCCATTCCATTGAATATTACAAATCCTTCCGGGGCGGCAGGGTGCTGTGCAAGAAGATCAACGATGCCATCGTCAGGAGCTGCTTCGGGGAGGAATATTCCGGATTCACGGTCGAGGAGGCCTCGGATGCCGTTTCCGACACTTTGATCGCCGGCTATCAGAAGGATGCTGGAGAGATTTACGAGGGCGAGGTCTCCTATGGCAGGGACAATGGGGATTACGATTTCGATCCGGCCTCGTTCTGCAACTGGTACTACCTTACCTCAGGGAGGTTCGCGCAGGGGTACAGGAATCTCCTCACCTATCAGGTTTTCAGCGAAAGTTACACAGGCGGGGCCCACGGGATGTATTACTCTATCCCTTACGTCATTGACACGAAGACCGGCGTGATCGTGACCGAGAACGACCTCTTCAAACCAGGATATGTCGGGCCTGTGACAGACCTTATCAAGAAGAGCCTTGGGCGGAAGCGGCAAGGCGGGACGTTTGATGTCCTTTTTGAGGACGGAGTCCTTCCCAACGGGAAGTGCGGTGTCTCTGACGAAGGGGTCACGTGGTACTTCCAACCTTACGAAATAGCGAGCTATGCGGAGGGCATAATCGATGTCACTGTCAGTTGGGCTGATCTGGAGGCGTATATCAATCCGGATTTCCTGACCATTGACTGATTTTTCAAAAGGTTGCGGTCAGAGGTTTGGAGCGATGAGAAAATCTTGGTTCGGTTTAGTCAAGAGATTCGCGGAGTTTTCCGCGTCGAGCCTTCTGGGGACGATTGTGGACACGGTTGTGCTGTGGGTGTTCTCAAAGTGGGTTTTCAGCACGTATTTCGGCCAGTACATCATCTCTCCGGCGATCTCGTTCGAGTGCGCTGCCGTGACCAATTTCGCCGTGGCTTATTTCTTTATCTGGAAAGACAGGGTGTCGTGCCGGTGCAGAAGGTCGTTCTTTCGGCATCTTGGCGGCTACAACCTTTCCTGCATCGGGGCGTTTCTGGTCAAGATGGTTTTCCTGCTTCTGATCCAAAGAATATTCAGATGGAATGTCGTGTGGTGCAACCTGTTGGCATTGTGCGTGTCAGGAGGGCTTAACTTTTTTATGAGCGAGCGGGTTGTCTTCCGCCGCAAGAAATCCCTTCCTTCCGGGAGTCTCCATCGGAGACACCCGGAAGGAAGGTGACAAAGCCGCCGATCCGGCAGCCGTTCCCGAGGGTGACAGGTTTCGCCCATTCGTCACGGGTCACCCTTTCCTTCGGATCCGTACTGTGGCTCGGAGGTCTGTCCGCATCGTATGAAAAAGGAGGTCAGTCAGAAACCACTTGGAGAATCATCTTTTCTTACGGACGGGAATGTAGAAATCATCTTCCGTCAGTCCGCACAAGGAGGCTATCTGCTTGCAATAATCCAAGCGGAATGTACGGTGAT
>CAVFMX010000038.1:0-4501 GCA_963623745.1 Bulleidia sp.
ATCCCAAGTATGTGGTGACGATGGATCCGAACGTGGGACTGATTCACGATTCGGGCATCGTGGCCTGCCCGGCCCGGGAGTTCTTAAAGGACAAAGAACTGTAAAGACATTGACCACGGGGGACAAGAGGCAAATTTGATATCAGAGATCTGGTAATATCAGATAAGTCGCTGAATGCGTTGATATTATACAAAGACGGATCTCGTACGAAAAAAGAGATTCTTTTAGGGGTTGGGGTTACTAACCAAACCGTTAACGTTTGAAATGTGCAAACACTTCCTCAAACGAGTCCTCGACTTCGTGATTGCATTGACCGAACTGGCTGTCATCCGGTCAGTAGCGGCCGGATCGGGAGACGGTTCTTCGAAAACTGAACACTCGCGGAAATGGCTTTGAATGATATTAGACTCTTTGGGCGGAATCAGATGCTGGAGGAGATATTCGCTCCGTCGAATCGCGATGAGGATTGCTGGAGGATTGCGATAGTTTGACAGAGGCTTTTGCGCGCGAGAAGCAGCGCTCTATAGAGAACGAGGGAATGCTTCAAGCCGCCAATGTGTATGAGGGAGAGGTATGTGTGAAGCCCGGAGATTTGGTGAGCGAAGTGAAGCCACCGTTCGACCGTTCGGGACATGTGATTGTGACGGCTCCGACTGTTGCTGAGTAACCACATGTGCCGATAATCATAAAAAATCATAAAAGGCACTGACAAATGCTATCCGTTTGAAAAAATAGTTGTAGTTTTGCGACTAATGTGGGGAGTATGCCCCTTAAAACGGTAGCAAAAGGATGGATGCCATCAATCATATCAACGGGGAGATATATCCCGATGCCGTATTGAACATCGACCGTGTACCTGCGTCGGTGTTCCAGTTGAAGCGTCGCAGGGACAAGGTGCCATCGCAACTCAACCTGGGTCCGGAGTTCCAACGCGGCCTGGTATGGAATGCCCGCCAGAAGAGCGAGCTGATAGAGTCCATACTGATGGGTATCCCTCTGCCGCTGTTCTATGTGAAAGAGGACGCGGACGGGGTATATATCATCGTTGACGGCAAGCAGCGACTCTCCACGATGTTCGACTTTATCGACAACAAGTTTGCCCTTGGGCAGCTGAAGATTCTGAAGGACTACAAGGGAAAATATTTCAAGACGCTGCCCCCGGCAGAACAGAGCAAGATAGAGGACTTCGCCGTGACACTTCATGTCATCAAGCCCCCGACGAGTGACCAGGTGACCTTCGACCTCTTCGACCGCGTGAACCGCAGCGGCACCCGCCTGAACAATCAGGAGATGCGCAATGCTTTGTATCAGGGCAATGTGACGAAGATGTTGAAGGTGCTGGCAGAGTCGGACGAGTTCAAGATGGCCATGGGCGGAGAAGACTTGTCGAAGCGGATGAAAGACCGCTATATGATTTTGCGCTTCCTCGCTTTCTACCTGTGGAAAAGCGGGAAGTCCATTGATCCCGATAGCGGGAAACCGATGCAGTACAAGAGTAACCTTGAGGACTTCCTGTCGAAGAGCATGCGTTATGTGAACAATTTGGATGCCAAGGAACTTTGCAGCCTTGATTTTGAGGAGACGTTCAAGGCTACGATGGTGACCTGCTGTGACTTGCTTGGCAAGGATTGCTTCCGTCTGCCGATGAAGGCGGGCAGTGCTTCGCGTAGACCCTTGAATATGGCACTGTTTGAGACGGTCAGCTATTTCGTGTCGCAGTTGCATGAACACTGGATGGGCAGGGAAAAGGAAATCATGTTACAGTATCGGAACCTGCTGCACGACGCAGACTTTGTGGAGACTCTCACCCGTTCGGTGGACAGCAAACGCCAGATAGACCGCAGGTTTGATATTATCACAAAAGCAATAGAGGAGGTGAAGTCATGCTGACCAAACTGAAGATAGATAATTTCAAGTGTTTCCTGAATGCTGAGATGGAGTTGCAGGCTCTCAACATGCTAGTGGGAGTCAACTCGTCGGGTAAGAGTTCCGCCATACAGGCTCTGCGTCTGTGCTTGGACAATGCAGGCAAGCCACAGGGGAAAGAAACCCTGATGACAAGCAAGGACAAACGGACGGGGCGGTTCAGCGAGCTGGGCAGTCTCCTGACTACCGACAAGACCTTTGTCATCGAACTGACTACGGATGCGGGGCAGCTGAAAACTGCCTACACCTTTGGCGACGATGCCCGTACCATCACCATGGTCACGGTGAAGAGCGAACCGGAAGTGTTGGCTGCCGGGCTGGCAGAGATGCCTGTGTTCTACCTGCCTGCCAACCGCGACAGTGCGAAAGATGCCTTCCCGATGAATCTGGAGGCAGAGACAGTCATCGGCACGAACGGGGAATATGTGATAGACTATTATTCCCACCATTCCGGCAATGTGCTGGACGATGCGGTCATATATGACAAAAGCCTCACAACCCTTGAAGGGCAGGTGAACTACTGGCTGCGCCAGCTCACCGGCTATACGCTGAAGGTAGAACCTCAAGGAAATACTTTTGTGGTCACTTATAAGAATATCAGCGGAAGGGAATTGCGTCCCTATCATGTGGGAACGGGCGTGAGTTTCATTGCCGCCATGCTGATAGTGTGCTTGTCGATGTCGGAGGACGGACTGGTCATCATCGAGAACCCTGAGATACACCTGCACCCGAAGGCTCAGGCGGTGGCCATGGACTTTTTCAGCATGATAGCACGTTCGGGTCGCCAGATGCTGATAGAGACCCACAGTGACCATCTGTTCAACGGTGTCCGTCGCCAGATAGCCCAGAAGCAGCTGCGGAAGGAGGATGCAGCCATCTATTTCTTCAAGATACAGGAATCGCAGGAGTCTGTACCTGTCCGTATAGAGCTGACTGACCGAGGGCGCATGACGAAGTATGAGAAGGGGCTGTTCGACCAGTTTGACGAAGATTTGGACGCAATGCTGCAGGCGAAATGATAGAGTTGTTTTTGAACGAGAAGTCGCTTGACGGCCAGTTTGCCACGATAGAGGAATTCAGCGAGCGGGCGTAGTGGGGCTGATAGCCGTGCTGGAAGACCAACGGCGGCTGTCGGAATCTGCCGTACTCTACAAGTCGGAGGCTATCAGCGAAGCCATGGTGACGCCCGTGAAGATCTATCCGGATGTGGTGTTCGGTGAGGAGAGCCGCATCCATGAGGGCATACGCCGCTACAAGGTGCAGCTGATGTCGTTGATGGACGCCCCCTATTGGGATGGCGACAGCCGGCATGCTCCAGATGACCATTATGCGGATGCCGAGGGTCAGTCGTTGGACGGTACCTCTATCGCCGAGTGTGAAGCCCGTAATGGCATACTTGTATCGTTCGCACACCCCTCCTTTTCGGAAGAGGAAATAGCGATAAGCAAGAACGGCGAAGAGGCTCTGGTGCGCAATGTCTGGCAGGAGGGGCAGTATTTGGAAGCCACCTATCAAAAGGCATTCATCAAGTTCAAAGAGTATGTGGAGCTGAAGTTTGAAGGTGAGAAGCTGGACTTTTCCAAGGCTACGGCGGGCAAGGTGTGGAATACTATTCCCGAAAATTTGGAGGCATTGGTTTGTGATGCCTTTGACACTTTTTGTCAGGAGAGCTGGTATGAGATACCCCGCGACAAGGGGCTTGGGTTCAAGTCATACCGCAAGAGCCGGATGAACAGTCATTATTTCACTGCCGATGAATGGAAGAGAGGAATCAAGGAATTCCGTTTCAGTGGAAAATATCGTTGTTTCGGGTATGCCGAGGGTTGTAAGTTTTATCTTCTGATGATAGACCTCGGACATGTGCTGGGTGACGATTAAGTAAATTTCAGGTAAGAATAGGTGCTTCGTCTTCTTGCCGACAGATTTGTCAGACTGGGGCATATCGAATCTATATCTCATACGCAGGTCGGTCGCATTCTAAAAAAAACGAATATAAGCCTCATTTGAAAAAGTACTGGTGCATACCGTCAAGATGCGGATGTACCGGACGCGAAAAGTCTTAGAGTACTTTCCGCGAGAGCAGCACGGAGATTCTTCGATGTGGCCGACGCCGCTGCGCGCTCTATTAATTAGTCCGGATACTCGATCTTGAAGTCATAGTCCCACTGGGTGAAGTAGAGGTTGCCTTTGGCCCACTCGACTTCGCCGCGCTGGAAATCTACCGTGTCGCTGCGAGGGTACTTCTTCTCCGGTGAGAGATTTCCCCCGAAATCGGAGTTGATCACCATCCGGTAAGGCTCGATGCCGCCGAGGAAGAAATCACCGCCGTAGGAGGTGATGCCGAAGCTCTGGTCAACCGGAACCCAGCCGTAGCCTTCGAAATAGACCTCTCCCCAGTCGTGCAGGTTGCCCGCGCCGGGGTGCATCATCAGACCGCTCTGCCACCTTGCCGGAATCCCTTTGCAGCGGCACATCGTGATGAACAGCAGAGTCACCTGTCCGCAGTCGCCGTGGCCGCTCGTCAGGACATATTCAGGAATATTCTCGATTGTGGAGTAGTCTCTGGCTGATGCCC
>CAVFMX010000039.1:0-16296 GCA_963623745.1 Bulleidia sp.
GAGGGCAAGGTGATCGCCAGAAGAGGCACGGTCGAGGACAAGAACACTGTTTCCGACAATGAGGAAATCGAGAAAATGAACCAGAGGTCGATCTTCGCGACTCCGCTTTACGCCGAGTTCATGGACACGAAGTTCAACGTGATCGACACTCCGGGTTCCGATGACTTCATCGGAGGTGCTGTGTCAGCCTTCAAGGTCTGCGAGAACGGTATTCTTGTCATCAACGCACAACAGGGAGTCGAAGTGGGCACAGACATCTTCGCACGTTATGCCGACCAGTACGGACTGCCTCTCATCGTGGCTGTCAACCAGCTTGACTCGGATAAGGCGGACTGGGAGAAGACCCTTGCCGAGATGAAGGAGACTTTCGGACACAAGCCGATCGTCGTCCAGTTCCCTGTCAATCCGGGACCTTCCTTCGATGGTTTCATCGATGTGCTCAAGATGAAATACTATCATTTCAAGGACGACAACGGTACCCGTGAGGATCTTGAGATTCCGGCCAACCTCATGGACGAGGCCGAGACTCTCCGCCAGGAACTCATCGAGAAGGCCGCGGAGTTTGACGACACCCTCATGGAGAGGTTCTTCGAGAACGGATCCCTCACCGAGGATGAGATCCGCGAGGGTCTCGGAAAGGGAATCCGCCAGTGTGCCGTGCTTCCTGTCTTCTGTCTCTCCGCCGGAAAGGACATCGGTGTGAAGAGACTGATGGAGTTCACCATCAAGACCGCCATCTCTCCGGCCGAGACAAAGTCCGTCACCAAGGACGGCAACGAGATCGAGTGCAACGCCGGAAACCCTACTTCCATATTCATCTACAAGACGGATGTCGAGCCGCACCTCGGAGAGGTTTCCTACTTCAAGGTGATGTCCGGTCATCTGACGGAAGGTGTTGACCTTGAGAATCCGGAGACCGGTGACAAGGAAAGGCTTTCGACAATCTATGCGGTCGCCGGCGCGAAGAAGGAGAAGGTCGCCGGGCTTATGGCAGGTGAGATAGGATGTACCGTGAAGCTCCGTTCCGGAAAGACAAACGTCACGCTTTCGCAGATCGGCTCAGGCATCGCCTACGAGCACATAGTCTTCCCTGCGTCAAAGTATCGCTGCGCCATCAAGGCCGAGTCCCAGAATGACGAGACCAAGCTTGGAGAGGCTCTCTCGAAGATCTCGGCGCAGGATCCTACGATCATCGTTGAATATTCAAAGGAACTCAAACAGACCATCCTCAGCGGTCAGGGCGAGCAGCACATCAATGTCTGCAAGTGGCGTCTGGAGAACGAGTTCGGAGTGAAGGTCGTTCTGTTCGCCCCGAAGATTCCTTACCGTGAGACCATCACCAAGGTCGCCACCGCCACCTACCGCCACAAGAAGCAGTCAGGCGGAGCCGGTCAGTTCGGCGAGGTCTCCATTCTCATCTGTCCTATCGTGGAGGGTGTTCCGTTCGCGAACAAGTTCAAGATCGACGGCAAGGAGGTTGTCCTCAACGTCAAGGCCAAAGAGGAGTTCGATCTTGAGTGGGGCGGAAAGCTTGAATTCTACAACTGCGTTGTCGGCGGAGCCATCGATGCCCGCTTCATGCCGGCCATCCTAAAGGGAATCAACGACAAGATGACCGAGGGTCCTCTCACCGGCTCCTATGCCCGTGACATCAGGGTCTTTGTCTATGACGGCAAGATGCATCCGGTTGACTCCAATGAAATCTCCTTCATCCTGGCCGCGCGCAACGCCTTCAAGGAGGCTTTCCGCAACGCCGGCCCGAAGATCATGGAGCCTATCTACAACGTGGAGATCCTTACCCCTGCCGACTACATGGGATCATGCATGTCCGATCTTCAGAACAAGAGGGCTCTCATCGAGGGCATGAGTTCGGACAAGGGCTTCTCCGTACTCAAGGCGCGTGTTCCGCTCGCCGAACTCTACCGCTACTCCACAACCCTCAGTTCCCTGACATCAGGCGCCGCGACGTTCACGATGACATTCGCTGACTACCAGCCTGTTCCTGCCGACGTACAGACCAAGCTACTCGCCGAGTACGCCGCTCAGGAGAAGGAAGAGGAGTAGTAGTCCACGATCTTTATGGTATATAAAAAAGAATATTCAGCCCTCCGCTCCGGAAGCGATACCGGAGTGGAGGGCTATTCATTACTTAACACAAGACATTTATGAAAAGGACATTTTTTTCCCTGACGGCGGCTTTGCTGTTGTTGTCATCCTGCGGAGGCCACCATTTCATGACTGACAAGGCCTATCGTGCGCAGGTCGAAGCGGATTTGGACAAAAGGCTTGAGCCGGAGCGTCTGAAGGCCTTTTTTGCGGTCGATAAGGAACGGAAACGCCTGACGGAGTCCAAAGGATTTGTCAGCGACCTTTATCTGACGGCAGAAGAGTTCGAGGCCTTGGAGTTCCTCTACGCGTACATGCCTCTCGCTGATCTGACGGACTACAGCACGGACTTCTTTGTCCAGAACATCCGTTCTTCCTTCGGAGCGCGCAAGGAGATGGGGTGGAATGTCCCTGAAAGGCTGTTCAGACATTTCGTGCTGCCGTTAAGAGCCAACAATGAGAATCTTGACACTTCAAGGGTGTTTTTTTATCGGGAGTTGAAGCCCCGGGTCGAGGGGCTGGACATGAAGGAAGCCATTCTTGAGGTCAATCACTGGTGCCACGAGAAACTGACCTACAAGCCTTCCGACGCGCGCACTCTGTCTCCGCTCTCTTCGATGAGAAGTTCGCTGGGGCGCTGCGGGGAGGAATCCACGTTTGCCGTGGCGGCTCTCCGGGCTGTCGGAATTCCGGCTCGTCAGGTTTACACCCCTCGCTGGGCGCACACGGACGACAACCACGCCTGGGTTGAGGCCTGGGCTGACGGCGAGTGGTACTTTCTCGGGGCCTGCGAGCCGGAGCCTGTCCTGAATTTGGGCTGGTTCAACTCTCCGGCAAGCCGCGGCCTGCTGATGCACACGAGGGTCTTCGGCAACTATGACGGCCCGGAGGAGAAGGTGATGGTCGGCCCTAACTTCACGGAGATCAACCTGATCGACAACTATGCCAAGACTGCCCGGGTGGATTTCACGGTTGTGGACGAAGAAGGCTCTCCTGTGGACAGCGCTTTGGTTGATTTCAAAATCTACAACTATGCCGAGTTCTATCCGGCCCTTTCCAAGTACACCGATGCGCAAGGACGTACTTTCCTGACCGCCGGAAAGGGTGACATGATGGCCTGGGCTTCAAAGGATGGCAAGTATGGCTATTCCAAGGTCTCATTCGGCAAGGACACCGAGGTCAGGATCACGATTTCCGGCCGGCATTCCTTTGATCCTCAGTCGATGATGATTGTCCCTCCGCCGGAGACGGCGAACATTCCGGAAGTCACTCCGGAGCAGAGGGCTGAGAATGACATTCGTTTCGCCCGGGAAGACAGCCTCAGAAAGGCGTACATGGCCACTTTCGTCATTTCTGACGGCACGGATAAGGGACGGCTTCTCGCCCTTTCGGCCGGCAATCATGAAGTGATCGCAGGTTTCTTGGAGGACCATCCGGAGGACGCAAGGGCTCTTGATCTGCTCAAATCGCTTAGCGATAAGGACATGATTGATGTGACGAGAGCCATTCTGGATGACAGCTACAATGCTCCGGACGCGATTCTCTGCCCAAGGGTCGAGAATGAGTTCCTCAGCCCGTACAAGGCTTTCTTTTCGGAGCTTTTCGGAACAGAGTTGTCCAGGGAGGATCTTTCCGTTCCGGCAAACCTGATAAAATGGGTGCAGGACAGCATCGCGGTTCTGCGCGATCCTAAGGCCTGGAGCATTCCGATGTCCCCGGAAGGTGTCTATAACGCAAGAATGGCGGACGCGCGTTCCAGAAACATTTTCTTTGTCGCTCTCGCAAGGACTCTCGGGATTGATGCCCGCAAGGATCCGGTGACCGGAAAGATTCAGTACCGTGATGCCGGCCAGTGGGTTGATGTGGATTTCGAGGCCTCCTCGCAGACTGTGGCTCCGACCGGTACGTTGGTTCTGAATTATGAACCTACCGCTATACTGGCGGATCCTGGTTACTATTCGCATTTCACTGTCAGCAGGATAGAGAACGGCCGCACCAGACTGCTGTCCTTCGATGAAGGTCAGGTGGACATGGGCGGAGGAGTCAGCTGGGCGAATGTGTTCAAAAACGGAGTCTCGTTAGATGTGGGGGATTATGTACTTGTGAGCGGCAATCGTTTGTCTGACGGAAGTGTGCCTGTCACTGTGCGGCAGTTTTCCGTCAAGGAGAATGAGACCACTGCTCTTGATCTGCGAATCGCCATCCCGGAGGACAAACTGTCCGTCATCGGTTCGTTTGATGCCGAGACAAAGTACAAGGTCGAGCCTGACACCGAGGCTGTTTCGGTTCTCTCGACCACCGGGCGCGGAGCCTATGTGATCGGTTTTCTCACTCCTCGCCAGGAACCGTCCGTCCACGCCGTCAACGACCTCATCGCCGCGAAGTCCGGTCTGGAATCCTGGAATCGTCCGATTCTGCTTCTCACCACTGCGGAAGGCCTGGGATGGCTTAAGGAATATTCCGCGTCGCTCCCAGCCAACGTCCGTTTCGGCATTATCCCTGACGGGCTTGACCTGAAAGGCCGCCGGATGCCGTACTTCCTCCTTGCCGACACCTTCAACCGTGTCTTCTTCACAACCGAAGGCTACACCATCGGTCTCGGCGACCAGCTCGTCACCGCCATCGCGAAGTTGTAGCCTGTGGAGATTCCCCCGCGAAAAATTCGTATATTTGAACCTTTGTTTGAAAGACGGTCAGATGAGGGGAATCTTCAGGGGCATATTCATAGGTCTTGCGCTGCTTGCCGTGGGCGGGCTGCGGGGGTGGTGCGTCACGCCGGAGTTCATCGACTCGCTGCGGACGGAACTTGGCCGCAGGAATATGCCGGAGCGGATCCTTTTCCTTCCATTGGCGCTTGCGGACCAGCGGACGGATGATGGAAGGGAAGGAATATGGTCGCTCACTGCGCTGGATGCGATTCGGGGAGCGAGCCATTTGTCAACTCCCGCCACGGGGGTGAAAGACTCCTGCCTGACAGCCGCGGAACAGCCGCTTATGCCCTCCGGCTCCACGGATGCCCGGTCTGACACACTGATCTCCACGGAAATAGCACTCAATCGGTTACAGGAACTGTTCAATGAATATGGAGACTGGAACATGTCGATAGTGGCCTTCGCCACAAGTCCGACTGCACTTGCCGCAATGGATTCAGCCTCGTTGGCGGACGCTCAGATTCTTAAAAGTCTGCGAAGAGCCGAGGAGGAATATTCGGAGAACATCCCGGAGGCGTTTGACAGGATAGGATCGCTTGCGGCCCGTAGGAAGGCGGAGAGGCTCGCTTTCCTGCAGGAGCAGGCTGCGCTCAGGAAAGCCCGGCTTGATTCGTTGCGGAAGAGACAGGCTGAAAGTACGGACAGGATCTCCTACACGATCCGCCGTGGAGACACCCTTGGAGGCATCGCCGCAAGATACAGGGTCAAGGTCTCTGACCTCAAAAGATGGAACAATCTTGGGAGCGATCTGATCCGTGAGGGGCGCAAGTTGGTGATTTACAGATAGTGGCCATGAAGCAATCCAAGGTTCTCCTGTTTTTTCTGTCAGTTTTTCTGATCCTTTTCGCGGTTTGGCTCATCTATCCGTCGAAAGGGATTCAGGTTGGCGGACTGAAATTGAGATTCCCGTCCTGTCAGGCCTATCTTGCCGACCTTCGGGACAGCACTGTGGAGGTGGATGTTGATTCCGTGCTGCTTGCCGTGCAGAAGAGCTATGAGATGGTCGAAGGCTCGACGGACACCCTGCGCTACTACTACGACTACATCACCTCCAATCCTAACCGGATCTGTCTGCCGGAAGACGACTACACGTTCTTCGACTCTCTGTTCGTGGAGATGGCCTCGGCGGCTGATTCCGGGCGCGCGGTCAGGATTCTTCACTATGGTGATTCGCAGTTGGAAATGGACAGGATTTCGGCTGTCTTGAGGCAGGATCTTCAGGAGAGGTTCGGCGGATCCGGCCCGGGAATGGTGCCTATGATCCAGCGGATTCCTACGGTGTCGCTCTCGCAGAGCGCGTCCGGAAGCCTCACCCGTTACGCGATGGTCGGAGATTCGCTGACGAACAAGGCCTCACACAAACGCTACGGTCCGCTGACACAGTTCACGGAAGTTTCCGGCAACGGAACATTCACGTTCAACAGAACCAGGAACAGATACTCCCAAGAGCTGGTAAAGTCAATATCGAAGGTCTCCGTGCTTCTGGGCAATAACTCGGCAGGTTTCGGGATGACGCTGGAATGCGACACTCTTCCGGTCAGGAAGGCCGTGATTGATTCGGCCGGGAGCGGTGTCTCGCTGATTTCATGGGACATGCCCCGAGATGTCGTGAAGGGGACGATCCGCTTCTCCGGCAACGCAGAGATCTACGGAGTGATGCTGGACGGAAAGGGAGGCGTGGCGGTGGACAATGTCGCCCTGCGGGGATGTGCCGGGTACATTTTCTCCTCCATCAACCGTCAGGTGATGAGAGAGAGTTTGGCGAAGTCTGACACCCGCTTGATAATCTTGCAGTTCGGCGGAAACGCAATGCCCGGGATAGCCTCAAGGAAAGCCATCTCATCCTACGTGAAAAAGATTGTGATGCAGTTCGACTACTTCAAGGAGGTCGCTCCGGGGGCTCAATTGATGTTCATCGGTCCTGCGGACATGTGCAAGAGCGAGGACGGGAATCAGGTGACCTGGCCGCTCCTGCCTCAACTGAATGATTCCCTGAAAGTCAACTGCCTGAAGAACGGCGTGGCCTATTGGGACATGTTCAACGTGATGGGCGGTCCGGGTTCGATGAGGAAATGGGTCAGCCACAGCCCGGCTCTGGCCGGCCCCGATCATATTCATTTCACCCATCAGGGGGCGCTTGAGATCGGAAACGCGCTCGCCAGGTCTTTCCTCCTTTACCACGATTTCTACAAGCTCCGCCAGGAACTTTCGGACGAGGCCGTGGGAATGTATCTGAGCAATCTGCGGGACAGCCTCAATCAGATTCCGCCCGTGTCTGACACCCTGACAAAGACAGAGTCATGAGACGTGTCCTGACATATTCATTGTTATTTGTCCTGTTGCCGGCCTCCATGTTCGGGCAGTCACTGCGAAAGGAGGTTCCTGCCTGTGATTTCGCGCGTTTCGACAGGAACAGAATTGAATTCAAAGGAGACAGTTCGGGATTTGAGAGACTTTTCCTCAAGATGGATTCCGTGCTTTTTCTTGGCAAGGGCAATCTAAGGGTCATGCACATCGGAGGCTCTCACGTCCAGGCCGGAACCTTGACGAGGCAGTTGAGGAATGACCTGCTGTCGCTTCGTCCAGCATTGGATGGAGGCAGAGGGCTTGTGTTCCCTTTTTCTGCGGCCCGCACGAACAATCCGAGCAGTTTCACGACAAGTTACGAGGGAGTCTGGAAGGTCACGAAGAATGTCCAGAGAGAGCCTGATCATCGTCTCGGTCTCACGGGAATCGCTTTGAGCGCATCTGACGACAAGGCTTCGGTGATGGTCACCTCTGTGGCCCGGGATCCCAAGCCTCAGGATCCGGCATTCCGCTTCAACGATGTGAGGGTTCTCGGCTATTCATCTGTCGGTGAGAGGATTCCTGTGGTTGTGCTTGAAAAAGGCGACACCCTTGTGGGATGCAGGGTCGACTCCTGCTGGTCTTTCGCTTTGCCGGCATTGACGGATTCCGTGAAGGTGGCCACCAAAGGCAGGGGAGAGTTCACTTTGACGGGAATCCTCCTTGACAACCCTTTTCCCGGCATCTCCGTGACGGGAATCGGAGTGAACGGAGCTTCGCTCGGCTCTTACGCCAAATGCCCGGATCTGCTGAATGATCTGAAATTGGTCAATCCTGATCTGGTGATCTTCGCTGTGGGAATCAATGACGCGACCGGTGCGAATTTCTCCGTGGAGGAATTTGTCTGTCGCTACAAGGCGCTTGTCTCGCGGATCCGTTCGGTCAATCCGGACTGCGCCATTCTCTTTGTCTCAAACAACGACAGCTTCAAAAGAATACGCCGGAAAGGCTACGTGGTGAACACAAACGGCTCTTTGGCGGAGCAGGGCTTTTTGAGGCTCGGGAAAGATTGTGACGCCGGAGTTTGGGATCTGTTTGACATCATGGGGGGACTTGGCTCGATGAGGAAATGGGAGGAGGCCGGCCTTGCCAAGAGGGACAAGATCCACTTTACGGAACAGGGCTACGAACTGGTCGGGGATCTGCTTTTCAACGCATTGATGGACAAGTATGTGGAACATTTAAGGAAAGACCGATGACGGGATTTTGTGACGTTGCCGCCGACTTCTTCAGGAACCTGTTCTCTTTTGACCAGGCTCATCCGTTGCTGTTCACCCAGTTCTACTTCTGGGCGTTCTTCGCCATCGTGCTTGCCTTCCTGTGCGTGTTCAGGAACAAGGTGCTGCTGCGCAACGCCTTCCTGTTCTTCGTCAGCCTTTTCTTCTACTACAAGACGAGCGGGCTGTTCCTGATCCTGTTCGGCTTCGTGATCGTCTTCAACTATCTCGCGGCATTCGCATTGCCGTGCATCAAGGGGAGTTTTGGACGAAAAGCCATTGTGGTTCTGAGTGTTGCGGTCGATCTTTCGCTCCTCTGCTACTACAAGTACTCTTATTTCCTGACGGATGTCGTCAACAACATGTTCGGCACCGGATTCGTTGTCAAGGACTGGTTCGCGGTTGCCGGCAACCAGCTGACAGGGGCGCAGACATTCAGTGTGGACTCCATTTTCCTGCCGGTCGGCATCTCGTTCTTCATCTTCCAGGCGATAAGCTATGTGGTCGATGTGTCGCGCGGGACAATCGGCCCGATCGGGAATTTCTGGGATTTCGGATTTTACCTGAGTTTCTTTCCCCCGCTTGTGGCCGGCCCGATCGTGAGAGCGAAAGAGTTCATTCCTCAGCTCCGCAAGCCGTTCTTTCTTGGACGCAGGCAATTCGGTGCCGCGGTTTTCTGGATTCTGAACGGACTTGCCAAAAAGCTGATTCTGAGCGACTACCTTGCTGTGAATTTCTGCGACAGGGTGTTCGAGAATCCTTTGCTTTACACCGGTTTCGAGAACCTTACGGCCCTGTTCGGCTACTCGCTTCAGGTCTATGCCGACTTTTCCGGCTACACGGACATCGCCACAGGAGTAGCCATGCTGATGGGCTTCTACCTGCCGAAGAATTTCAATTCTCCGTACAAGGCCCGCAATGCCGGAGAATTCTGGAAGAGATGGCACATTTCCCTTTCCAAATGGCTTCAGGACTACCTTTACATCCCGCTTGGAGGCAACCGCAACGGCACGTTCGGCTCCTATGCCATCATCCTCGGAATCGCTTTTCTGGCATCGGCTATGGCGAAGAACTGGTGGGTTTTCGGAGTGGTGCTGGTCATCGCGGCGTTGCTGGCGCTGCTGATCACCTTCTGCAGGAAGCACCGCAAGGAACTGATCTCGGACATCAACAGGATGGACACGATGCTCCTTGGCGGTCTGTGGCACGGAGCTAGCTGGAACTTCATGATCTGGGGCGGTCTGAACGGCCTTGGAATGCTGATCTACAGGTTCTGGAAAAGCTGCAATGTCTATCTCAGGGCACTCGTCATAGGATTCGTCTGTCTGACATTTTATGTTCTTAAGATCTCGTTCCCGGCATCCGTGTTCAACATGTTCTTCGTGTGGACGCTGATCATCTTCATCGGTGCGGCTGTTCGGATGGTCTATCATCTGTGCCGCTTCAAGGCCGCGTTCTCGTGGCTTGAGACAGGCTGGGCGGTCGCCATGACGTTCATATTCATCACTTTCACCCGTCTTTTCTTCCGGAGCGGCTCCAATCTGAACCCCGCCGAGGCGAACGAGAAGGCGTGGAGCACGGCAAAGAACATGGTCGAGCGCATCGGCGGAGACTGGGATCTGTCCCTCGTTCCGCAGATGGCCCGGCAGCACCTCGGCGTGATTCTGGTCTTTGTCATCGGAATGGTCATCCATTGGCTTCCCGAGGACTTCAAGCGCCGTTACCGTATCTGGTTCGCCTCGATGCCCCTCCCGCTTATGGTTCTCGTCTGCGCCATAGCGGTCTTTGTGATCTGCCAGTTCATCACCGCCGACCTCCAGTCTTTCATCTACTTCCAGTTCTGATGGCCTGAGACCTCTGAAAAAGGGTGTCCGGCTTCCTGGCACGTTGCCTGAGGAGGGAAGCCAAACCTTTACAAAACACCATAAAGCAGGAATTGCGTTTTTATTTCTAACTTTACAACGTGTTTGAAATCGGCGCTGTCCATCAATTGCTTATTATAATCAACAAACTTTACAACATTATGTTAGGACGTATTTTTCATTTTGACACATCGTGATTATGGTCTAAATTTGACGGCAAAGACAGCAGGGATTTCCGCCGCAGCGGAAAGACCGGAACACTGAAGCGACAATAACAATTGAACATGCTATACCAGAAAAGAATAAATAAAATCATAGGGGACATCGACAAGTTCTTCGACACGATCGACCAGGCCTTGCTGGTTTTCAGCGAAGGAGTGAAGAACTTCCTTTACACCAATGTCGATGCTTTCGGAGACAATCTTCAGACGATGACCCGGCTGGAGAACGAGGCCGAACTTCTGCGCAGGGAGATCGAGGCCGGGCTCTACAGGCAATCCAGCCTTATGAGGCTCAGGGGAGACATCATGCGTCTTCTTGAGGCATTGGATCACATCATCGACACGCTGGACGACAATCTGTTCCAGTTTGAGATCGAGAGGCCGTTCATCCCGGTGGAACTGAACGCCGATTTTCTGAAGCTCACCGAATTGTCCACACAGGCTGTCGAGACTGCCATTCCGGCGGCAAAGGCCTATTTCAGGACTTCGGACAGCATCACGGAGAAGGTCCACAGGGTCTATTTCTACGAGAAGGAAGCGGACAAGCAGGCCAAATCCCTGAAAAAGAAAGTATTTCAGGCGATGGACGAGCTGAAGCTCAGCCAGAAGTTTCATCTCCGCTATTTCGCCCTTCACATCGAGGAGATCTCGAAGGAGGCCGAGAAGGTGGCCGACCAGCTTTCCGTGATGTCAATCAAAAGGACCGTCTGATGACCTCGTCGATGTTCATACTCTTTGTCATCATTCTGGCGGGGTGGTTCTCGGTGACGGATCTGCCTGTCGCCCTGGCTCCTGCGGGAACATGCCACACTGTGGTCCGGAGGCTGCGTGTGCCGGGAATAATGATTCTGCTTTTCCTCGGGCTTGGTCTTTCAGGCCTGTCCACCGTTCAGCTTGTCCCCGACCGGGATTGTGCCGTCGTGATCTTTGCGGCGGCCTTGGCGGCCATCGCCGTCAGGATGTTCATAAGGGACGCGTCAATCGTGTTCTCTTTCGCCGGGGCGGTCGCCGGGACGCGGATGCTCCAAAGCGGAGCGGCGACGATAAGATGGTCGGTTCCGCTCTCGTGGCTGGCCGCAGTCATATTCACGATCCTGCTCGCCGCAGTTCTTTGCAAGATAATCTCATCCATTTCGTCAAGGTCTGATTGTCATCTGCTTACAAAGATGCACAGGATGGGAGTCGTGGTGACGCTTGCCGCCTCTTCGCTGCTGGTCGCCATAGGCTTCAACCTTGGAGGACTTCTTCCGGATGTTTCCACGGTGGAGTTCCGGCTGCTTGTGTTCGCCGCCGTTGTCCTGATTGTCGGACTGGCCGTGATAAGAGAGGCCGGATCCAACTCACACAGACTCATGGAGAGGTGGTTCGATGTCAACGCCGAGGCTGTCTTGGCGATGACGCTTGCCGCCGCGCTTGTCACCACATTGTTCTCTTTCAATCTGCGGATCGGGAATGTCCATCTGCAGGCCGCTCCTTTGGCTCCCGGTCTTCTGACGGTCGCCGGCCTTGCCGGTTGCGGACTGGCTCAGAACAAAGAGGTCAACTGGACGGCTCTTGCCTCCAAAGTTGGAACGGACGCGCTTCTGACACCCCTTCTTGCCATGATCCTCGCCTGTCTGGTCTCGGGTCTGCTGCACCCGGACCTGTTCTCTCTGGTGAATGCGCAGGTGGGACTTCTGGTGATGCTTCTCGCCATTGTCACAGGCGGATTGCTTGTCTTGTCGGTTCTTTATCTGCGGGACTCAAAGTTCTCCGGCAGGACGCTCCGGGAGAAGGACGATGAACTCAACGAGAACCGTCGGGCGATCAACGAGATGGAGATCAAGACGATGCATGCGGAGAATGAGAATCTGCACAACCTTCTGGATCTCAAGCGCAAGGAACTTGTCAGCGTGGCGATGAACCTCAGCGAGCAGAAAGAATTCATCGACGGGCTTTATGAGAGGGTCAAGCAGGCTCAGGCCGAGACGGATCCTCAGAGGAAGGACGGTCTTCTCCACGAACTCCGCACCGATCTCAACCTGCGGAAGAACTTCTCCAGCGAGATAGACAGCTTCTACGCCCAGGTCGAGACGCTGCACAAGGACTTCACCACCAGGATGACGGAAAGGTTCCCTCAACTCACGAAGCAGGAGAGACGTCTGGCGATGCTGCTAAGGCTCGGCTTCTCCACAAAATACATTGCGGCGTTGATGAACATAGCTCCGGCAAGTGTCGAGATCGGCCGGCACAGGCTCCGCGCGAAACTTGGCCTGGCCCGCGGCCAGAATCTTACGGAATTTGTAAAGACTATATAACCAAATTATTATTAATCACTTAATGTTGTAAAGTATGAAAAAAGTCATTTTTATTACTCTGGCAGCCTTTCTGTCCGTTTCGTTGTCCGCCCAGACAACTGAGACGAAGGAGGGTTCGGAGGTTGTACTGAACCAGTATGGCCAGCAGGTGGTCTCCACCCCCGGCCAGGTAAAGATTCAGGACGGAATCATGGTGCTGGATGCCGAGAAGATCAACTACAAGATGTGGTTCGACATCCGTGTGCAGGGTGATGCCGCTGTCTTCTTCGGAGGCCCGGACTTCACGTCTTCAGAACTTGACGGGAGCGACAATTCCAACCACATCGGCAACGGAATGTCAATCCGTCGCGCGAGGTTCGCCGTCAAGGCCCAGCTGGACAAGAACTGGTACGGAGAATTCGACACGGACTGGGCGGACGGAATCTGCGAGATCAAGGATGCCGTTCTGGCCTACAATGGAGTCCCGGGGCTTGAGGTCAAGGCCGGTAACTTCAAGGAGTCCTTCTCGATCCAGCGCAACACCACATCCCGCTACCTGATGTTCATGGAGCGTCCGATGGTCACCGCGCTCGCCCCGTCAAGACATCTGGGATTGAACCTGACTTATACAAAAAACTGGTTCTGGGTGGCTGGCGGCGTGTTCGGACCTGAACTCAAAGGTTCCGAGGAGGCAACCGCGATGAAGGACAACAACAAGGATCTCGGACGCGACGAAGGACTCTCCTACACGGGTAAAGTCGTGTTCCGTCCTCTCTACAAGTCCACCGAGTCAATGCTCCATCTTGGCGGAGCCATTTCCTATCGTGAGCCGAAACTCACATCCACGGACGCTTACGGAGCCGCCCGCTACAGCAGCCGCAACACCACGAGCATCAACAGAAAGAAATACCTTGACACGGACGTGATCACAGGACTTGACCATGAGCTCGCATGGACTGCGGAACTCGCAGGTTTCTACAGGGGACTGCGTTACGAGGGAGCCTACATCACCCGAGGGGCTTTCCTGGACAAGAAGATCAACAACCTTGGCACCCAGTGGGCCGACGGTTGGTACGCGCAGGCTTCCTACCTCCTCTTCGGCGGTCGCCAGAACTACGACTACGATGGAGCGAAGCCGACCAGAATCACTCCGGGACGCTCCTGGGGCGATGTCGAGCTTGCCGTGCGTTATGAGTACTGCGACTTCAACACCGCCGACTACTTCGGCGGCAGCGCGGAGGCTTTCAGCTTCGGAATCAACTTTTACCCGACCAAGAACGTGAAGTTCGTCATCAACTATCAGTACAACAACAATGACCGCTACGCCAACGGCAAGGGCAAGCTCTTCGTAGGCCACGATGCTTCCGGAAATCCTACCAAGGACTACACGAAGGTTGTCGAGGGCGCCGGCAAGGCCGGGGTTGACTACCACATGCTGGCGATGCGTTTCCAGGTGGCTTTCTAATTGATTGAAAAAACTTTATGAATATGAAAAAGATAGCATTGCTTTCGGCGTTGGCTCTCTGCCTCGCCGGATTCGCCTCCTGCGTTGAGGATAAGGTCTATGACGTGGCGAGTGTCTCGGACATAAAGAACACGGTCGCCTACACCGAGGAGGATGCGGTGACAGTGACCGCGAAGGTCACCGCTCTCGTGGAGATCACCAAGGTGGAACTCAAGTATAAGGCTGGCTCGGCGGTGGAAAAGACAGTCGCCATGACGGGTTCCAAGAATGAATATTCAGGGACGATCCCTGCCGCTCCTCTCGGCACGAAGGTGACTTACCGCATCGAGGCTAGCACCGACGGGAACACCATGTCTTCCCCGGAGGTCTCCTACACGGTGGGCGAGGTTCCGATCGATTACACGGGTCTGGTTCTGAATGAGCTCAACGGCAACGACAAGTTCATCGAAATCTACAACAAGGGCAACGACGAGATCCGGATCAAGGGAATCTCAATTCAGAAGGACGGCAAGGATGTCTGGACGGCTTCATCGGCGATCTTGAAGCCGGGAGAGTTCATCCTGCTCTACAGCACTGATGTACAGGCCGATCACGCCGATCACCCTGCTGATTGTTTCTTTGATTCCGGCCTTTCAGCCAAGAAGGCTGTCAAGGTGGAACTCTTCGACCCGAAGGGCAACAGCCTTGACTGCTTCAATCTCGTGAACTGGGTAAAGAAGGCCGAAGCTTCCTACAGCCGTGTTCCGGACGGAACGGGTGACTGGTACTTCACGTCCGCCACGCCGGCGGCGAAGAACGCCAATGAGACTTCCGACAAGGTCGAGGGTTTGGAATAGTTTGAATGAGGGTGACCGGGGGAGTGGGACTTCCCCGTCACCCTCATTACGTAAGTATATTCATAAATAATTGATTGCAATGGCAAAAGAAGAAATGAAGATTGGCGAGATCTCGAAGCCTCGCTTTGAGTTCCGCTCGTTCGGACAGTGTTTCTGCGAGGCGCACAAAAGGATGGCGCGTCTGTCCGCTCCTGTTCCCGAGAAGGTTTGGGAACGCTCCAGTGACGAGATCTACATCATCTCACGCAAGAACGACATCAACAACACAAAAATCCGTGACGGCAAGATGGACATCAAGACCTACGTCCAGACCGTAGATGGCCTTGAGCAGTGGAATCCGCTGATGAAAGGCGAGTTCCCGATCAGCGCCAAGGTGCTTGAGGAGGAGGTTTTCCCTGCCTTCATGGTAGAGATGCCGAAACTGACAAAGGACACCTGCACCTACGAGGAGTTCATCGCCATGGTCAAGGCAAATCCTGACCTTGCCGCCGTCCGCGTCCACAAGCAGCGTTTCGGCTACATGGTCAACGACACGATCTGCGAGGTCGGCAACGTGCTGATCAACGGAGCCAAGGTCGTGACCATCAACAGCGAGTCCACCGAGATCGAGGACATCAAGAAAACCATCAAGGATGTGGGTCTTGAGGGCGTGGAGAACATCAACTACCTCCAGGCTATCAAGCGTGTGATTGGAATGATTGACAAACCGCTTGCTAACGAATAGATTATGGCACAGGAAATAGAAAAGAAATTTTTGGTGGACGGCGACTTCAAGTCAGCTGCGTTCAAGGCCACGAGAATCACCCAGGGCTACCTCAGCAGCGTTCCGGAGAGGACTGTACGCGTGCGTGTGAAGGGTGACAAGGGTTTCATCACCGTCAAGGGAATCGGCAACGAGAGCGGCGCGAGCCGTTTCGAGTGGGAGAAGGAGATCCCTGTCGAGGATGTGAAGGCTCTGCTCCAGATCTGCGAGCCTGGTGTCATCGACAAGACACGCTATCTTGTGAAGGCCGGGGAACACACCTTCGAGGTGGATGAGTTCTACGGTGACAACGAGGGGCTTACGGTCGCTGAGGTCGAACTCTCCGACGAGAACGAGGCTTTCGACAAGCCGTCGTGGCTCGGCGAGGAGGTCACCGGCGACGCGAAGTACTACAACTCGATGCTGATGAAGAATCCTTACAGGAACTGGAAGTAGAATTTTAGAAGCTGTTTTGAAATGATTCCCGAATTTTATCATGTGGAATTTTCGAGGC
>CAVFMX010000040.1:0-6887 GCA_963623745.1 Bulleidia sp.
TGATAGCCGGCATAAGTCAAAGTCCCGTCAGTATCAACTTTGAATATGGCGATTCCGTCATTATTAAGCCTGACGCTGGCATAGAGGAATTTCCCGTCAGGAGAGAGATGAATGTCAGCGCTGCCTCTGGCGTGGACCGTGTCGGCACACACGGTTTGGATGACGCTGTCGCTTTCCGTGTCGATGACAGCCACATTCCCGGACAATTCTCCGATGACATACGCCTTGCTTTCGTCAGCGTTAAGGATTATGTGCCTCGGGCCGAAGTCCGATGGCAGCAGAATGCGCTTACCCCGCTTTGTCTCCACATCGAACCTTGTCACAACATCCGCACTGAACTCAGACACATACAGTTCCGTTCCGGCAGCATTGAACAGCGCGCAATGTGCGTGAGGAAGATTCTGACGAGTGCTGTCCGGGCCGCCGAGACCTGTCTCGTAAAGGAAATCGTGAGGCCTCAAAACACCCTCCTCTCCTATCGGGAACTCAGTGACATTCCCGGACGAGTAATTGGCCGTCATCACGACCTTTCCGTTTGTCGAGATGTAGCACGGATCCTTTCCGTCAGTCAGTTCGCTGCCAAGCAGTTGCATCACACCTGTTTTTGCGTCAAGTCTTAAAGTGGCTGCCGAAGCCGAGCTGTCTCCGACCTCACTCACCGCATAGACGTACCGTCCGTCAGCCGACAATGTAATGTAGGATGGATTCCGCATCTCCACACGGCCGACAGCCCCTTGAGCCTCCGCGAAGCGGCTTTCACCACCTCCTGCAAGCTCTCCTTTCTCCTGATCAAAAAAATAGCTATAGACTCCCCGGCTCGCACACTCATCCGTGTACGTGCCCACAACCATTGTCAACGGCTCGCTCCCGCACGCCGTCAACGCCAATGCCACCGCCCCGCAGGACAACAAATCAGATCTTCCTTTGTACATTTTCTTCTATAATATTCCAAATTTAACAAAACCTTCACTAATATGAAACTGACCGGAAAGGTCACTTAAGAAAAAAATCATTTTTAAACAGATTCCAAATCACTATATTCGCAACTGGACTTTTGATTATGATTTCATGACTAAGACCGGAATCAAGATAATAGCGGTGGCGGTGACTCTTCTCACGATGGCTTGCGGAAAGGCTGATGCGCAGTTCTCGCTGACGGGAAGCGATCCGGCGGCACTGAAGTGGAGAAAGATTGAGACGGAAAACTTCAAGCTGATCTACCCGACCGGAGAGGACTCTCTGGCAAGGGTTTACGGAATGGAACTGGAAGAGGCGCGGCTAAGGATCGCAAGGTCATCCGGCTACCTCGTAGGGCAGAGTTATAAGACAAAAATGCCGGTCGTGCTTCACAGCCGGTATGTGCTGCCGAACGCGCTGGTCACATGGGCACCGAAAAGGATGGACATATTCACCGTCAATGATCCTTACGCTCCGACGGCCATGCCTTGGGTGCGGAATCTGGCGATCCATGAGGGGCGGCATGCGGCACAGATGCAGTTCGGGGCGGCTGGAGGCAACAAAGTCATGCATCGGTTCTTCGGAGAGATGGCGGCTGGAGCCTTAGCGGGACTATACCCGGGACCTGCTTTCCTTGAGGGGGATGCGGTTGTGGCTGAAACGGCGCTCAGCCGGAGCGGACGCGGACGACAGGCTGACTTTCTGGGTTACATGATGCCGGCGTTCGACTGCGGCGACTGGAGGGACTACTACAGATGGTCCTATGGCTCAAACAAGAAATATACTCCTGACTATTACAGGGTTGGCTACATGCTCATTTCCGGGGCGAGAGTGTTCTTTGATTACCCCCTTTTCACCAAGGAATACTTTGACAGGGTTGTGCGCAAAGGCGGCTTCTTCAATCTCCAGAAGACCGTCAAGGCCGCCAGCGGAAAGGATTTCAAGGAATCGTTCCGCATCATAGAGGAGAATTTCAGGCAGCTTTGGAACAGCGAGGCTGCTCTCCGGGAGCCTTTTATGCAGTCAAGGCAAGTCACCGCCGCCCCACACTGGCACACTGAATATGCGGGAAGCGTCTCCTCGGATGGTTCAGGAATATACTCACTCAAGTCCGGAATGGCCGCCGCCAACAGCATCGTCCGCTTGGATGTTTCAGGTAATGAGAAGAGAGTCAGGAGTTTCGCCTCCTACACCAGCGATCTTTCACTTGACTCGGAGGTTCAAAGAATATTCTGGAGCGAATCGGTGGCCGGGCTTCGCTGGACTCTCGGAGGAAGTTCCAGAATCCGTTACATAAACTTGAAAAAGCCGGACAAAGTTCATGACCTGACAAAGAAGGGACGATTTTTCAATCCCGCTCCGGCACCTGACGGAAATGTCTTGGCCGCCACTGAATATCCTTACACTGGTGGATCGCGGATTGTTCTGCTGGATTCAGGCAACGGTTCCGTCAAGGAATCTTTCATCGCTCCGGACTCGCTTCAGTTCACGGAATCGGCCTGGATCGGAGAGAGGCTGTTCGCGGCAGGGCTGTCGGAAAACGGAATGGGGGTCTATGAGATTTCAGGGCAGGGGTCAGACGGAAAGGCTGTACTTCGACAATTGCTTGGATCCCAACCTGTCACGCTTTCGCATCTGCGCACCTATAAAACACAACTGTCTTTCCTGTGCGACAGGACGGGAGTGACGGAGTTATATTCATTGGACGTGGATAGTCTGACGCTACGGCAGCTGACTTCGACACGCTACGGGATCAGTTCGCCTGTGTTCACGGCTGACACCCTGTACTACAGCTCATTGGCCGCTTCCGACAGGCCACAGGACTACAAGCAGGGGCGGATGATGTACGCCACGGCTATGAGCGACCTGCCAGTCACCGAAGTCCGCTACGAGGATATTCATAAATACCTTGTCGCTGATGCGCTTACAGCGCAGGAAAACGCCCTTGGCGACTCTATCGCAGTTGCCACGGCGGTGAAATTTTCGCAACCGGAAAAATATTCAAAGATCAGATTCCCGCACATCCATTCGTGGGCGCCGGTGTACTTCAACTACGACGGGATCGACGACATCAGCGGCGACGACTACTACAAAAGCGTGTCGCTCGGAGCCACCGCCCTGTTCCAGAATCTGCTCAGCACGGGCTACGGAATGATCGGCTACGGAGCGCATGAGGATCCTTACCGACCGGAGAAATGGAGACATTCCGGACATTTCAAGTACGTGTACACAGGGTTGTTCCCGGTTTTCGAACTTTCCGCCGACATCAACGACAGAGCGGCGATGGACATCCGGAAAGTTCAGGTCACAAAAGGGAACTCTTACAGTCTCTACAACAAAGGCTCCTTGTCTGACAGGCCTTACTTTGATGGCTGTGTCAAGGTCTATGTCCCTTTAAATTTCTCTTCCGGAGGCATCTCCCGGGGTCTGATCCCGCAGGTCAAGTACAGATTCACGAACGACAGGTACAACGACCGGATTCTCCTTCAGCACATCGTTGAGAAAGACGGGAAGGAAATCACGGAAACCTACAGCACCATAGGTGAGAACCACATCTCGACGCTTCAGACACTGGATCTTTCCCTGAGAGGCTATGTCCTGAGGCAGAAAGCTCCGTCGCAGGTCTTTCCTTCGCTCGGATTCGGAGCCGAACTTGGGATTCACACACGGCCGGGTCATCTTGACGCCTACAGGCCGACGGCCTACCTCTACACCTACGGCTATCTTCCGGGACTCTCCGCAAGGCAAGGACTTAAGCTCACCGCATCGGTGGAGACATATTTCGGTCCCGGAGAAGAAGGGAGCATGCCAGAGGGGGCATTGACCGTCGTGCCGAGAGGTTTCATCGACACGAACTTGAAGAGCATCCTCAACACCTGCTCGGAATCCAGATGGAGGGTCACCGCCGACTATGCGATCCCTTTCGCGGACGTTGACCGGTCGTTCCTCAGTCCAGTGGCCTACATCAAGAACTTCGAGCTGACTCCGTTCTTCGACTGGTCCTACCAGACTTTCTGCCGGAGCCACGAACTGCACTTCAATCCCGGGGCTGTCACCGGGGAGAATCTGTTCAGCGTAGGAGCCGACCTCACCGTCAACCTCGGGAACTTCTTCTGGCTCCCGTACGACACCCGGATCGGCATCCGCTACGCCCGTAACTTCTGGAACCACATTGACAGGTTCCAGATCAGCGACCTCAACAAGAACCACATCGGATGGATCTTCAGCATAATCCTGTAGACATACATTCCATTTGTCCTTATGGTGTACCGAACGTGTTTCTCCCGACTTTTGAAAAAGTTTTGCGAGAAACCGCCAGTTGTTATATCTTTGCAAAATAGTAAAACATTATACTAATTTTTTCTACAGATGGAAAAAGGCAAGACTGTCCCCGCGTTCTGGGGAAAAGAGGACTGGCAGGCAATCTGGATCGGTGGCATCGTGATCATCATCGCCTGCATCGCCGTCCTGACAAAGGCATTCGATTTTTCAGCGGTCAAGTTCGCGACTTGGACTCTAGGAGAGAACCTTTCCGGAGCGGCGGCCTCAAAGGTTGTCCCTTTGGCTGAGCAACTTGGAGCCTGGGCTTTCTGGCGCAAGTTTCTGGTGACGTTCTTCACTCTCGGGTTGTTGTTCACCGTGGGAGTCAAACTTCAGGGCGAAAGCGTGAAGAAATATATTCCCGCCCTCATAGGACTGTTCGTCATCGCCCTTGTGGTACGTCTCATCAGCGCTGAATACACCCTCAACCGCTACCTTGAATGGGCTTTCTGGGCACTTCTGGTGGGTCTTCTGATCTCCAACACGGTAGGTGTTCCGAACTGGCTGAAGCCGGCCATCAAGACTGAGTTCTACATCAAGACAGGTCTTGTGATCATGGGATTCTCCGTGCTGTTCTCCAACATCGCCAAATTCGGCCTCTACGGCCTCGGAATAGCCTGGATCGTGACCCCGATCGTGATTCTGTTCATGTGGTGGTTCGGAATAAAGGTGCTGAAGATCGACAACAAGCCTCTGGTCATCACGATGGCCTCGGCGACCAGTGTCTGCGGAACCAGCGCGGCCATCGCCACGGCGGCGGCCTCAAAGGCCAAGAAGGACGACCTTTCCATCACCGTGTCGATCTCCATCATATTCACAATCCTCATGATGGTCTTCGAGCCGGTCATCATCAAGGCCTGCGGAATGTCGCAGATCATGGGAGGCTCGCTCATCGGAGGCACCGTTGACTCCACCGGAGCTGTCGTTGTGGCAGGTACAGCCCTCGGTCCCGAGGCACAACAGGCGGCGGTGCTCGTGAAGTCCATCCAGAACATCCTCATCGGATTCATCGCCTTCTTCGTGGCGGTGTTCTTTGCCACAAGAATCGACAACAACGGAATGGCAAAGGTCGGTCCCGGAGAGATCTGGGTACGCTTCCCGAAGTTCATCCTCGGATTCTTCATCGCCTCGATGGTTGCCTCGTTCCTCATCCAGCCTCTGTTCGGAGCCGATGAGGTGGGAGCCATCAACAAGGTGCTGGATCAGTACAAGAACTGGGCTTTCGTGCTTGCGTTCACCAGCATCGGACTGGACACGAACTTCAAGGAGATCATCAAGCAGATGCAGGGAGGCAAGGTTCTCTGGCTCTACATCATCGGCCAAAGCTTCAATATCGTGCTGACGTTCTTCGCCGTCTGGCTTCTTCTTTCCGGCAACTTCTTCCCAATCCCGACACTTGACTGATGGGCATCACGGGTAAAAGAATCGTCAAGGTTCTTACCTTGACCGTAATAGGGGCGACCGTTCTGGCCGCCCTTTACATCATGGCACACGGTCTCGGGCTTCAGGATTCGCTTGATTTCGGGGCGGGGGCATATTACTACGCCGACATCCCAGATTACGATAAACTCACCCAAGACACGCATTACGCCACCAGACTGCCGTTCTGGGTTTATGTGGTCCTGTTCCTCGTCTGGGGGGCGCTGATGTACAAGGTCTGGAAATGGCTTGACAGATAGGAGGCGGGAATATTCAAAACCCTCCTCAAACAGACCGAAACAACTTCTAAAAATCAATGAATATGTCAGAGAAGGTTACGGCCACCTGCGCGGCCTGCGGAGAAAAGCACGGAGTCGAAGTCTGGAACCGCATAAATGTCGGAGAGAACCCGGAGTTGAAGGCGAAGGTCAAGGACGGTTCGCTGTTCGTGTGGGAATGCCCGCACTGCGGCGAGGCCAACCTTGTCCAGGGACGGACGCTCTACCACGACCCGGCCGAGCGCCTCATGATCTGGCTCATGCCGGACGGGATCCTTCCCGAGACACAGGAGAAAGCTCTTGAGACACAGTTCGAGACGATTTCGCAGACTCTGGAAGGCTACACGCTCCGCCGCGTGAGCAGCATCGGCTCGCTGATCGAGAAGGTCAACATCTTCGACTCCGGTCTGGACGACTGCGTGATCGAGATGTGCAAGTACATCACCAAGATGGAGATGATGGAGAAAGGCGGAGCCAAAGACCTGCCGGACACTCCGTTCAAATTCTACCGCCTTGACGGCTCTGACAACGACATCGAGTTCTCCTACCCTAAAGACGGCCGGATGCACGGTCTCCGCATCGGTTTCAATGTCTATGAAGACTGCGCCGGCATCATCCGCCGCAATCCGTCCGTCAAACCTTCCCCCGGCTTCTCCCGCATCGACCCCGCCTGGGTCGCCCGCTTCTTCAGGTAGAACAATCCACAAATTACCGAATTTAAATTACAACTTTTTGATTTGTAGGTTTTTAGTATTAGATTTGCCATGACGTTCACTAAAGGTGTTTTTGAATGGCGGATTTTACCTATAAAAAGTTACACGTTCAAAATCAAACTGTAACGATAAGATTCTTAAAATTTAAAGGGCCGCAGAGGAACAATCCCGTGCGACCCTTGTCGTATTAAGTAAAAAA
>CAVFMX010000040.1:7390-22530 GCA_963623745.1 Bulleidia sp.
AAGAGGCCAGTTCATGTTTCACGCACGAATCAACAAGGACGAGCCTGTAGCCCTTAGGATCAAACGGGAAGTACTTGTACTCCAAAGTCTTGCAGTTAAGACGGATGAGACTGCCATTCTTTCCGAAAATCGAGGCGAACTGATCCATTATTCCGCACTTCACACCGCAGTAGTTGTGTTCGGTGGACTGTCCTATCTTGGCAAGGTCAAACTTGTCGATCTTGTTGTCGAACAGGTAGTTGATGGCATAGGCGAATGTACTCTCAAGTGCGGCTGACGAAGACAGTCCGGCTCCGAGCGGAACGTCTCCGGCGAAAACGGTGTCAAAACCCTCGACCTTTCCGCCACGCTTCACGGTCTCCCGGCACACACCGAAGATGTAGCTGGCCCACTGCTGCTTCGGTTTGTCTTCCTCATTAAGTCCGAACTCGACATATTCGTCATAGTCAAGGGAGAAAGCTTTTACTTTCTGGGTTCCGTTCAGTTTGACCTCGGCCATGATTCCGCAATCGATGGCTCCTGGGAAAACATAGCCTCCGTTATAGTCAGTGTGTTCACCGATGAGGTTGATACGACCCGCCGAGGCGAAAACTTCGCCTTCAACGCCGAAGAGAGTCTTGAATTTCTCTCTGATTCTGGTTTTCATTTCCATATTATGTGATTTTAGTTTTGTCAGTTTCCGAAGCAATCTCCAAGACTGACTTCCAATAAGGCAAATTTAACAATTTTTGTCGATTATCTACCGAATCGACACAACAATCGGACAATGATCGCTCACTCCCCCGGCATAACGCGGTCCTGTGTACGTCCGAAGCGGTTTTTCCCCCGAATGAGCATTGTCCCGCGTCATAAGAAAAGGCAACCTCAAAACCTTCATTTCAGGAATATGCCCGCTCACAGCAATGCTCTCCGAAACAAAGAACATGTCTATCATTTCCCATTTACCTAAATATCTTATCGTTCCTTCACCCTTTGCCGCAGGATGAGCCGCCAGGTTCGTCAGAGGGTAAGGCCGCCCGTCCGTCAATATTCCGAAAGCCGGATTCTCCGGAGTGTCGTTGAAGTCTCCCATTGCGAGTATCTTCCTCAATCCTGTTCTTTGCAGGGAGTCTGTGGCATCACGCAACCTTCTGAGCGCCACTTCCCTCCCCCGGCCTGTCTTGCCCCCGTACTTGGAAGGATGATGGTTCACCAGAAAAGCCATGCTATCCCCGTCCGGCTTTCGGAATTTGGTCAAAAGAATGTCTCTTGTCCTCATCGGTGGATCAGAATCTCCTCCTACCCTTAAAGGAATGGACTTAAGCAGTTCCAGCCGTGATTTTCTGTAAATAAGAGCGACATCTATTCCGCGCGGATCCGGAGAGTCGAAATGCACGATCCCGTAGTCCGTCTTGTAAAGAGGTGTGTCTTCGAGAAGTCTTTTGAGAACAAAACGGTTCTCCACTTCGGCTATTCCTATAACATCCGGAAGCATGCCCTCGTTGTCCTTTATCCAGAAGATTGCCTTCGCTATCGCATTGCACTTCGCCACAAAACGGCGTTTTGTCCAGTGCCTTTTCCCGAACGAGGTGAATTCTGCTTCCGACTCGCTTCCATTAAGGCTGTCCCTGCGCCAGTCGAAAAGGTTCTCAAGATTCCAGAACATGACAAGTGTCCGCTCCTCTACCCTTTCAGCCGCCTTTTTCGTGAATGAGCATTTATGAACGACATGTACAGCGGCGGACGGAAAGAGAAGAAAAGCAGACAGTATGACGATCAACCTTTTCATTCCACCGGCAAAAATGCGACACAAAAACATAAAAAACGAAAAGAAACAGAAACACTTTCATAAAAAACAGAAAAACTTTTTCTTATCATTAGTATCTTTGCTTTCGAAAAAATATTGATGGGCCATATTCTTTTTGAATATCCCGTAATAAAAAATCAACAGACATTATAAATCAATAGGATATGTCATTGAAATGCGGTATAGTCGGACTTCCGAATGTCGGGAAGTCAACCTTGTTCAACTGCGTCAGCTCAGGCAAGGCCCAGAGCGCGAACTTTCCTTTCTGCACAATAGAGCCCAATCTCGGTTCGACGAACGTACCTGACAAGAGGCTGGAAGTGCTTGCGGACATGTGCAAGCCAAAGAGTGTTGTTCCGGCCACTGTGGACATCGTGGACATCGCAGGTCTCGTCAAGGGAGCCAGCAAGGGCGAAGGCCTTGGGAACCAGTTCCTTGCCAACATCCGCGAGACGGATGCCATCCTGCACGTCCTCAGATGCTTCGATGACGGCAATGTTGTCCACGTGGACGGCAGTGTGGATCCGGTGAGGGACAAGGAGGTGGTGGACACTGAACTTCAGATCAAGGATCTTGAGACGGTGGATTCCCGCCTTGCGAAGAGCCAGAAACAGGCCACGACAGGAGGAGACAAGGATGCCAGGAAACTTGTGAACCTTCTGCTCCGCTACAAGGAGGCTCTTGAGCAGGGAAAATCGTGCAGGACGGTGGAGTTCATCAACGAAGAGGAGGCAGCGATGGCCAAGGATCTGTTTCTGCTCACCAACAAGCCGGTGATGTACGTCTGCAACGTGGATGACGCATCCGCCGTAGGCGGCAACAAGTACGTGGATGCAGTACGTGAGGCTGTCAAGGAGGAGAATGCCGAAATCCTCGTGATCTCCGCCAAGACAGAGTCAGAGATCGCCGAAATGGACTCCTACGAGGACCGTCAGATGTTCCTTGAGGAGATGGGGCTTAAAGAATCAGGTGTAGTGAGGCTGATTCAAGGAGCCTACCATCTGCTCGGTCTCCAGACATTCTTCACCGCCGGAGCCGATGAGTGTCGCGCCTGGACAATCCACAAGGGCTACAAAGCCCCGAAAGCCGCCGGAGTCATCCACACGGACTTCGAAAAAGGCTTCATCAGAGCCGAGGTCATCAAGTACGATGACTTCGTCACCCTCGGCAGCGAAAATGCTGTCCGCGCCGCCGGAAAACTCGCCACGGAAGGCAAGGAATATGTCGTCCAGGACGGCGACATCATGCATTTCCTCTTTAACGTTTAGAAGCTTTTTTTAGTTATTTTGAGATGTATTTTCGAAACAGCTTCTTAGTCGCGGCGTAAGACCCTTAAAGTAAAAACAAACAGAGTCCCAGTGTTGAAAACCGCACCGGGACTTTGTTTTTATAATGTTTGACGGAATTAAGCCCGCCATAGATTCACTAATAGAAGCGTGCCCTGTTGTCCTTAACCTCAGCATCCATCATCATGACAGGAAGAATCATCTGAGTGGTGTAGTTATTTATCTGAGCGACGTTGTTCTTGGCATCATCCTCGGTGTAGAAAGCACCGGTGTCACGTGAATTGACCTTGAATACGTATGTTCCGATCGTTCCGGCAACGGTGCAGATCTTTCCTTCAGGAGCGACTGAAGCGGCACCGATGAACTTAGGATCGAGCCCCTGTCCGGACAACGAGGCGAACCTCACGTCAACTCCAGCACTCACAGAGGAGTGAAGGGTGTCGGCGACGGCCTGAAGGTTGCCAAGACCCTGAATCTTCTGAGCGATGTCGGCGGCAGCCTTCTCGCTGGACTTCTCGGCATAGAGCCTCTGGCGGATGGCATCCTTGACCTCGTCAAGCTTTGCGATGCCTTCCTTATGGATTCCTGTGACCGTGGCGACAAAAAGGTAGTTATTGTCAACAGTAATGATTTCGGAAACCTTTCCGACCTTGTTGTCAAACACCCATCTCGTGACTTCCTTGGCCTGCTGGATGGAACCGTAGTTGGAAGTGGCCTCGGTGACTTTCAAAGGATGTGAGTAGATTCCCATCGAGTCAACGGCAGCCTTGTAATTGTCGTACTTGCCGGCGGCAAGCTTGGAGAACTTGCTGGCCTGAGCATAGTAACTGTTGAACGTCTCGCCGCTTGCAAGCGCTGTCTTCTCAAGAATGGCCACCTGCTTCTTTGCGACAGGAGAAGTCCTTTTGGAAACCTCGACGATGTGAGTGCCGTACTGAGTCTTCACGATGTATGGTTTGCCTGTCTGAGCCGTCAGAACAGACCCGAATCCCGGGATCATGTAAGTCTGTGTCATCCAACCGATGTTGCCCTGCTCACCGTCAGCGGCACTTCTGGTGTCGGAGGAATATGAGGCGGCTACATTGGAGAAGCTTTCACCCTTGGCAAGCACGTTGAGAAGACTGTCAGCCTTCGTCTCGGTGCCACCCTGAAGAAGGATGTGCTTTACATAGACAGAGTCAGGAATCTGCGCGGTGGCCATGATTCTGGCGGCATAGAACACATTCTTGTCCGAGACAATCGGAGAGGTTCCGGAAGTGTTGTTGTCAACAAACTCGCTGACAGCCTTGTTGACTGTTGAAAGCTCGCCGGCCCTGTACCAGTACTCGTTGAGGTTTCTCTCGGAGTTTCTGGCAAGGAAAGACTTCATGTTGTCGGTGGTCTTGAACTCGTCATAGACCTTGCCGATCGCATCGTTTGTGGCGTTGATGTCAGTCTCGGAAGGCTTAACCTCGAAGACAACATATTCCATGTCCCTTGAAGCATTCTGCCTGAACATCTTCTTGTGGGTGTCGTAGTACTTTCTGATTTCATCGCCTTTCACCTTGACAGTGGTGTCCTGACCATAGTTCGGAACCATAACGAAATCAACGTTGGCAGTGTTGTTGTTCTCGGCGATGGCTCTTTTGAGCATCAGAGGGTTCTGCACGTTGCCCTGAGTGAACAGTGAACCGTATTTGGCGTAGAACTGCTGAGTGTAAACAGTGTTCTGCAGGTAGTTCCAATAATCCCTGATCCTTCCTGTCTGATCCTGTGAGACACCGCTGATGAGATTATGCAAAGCCTCCTTGGAGAAATTGCCGTCCTCATCCATAAACGCAGGATTCTGCGAGATCACCGGAGAGATCATGTCACCGGCGAGAAGATCCTTCATCTCTTCCTCACCTACCCTGATTCCGGCAGCTTTGGCGTTCTTTATGAACAGATACCTGTCAACAAGGCTCTGCCATGCAGCGTTGCGGATCTGCTCCTGCTGCTGCTCGTTCTGGGCGGAAGAACCTGTCACCATCTCGTTGATGGTTGTGAACTTTTCCACATCCTGCTGGAAATCGAGATAAGAAACGGTCTTACCATTGATTGACCCCACATCATTCCTTGAGGACATCGCATTGAACGCGGTTTCAAGGGTCTGAGGGTCGATAATGAATGACAAAAGAGCCAGGGCAATGATGATTGACACTGCCATGCCGGCCTTTTCGCGAGTTTTTTGAAGAATCGCCATTGTGTATTACGTTTTTATAATTTCCAAAAATAGGTATTGGGGTGCGAAGATAGTGATTTTAATTCAATTAACCATTATTTTTTGAGCAAAGGACCAATAAAGTTGACAGAATCGATTATTACCTTTGTAGAATCCTGCACAACAACAAGGTCGCTGTCGAAAGCCTTGAATATTCTTGCGTTCCTTGCCATCTCGTCAGACCTCATGCCGAACCCCTGAAGGAATCCGTCGTTGGAGAACATCCTGACATAACAGTCGGTGTAGATTTCCTTGTTGGCCTGATCCCAATAAAGAGTGTCCGTCTCAAGGGTCTGTTGGTTTATCACATTCTGAACCACCACATTACCAAAAGCGGACCAATATTCATCCTTAGTCTTTTTGCTTTTGAAATGCTTCGCATTGTCGGAGTGAAGAACGGTTTCAAGCATGTCATCATCCGTGTAGGCAAAGGCATGCAGACCTTTCGGAAAGAGTTCGTAGGAGCAAGTGTCATTCTCGTACCTTTCCATCACGTCCGCCTCCACCCTCATCTGGATGCCTCCGTTCTTCGTCTGTACCACAAACATGCTGTCCACTGTCTGAACAGGGGTCTCGGCAAGATTAAGACGCTCCGCCTCTGACAGTTTCCCCTTACAGGAAAATACGATGAAAGCAACCGCTTCGGCGGTTGCAATCATCATAAGACTATGTATGTTCCGCTTCAAATCCGCATTACTTCTGCGTCCTTACGGTAGTTGTCGCGTGCATGCCGCCGCAGTTAACCGTGTAAGACTGTCCATCAACAACATCGTACATGAACGCCTCGGCCTTCTGAGGATAATAGACACTGTAGGAGGAGATGAGTTTGTTGCAGTCATCGGTCAGAGAGGAATCCGCGGACTTCGCCTTCTGGAGATAATCAACCGCAACCCAGTACTTGGCTCTGCTTTCAATCTCGTTGCCACCGCAACGTGCCGCGCCCCAAATCGTGGCGATGAGGTAGTAGGCCTTGCCCTGATGATCAGGATTGAGTTCAGCAGCCTTTCTGGCGTAGTCGAACGCCTTGCCTGTGATGTTGTTCTTGAGACAGTAGGTGGCAAGTTCAATCAAGTAGTCACTCTTTATAGACTCATCGTCCGGGCAGAGCGATACGGCTTCCTCAAAATAATTGATGGCGGTGTCGGATTCATCTTTTGCGGAATGAAGTTTATAAAGATAGTAAGCTGACGATGCCGAAGGCTCATTTTTGTGCATTTTGGTCACAGCCTTGAGGAACAGATCGTTGTTCTGGCATCCTTCGGTCGAGCCAAGCATCTTCACGATGTTTGTCACGAGATCCATGTTGTCCGGATCAGCCTCGTAGCGGGGTGTGAACAGGGCGATGAGGTTGTCACAGCTGGCAACCTGGCTTGTGATGAACAGACCCTCAATGTCAGACTTGATCTTGGCGTTCTCATCTTCATTGCCGGCCTTGTCAAGCAAAGCGAGGGCGTTCTGGTAAGTGTTGATCACTTCCTCGGCTCCAAGAGCGGACTTCTTGTAAAGTTCGATGGCTGAATTGAGATCAAGAAGCAGAAGGCTCGGCTTGATCTTCTCCTGATTGATCTCTATGATCTTGTTCAGCTGCTCATAGACAACCTGAGGATCCTTGAAGTACTGTGTGATGTACTGTCCCTTTGAGTTGTAGGCAGCAACGGCATACTTAGGATAGTACTGAGCCCTGAGGTCATTCAGATTAAGGACAGTGTCGATCATCGCGGCGCGCGTCTGAGCATCCTTCGTCTTGACGATTTCCTTGCCCATGAGAGTCATACCGTTAAGAAGCATGTTCTGACTGGCCGTTGGAGGACAGAGCCTGAAGGCCTTTCTCCAGTTAGGAAGAGCCTCAGTGAAGTTCTTCTGCTTGTAATACTCCTGATAATAAGACAGATACTTGATGCATTCCGCGCTGTCCGCGCCATACTTTCCCTGAGCGGAAACATTTGTTCCGAAAGCCGCAGCAGCGAGAGTTAACAGTACTAGTGTGATCCTTTTCATGGTTGTGTATTATTTATTTCTATATATTCATCAATTGTATTTAGGCTTCATGAACCAAATATCGAAGATGTTGATCCCGATGTTGAAGTTGACGTATCTCTCCCTCACCATGTTCCCGGTCAATGATCCCATTTGTCCGAAATCAACACCGAATGTCAGACCGTTGCTCCAGCTGAACACGGGAAGTGTGGCTCCCAAAGTGACTCCCACAGCATTGATCGACTGACCGTCAAGTTTGCAATAAGCTTGATCCCAATAGGCTCCAGCCCTGTAAGTCACTCTTTTACGATAGTAACGGATGTCATTTCTGTTCGGAACGATAGAAAACCCGGCCCTGACTGACTGGGCTGTGGATGCGCTGAAGACCGCGTTGCCGACATTGGCGAATCCCGGAACCTTGTCCATTCCGCAGGAACTCCAGTCAGAACGGATGTAGTTGATCTCGGCTGTCCACTTGTCCCCTCCTTTCAAAGCTATTCCTATCCCAAGCTCGCCGGCAATCTTGACCTGACCGCTAAGAGTGTCAGCATAGCTTCTCGGGGAAGGTGTCGAGTCGTTGACCGACGAGATCGACTGGATCTCGTACCTTTCCACCTCTCCGTTTAGGCTCGTTCCAAGCCTGTAGGAGACACCGGCGACAGCGGAGATGTTTCCGGTGAGGTTCATCTCGTACTGTACACCCAACTTTGCAGTGAAAGCGTTAAGATTCATGTCGAATCCGCTGGAAATGCTCCTGTAAGTGGATTTCGACATTGTAAACTCATTGGTCTTGTGAAGATTGCCGAAATAATACTGTCCTTCCACACCTACGGAAAGTCCTTTCGTCACATCAATTCCGGCTCCAAGGAACATGTTCGTCATGCCGCCGTAACCTTGAACGGTGTTTGTGATTACACCTGTGTTAGCTATGACCGAAGGATCCGTGACCTTTGAAGAGATTTCATAGCCCAAATCACTGTACGGAGTCACTCCGGCGTACATTGCAAGTGACTTGTAAACAGGAAAAGAAATAACGAAATCGTAGAAGTTGAAAGTGTTGTTGGAAGACTTGATGCCGTTCTGGGCATAATACCTGTTGCCCTGGGCTATTCCGAAGTCAACCATAACGGATTTGGCTTCCCTTGCTGTGACGGAGGCGGGATTGAGAATGTTCACATTCCTCTTGTCCCTTGTCGCGATTCCGACACCTCCCATGCTCTTGTTGTATGCGGTCCCCTGTTTCGAGATCTCGCCTATTCCGAACATGGAATATGGGGTGTAGGCATTATAGGCATCGTTCTGGGCGAACACAGGGAACGCTAAGAACAACATCGGCACAGACAGGAATATCTTTCTAAACTTTCCTTTCAACATAATACTTGTCAGCGATTAATGCTAACCCCATCATCACAAGATTGCAGACTGCAAAGATGGAGTTTTTCATTCTTTTTGCAAAATATAAAGCGTCTCCTCCCGTAAAAACCACATTTTTTTCGGAGAATAAAGACAAGTACCCTGCTATTTCAAACATTATGCCTGACACCACACCTGATTCAATTGAGGAATTCAGCGAATTTCCTGTGGTTCTTACCGAAACGGGAGTGTCCACAAGGGGCAGCGTCCTTGAATACCTTGACAAAGCCTTGAATCTTGTCCTCAGTCCGGGGGATATGTTTCCTCCGGAATATTCCCCGTCAGGTTCGATGACATCTATTGTCAGAGTGGTGCCGAAATCGAAGACTACACTTCCCTTCCCTTTGAAAAGATGTCTTGCGGCGATCACGGAGGCCATTCTGTCAGGAGACAGATAGGAAGGAAGGGAATATTCCTCAGCCATTCCTGTGTGGTTCCGGTCAAGGATCACCAGCCTTCCGCATTTTCCTTTGAGTCTCTCCTCTTCATCGCAGCCGATGTCGATGGCGGAGGAAATGACCATCACAGCCGGTTTTTCCTTCTCAACCAGCGAATCAACATAGTCGAACATCTTCTCGCCCTGATAACGGAAAGTCTTTCCGAGGGTTATTCCTTCGGACCAGGCCGCTTTCAGTGCGGTGTTTCCTATTTCAACCAAAAGATTCGGCATTGTCTAAAACCGACAAACTTTCAAAGATAGCAATTTTATTTCAGTAAGCGGCAACTTATTTTTAACGGTCACCCAGTCTATTGAGGGTCAGAAGAGCTTTCGGCAAAGAATCGATTCCTCGGCTGACAATCTTGAGTTTACCTTCCGACTGCTTGAGGTTGAAAAGCCGGTCGTTGGCGTTGATGCTCTGTAATATTCCTGAAAAGACATCAGATTTGTAGTAAGGAGACATCTGGTTGGAGATGAAGAACATTATCATCATTCCGTTCTTGATGATGATCTTTTCGAACCCGAGTTTTCCGCCGAGATTCCTGATTTTCACCACATGGAACAGATTGTCGGCTTCCTGCGGCATTTCTCCGAACCTGTCCTCCAGCTGAGCCTTGGCTCGGTCGATCTCCTTGTCGCAGGTCATGCTGTCAAGTTGCTTGTAAATTCTTATTTTTTCAGCTGTTATGTCGATGTAAGAGTCCGGGATCATCGCAGGCTGATCTGTCTCGACGGTGCAGTCTTCGACAAATGATCCATCGGTCCGGCCCGCGGATATTCCCGTCTCGACTCCAAGTTCCTCCATCGCCTCCGCAAGGATTTTCTGGTAGGTCTCGTAGCCCATGTCCATGATGAACCCGCTCTGTTCCGCTCCCAAAAGGTTTCCGGCACCCCGGATGTCCAGGTCCTGCATTGCGATGTTGAATCCGCTTCCAAGGTCGGAAAACTCCTCGATTGCCTTGAGCCTTCTTCGGGCATCATCAGTTATCGTGACAAGCGGAGGTACGATAAGGTAACAGAAAGCTTTCCTGTCAGACCTGCCGACACGTCCCCGGAGCTGATGCAGATCGCTCAGTCCGATGTTCTGGGCCTGATTTATTATGATGGTGTTGGCGTTCGGGATGTCCAGTCCGTTCTCGATGATCGTGGTGCAGAGCAGCATGTCATAGTCCCCGCGGATGAAGTCCAGCATCCTGTTCTCCAATTCCTTAGCCTCCATCTGACCGTGGGCTACACAGATCTTCATGTCCGGAACGAGCCTGTGCAGAATCTCGTGGATCGAAGACAGTTCCTCGACTTTATTGTGGATGAAGAACAGCTGGCCTCCTCGATTGAGCTCATAATTGATGATGCTCCGGATCTCATCCTTGTCGAACAGGATGATCTCAGTCTGGGTAGGAATCCTGTTGGGCGGCGGAGTGTTGATGATGGACAGATCCCGCGCTCCGAGCAACGAGAACTGCAAGGTACGCGGAATAGGGGTCGCGGTCAATGTCAGAGTGTCCACAGAAGCCTTCATCTGACGAAGTTTCTCCTTGGTGGACACACCGAACTTCTGTTCCTCATCGATGATCAGAAGTCCAAGATCCTTGAACTCGAACCCTTGGCCGAGCATTTTATGGGTTCCGATGACAATGTCCAGCTGACCGTTCCTGAGTCTTTCCTTTATGTCATTTATTTCTTTTGTGGTACGCAGTCTGCTCACATAATCTGTCGTGCAGGGGAAATTCTTCAGCCGCGATGAGAAAGTGGTGTAGTGCTGAAGGGAAAGAATTGTGGTAGGCACCAGCACTGCGACCTGCTTGCCGTCCGTGACAGCCTTGAAGGCAGCCCTTATCGCTATTTCAGTCTTACCGAATCCCACATCTCCGCAGACAAGCCTGTCCATAGGACTGTTGTCCTCCATGTCCTTTTTCACTGCCTTGTTGGCGGATTCCTGATCCGGAGTGTCCTCGTACATGAAAGAAGACTCCAACTCTTCCTGAAGATAACTGTCCGGGGAGTAGGCGAATCCCTGCGTGGTTTTCCGCTTGGCGTAAAGCTGGATGAGATCCTTGGCGATGTCCTTGATCTTTGACTTCGCGCTTTGCTTGAGGTTCTGCCATGTTCTGGATCCAAGCTTGCTGATCTTCGGAGGTTCTCCTCCGTCCTTGGAGCGGAATCTGGAAATCTTGTTCAGAGAATGAACGGACACGAACACGACATCGCCGTCCTTGTACATCAGCTTCACGACCTCATGCATCCTCCCCTTGTCATCCTTCATCCTCACAAGGCCGCCGAACACCCCGACACCGTGGTCGATGTGAACCACATAGTCTCCTATGTTGAAAGCAGTCAAATCGTTAAGAGTCAACTGCTCGCTCTTCTCCACAGTTCTCCTGACGCTCACCCTGTGGAAACGGTCAAAAATCTCGTGGTCGGAGTAGCAGCAGATCTTGTCATCCCTGTCGATGAACCCTGAATGGATATTCTTTCCCGCGACAAACTGCGGCACCAGACCGCTGTTCTCCGTCAGGATGGACTTCAACCTCTCTATCTGTGAATTCTTTTCACTGAATATGAAAACTTTGTACCCATGCTCGATGTTCTGTCTGATGTCTGCGGTAAGCAGTTCGAAATTCTTGTTGAACACCGGTTGCGGAGCTATGCCGAACGGCACGGCATCCTCGGCTTCCACCCCGAGAGGAACCTCCATAAACACCCTCCTGAAAGAAGACAGTCCATTGAAGAAATCCCTGTCCTTGTACATGTCGGAAGAATCCAGCCAGACAACAGTACCCTCAGGCAGCAGACCGGCGACACTTACACCATCCGCATCCGAAGTCTCCGCGGCAAGGTCAGGGAAAATCTCAACCTCCTTTCTCTCCTCTCCTGAAAGCTGCGTGTTGCAGTCAAACACATGGATCTTCTCAACTTCATCCCCGAAAAAAGACACCCTGAACGGATGGTTGAATGAATATGAGAATATGTCGATGATGGATCCTCTTATCGAATATTGTCCCGGAGCCGAAACGAAATCAACCTTCTCGAATCCTTGGCTGAAAAGAATGTCCCTGATGGTGTCGTGGGAAATCTCCTGTCCCTTGAAAATCTTCAGAATTGATTCCCTGATCCTGTCAGGAGCGGGAACATTTTCCTCAAGAGCCTCGGGATAGGTCACGATGAACAGCCTGTCAGAATTGTCCTTGTTGGAAAGGATCTTTCCGACGGCCGATGTCCTCTGGACTCCGAGAGAGGATTTGTAATTGCTTCTCTCGACTCCCTTGCCGCTGTCAGGAAGATAAAACACGATGTCTCCGTCTGTCAGGGCGTAAAGATCCGAGCAGCAATATTCAGCGCTCTCCCTGTCAGGAAGGACTATCAGGTTTGTACCTCCTGAAGCTACCTCGGAGACAACAAACCACCTTGCGGAAAGGAACAGCCCCTTGCAGTAAATTTTCCTTTTCGATACAAGACTCCCGGAGAGTTTTTTAACGGATGCCGAACTTATCAACATAAACGTCTTAATCCTGTTTGAAAACTGTTGAAAACCCCGTGGAAAACATAACGTGGAATGTTGGCTTTCCGGATCCACTGACTTTTCCACAACTCATCAAAAACTTTTCCTTAACTTAACCAACAATTTATGCTGCATGCAATAATTTGGTTTTCAATGATAAAATCAAGTTATCAACAAATTAACAACCCATACAGAATCAATAAATCATATAAATCTTTCAATTATATTTTTTCCATTGACCTTGTGGCTGACGATTCGCCGGGCTTTCATTCTTCCGGCTGTTTTAACTATCTTTGTACTGACTAAAACACTTTCTGATGACAGAATTTGATCCACACAGTACAAGCGCCGGCAAAGATAAGGATTTGGACGGAATAATCCGCCCTCAAGGTCTGGAAGATTTCACCGGACAGAAAGAGATTGTCTCGAATCTGAACATCTATGTCAAGGCGGCGAAGATGAGGGGTGAAGCCCTTGACCATGTGCTCTTTCACGGGCCTCCTGGTCTCGGAAAGACAACCCTCGCTCACATCATCGCCAATGAGATGGGGGTGAACATGAAGGTGACCTCCGGCCCTGTGCTGGACAAGCCCGGTGATCTGGCCGGTCTGCTTACATCTTTGGAGACAGGTGACGTGCTGTTCATCGACGAGATCCACCGGCTCTCTCCGGAGGTCGAGGAGTATCTTTACTCGGCGATGGAGGACTACGTCATCGACATAATGATCGACAAGGGGCCGGGAGCGAGGTCGGTCAGGATTTCCCTCAATCCGTTCACTCTCGTGGGAGCCACCACCCGGAGCGGTCTTCTTACGGCACCTCTACGGGAGCGGTTCGGGATCAATTGCGCCCTTGAGTATTACGACACCTCTGACCTGATCCGCATCGTGCGCAGGAGCGCCCGTATCTTGAACGTGACCATTGATGACGAGGCCGCTAAGGAGATAGCTTTGAGGAGCCGAGGAACTCCACGTATAGCCAACGCCCTCCTGAAGCGTGTGCGTGATTTCGCCCAGGTGATGGGAGACGGACACATCGATCTGGACATTTCGCGTTACGCCTTGGACAAGTTGAAGATAGACAAGAGGGGACTGGACTCCATCGACAACAAGATCCTCCGAACCATCATCACCACGTTCAAGGGAGGTCCGGTCGGAGCCAACACAATCGCCACTGCCATCAGTGAGGACCAGGGCACATTCGAGGAAGTTTACGAGCCGTTCCTCATCAAGGAAGGCTTCATCGTGAGGACACAGAGAGGCCGGGTTGCCACCGAGATGGCCTACCGTCATCTTGGTCTGGACGCAGAGCTTGAATCAAGAAAAGAAGACAATGGTACGCTTTTTTAGGACATGGACTGTAGCTTCCGCATTCATATTCATTTCATTCAAAGCGTTTTGCTGCACTTCCGTGATTATTTCAGGGGGAGTCCGCTCCGATGGCCGCCCCGTGATGTTCAAACACCGCGACACCGGAGAACTGAACAATAGGATGGAGTGGTTCAGAGGGTCTGAATATTCTTTCATAGGTCTGGTGAACTCTCCGTCGCATGGCGGGGAAGTGTGGTCGGGGGTCAATTCTGCCGGCTTCTGCATCATGAACACAGCCACTTACGACCTTAAGGACGATGATGTTCCTTCTTCCGAAATGGACAAGGAGGGCATCGTGATGTACAAGGCTTTGGGAATATGCTCCAGCCTGCAGGATTTTGAGAACATGCTCGACACGCTCCCGAAGCCTTTGGGGGTTGAAGCTAACTTCGGCATCATCGACGCTCTCGGAGAGGCCGCTTATTACGAGGTTGACAACCATTCCTGGGTAAAGTACATAGTGGCCGACCAGCCGGGAGGGTACATGGTCGTGACGAATTTCACTCGGCGTGGCCGAAAGGAAGACCGCAGGGGAGTGGACAGATTTGAAAAGACCTCAGGTATAATGGCTTCAGCGGACATGTCCACCGTTGACCACAAGTTTCTTTTCAATGGGATTTCACGCACTGGCAAGCCTATCATGCGTGACATGACATCTGCGGCGGTCGTGTTTGAAGGGGTCGCGCCGGGAGAGAATCCTGCCGGGACTGTGATTGTGATGTGGACGCTTCTTGGCAATCCGACAACCTCAGTCTATGTGCCTCTGAAGGTATTCGGGAGCGATCATATTCCTTATTTCATGAAAAAGTCATGCGTCAGCGACAACGCCGCCATCTGTGACGCCGCACTTGCCTTGAAGGAAATATTAGGTTTTGAATATGGGTGCGAGGGTGACTGTCGTGAGATTGAAAAATATGTTGACGGTCATTTTTCGAATGAAATGAAGCTGCAACGTTATGACCGCTTTACCGGACGAATTTACCGCCTTTATCAGAAAAATTGTGTAGGGAAACATCTGAAAATGGCTCATAGAATTGCTGATTACGGGAAAAATGACTAAAATTGCGGACTTATTACGATTTCATTTGGAATTTTATAAATAACATATTCAGAATATGGCCGATAAATTAA
>CAVFMX010000041.1:0-15725 GCA_963623745.1 Bulleidia sp.
GCCCCGCGTCGAACTTCTCGATGTAGGCCACGGCGACCTTCTTGTTGATGGACATCAGACTCTCCTCGACCTGACGCCTGATCTCACGGCTTGTGATCTTGTCGTAGATGTAGAGGTTCCCGGCGATCGAGACGACAACCGCCTCCGGGCATTCCTCCCCCGCCGTCTTGTAGGCCTCGCGTATCCCGTTCATCAATTTGACCTTGTCGTACTCCTCATAGGAGCCGTTGGTCTTGCGTACAGTTACATCCATAACCAGTTCATTTTCGAATAATCATTGGGGAAACGACCTCTGCCGGTCATAAAGTCGGCCCGCCCCTTTTCACGGGAGACGAACCGACTTTCGCAAAGATAGCAGATAATCCGCCCTTTCGGGCAAAATAATCGCCAAAGTTATTAACAATTAGATAACTATATTGTTAATTTATTTTTAATCAATCAATTAAAGAAAGATGTATTTTAGAATTACTAAAATTGACAGAATATACATGAACCAACCGATCTTCTTCGCCTTTCCCGTGCAGATGTTGAGGACGACATAGGTCACAAGACCAAGAAGGATGCCGTTGGAGATGGAATATGTCATCGGCATGAGGATCAGCGTGAGGAATGCCGGGATGGACTCGGAGAAGTCGTCAAGCGGAATGTCCTTGATCGGGCTGAGCATGAAGAGTCCAACGAACACGAGTACAGGGCAGACAGCCGAGCCCGGGATGGCTGTGAAGACCGGAGCGAAGAACAGGGACAGGACGAAGCAGATGACCACAGCGAACGCGGTGAGACCCGAACGACCGCCCTGGGCAACGCCGGAGGCACTCTCGACGTAGGTGGTGACGGTGCTGGTTCCGAGGCATGCGCCGGCGACGGTACCTACGGCATCTGCCATGAAAGCCTGGTTCATACGGACAGGTCTGCCGGCATTGTCGGTCATGTTCGCCTTCATGGTGACGCCCACAAGGGTTCCGATAGTGTCGAATATGTCCACAAACAGGAAAGTGAACACGATGATCAGCATGTCAAGGCTGAAGATCTGCGACGGGTCGGTGGTGAACTGGCAGAGGATAGGCTTCATGGACGGCGGAGTGTCAACGAATCCCTGGAACTGGGTTATGCCCATCGGGATGCCGATGACCGCAGTCACGATAATTCCGATCAGGAGCGCTCCAGGAACGTTCAGGATCACCATGATCCCAGTGATGACGAGACCGATGACCGAGAGAAGCCCGGCACCGCCGGTGATGTCTCCGAGGTTAAGGAGGGTGGCCGGATCGTCAACGACGACTCCGCCGCTCTTCAGGCCGATGAGGGCGATGAACAGGCCGATGCCGGCTCCGATCGCCTTTCTCAGTGACAGAGGCAGTGCGTTCACAATGGCCTCGCGGACACTCGTCAGGGTGAGTATTATGAATATTATGCCTTCAATAAGAACGGCGGTCAGCGCGAACTGCCAGCTGTAGCCCATTCCGAGGCACACCGTGTAGCAGAAGAAGGCGTTCAGTCCCATGCCCGGGGCAAGGGCGAACGGCAGTTTGGCGTACAGAGCCATCACGAGCGTGGCGGCGATGGAGGCCACGGCGGTGGTGGTGAAGAGGGCGTTCTTGTCCATTCCGCAGTCAGCCAGGATCGAAGGGTTGACAGCGAGGATGTAGGACATCGCGAGGAACGTGGTGATGCCGGCCACGATCTCGGTTGACACCTTCATAGTGGACGGGTCGAACCCGAACAGTTTGGTCAGCCAGCCTTTAGGCTCGTTGGCCGGAGTTTTTGTTTCTGTCATTTTCGGATTGTCAAGCGTCGTTCGACATTAGAATACCCACTTGGTGCCGAGGCAAGGACGGACAAAGAAACCCTTGCCGGTGCCGAAGTTGTAGGAGACTTCGATCTCGGTGCCGATGTTGAGGTTGTCCACCCCGAAATGCCGGCCGATGCTGTACCAGAGCTGAGGCTCTGTAAGGAACACGAAACGGGCGGTTTCCACCTTGGTCCAATCACGATAGCCAGCCGACTTGTCGCTGATGTAAGGGCATACATTGTGATCCTCCCACCAGAAGTCGGCGAAACCGGAGAAGCGGAGGCCTTTCACATCGAAAAGATCCTGCATCCCCCAGACCGCGGTAAGCTGTACAGGGATTTCGCTCTTCATTTTGCTGCCGTCAAGGTTCACACCCTTGTTGTAGTTTATAGCCTTGTAGAGAGCCTTGAGATTCAGCGTGTTCTTGAAATCTTCGCTGTGAATGAACCAGTCCGCGCCGAAGAGGAACGCGTTGTTGATGGTGTAGCCGTTGTAAACGCCCCCGTTGTACTCGATGTGAAAACTGAAAGGAGCAAATTTTGTGTCCTGCCAGAAGTTGAGACAGCGCGCGATCTCGAAATAGGTTCCGTTAGGAGCATAGACCTTGTCGTTGCTGTTCTTCGAGTTGTAGTCATAGTCCACGAAAAAGAAGGTGTTGCCCCATTTGTCCCCGTAGAAACCCTCAAGGGTGGTGGTCACATGACCGCGGTCCTTACCGAAATCATAGTAAGTCTGAAGATTGGTCTGTGCCTTCGCTCCTTGAGAAAAGGCGAGCGCCGCGACAGCGACGGCTGCGATGATAGTTTTGTTTGACATAAATATTAAGGAATTTGACTTGCTCCCTTATTGACTTTAAAGGAACAAAATTAGCACAAATGTCACAAAAAGTCCATACCTTTGCCTTTTACACTTTTCACAAAGTTATCAACAGCCATGTTTGAAGAGACACTGAAATTCTATCCGAACTTCCCGAAAGAGGGAATCAATTTCGTTGACATCATACCTTTCCTGCAGAACAAGGAGACCTTCACATCTCTGATCGGCGAGATCGGAAAACTCGTCACGGCTCCGAATGTGGCGGCTCCGGAAGCGCGCGCCTTTCTGTTCTGCGCTCCCCTTCTGACATCCGACAGCGGGGTGACGAACATCGTGCCGTTCCGCAAGAAAGGCAAGCTGCCCCACTCGGGTGACGACCTTCAGGACATAGAGATCCTGAAGGAATATGGTCCCGACGACCTATACTTCCGCAAATCGGACATCGCCGCCGGCAAAGCCGAGGACGGAATATTCAGAATCTCCATCATCGATGACGTACTGGCCACAGGCGGCACGGCGAAAGGAATAGCCAAAGCCATTGAAGACTTGAAGATCACCGTGGGCGGAAAGGAATATGGCGTCAAGGTCTCCGAGTTCATCTTCCTTGTCGAGCTGGACGGCCTCTACGGCCGCACCCGCCTTGAGAAGATCGCCCCCGTGCACTCCATCGCCCACATCCAATAAATAAAAGGAGCCGAGCCAGCCGAACTACAAGGGATCCGGGGAATTTGGAATCCGGTTCCCAGTGCCACACCGGAGCTGTCGCGAGTGACTGGGGAGGGTTGAACGCATTGCGCATAGCGAAACGGGGACGACCGATCTGGCCGTCCCCGTTCCTTGTGCGCGGGATGAGAGTCGAACTCACACGTCGCAATTGACACTAGCTCCTGAAACTAGCGCGTCTACCATTTCGCCACCCGCGCCTGAAGTGGATTGCAAAGATACTTATTATTTGCGAAATTGCAAACAAATTCAGGCGCGGACGGCAAAAACTACTTGGAATACTTGTCGAAGACCTTGCCGATCAACGCCTTCTTCCCGGGACTCGCCTGGATCAAGGCCTCACGGAAAATTTTGACATCGACCACATCGGATCCAAGCGCGGCACAGATGTCGGCCCTGCGGACCCCTCCGGCCTCAAGCTCGCCGAGGATCTGAGGCTTGAACCAGTAGCTGTGGCCGAAAGAGGATGTCCCGCCGTAACGCTCCTTGTACATCATGTTCTCGATGTGGTAGGCCCACATCTCACCGACCTCACAATAGCCTGCATATTCACCCTTGCCGGTGCCGTAGCAAGCTCCCGTACTGATGAAAGAGGTCAGGATGCAGGTGGCGAAACGCTTCCAGTAATCCGTGCCCGTCCTTGCGAAATGGGTAGCGTGCGCCATCTCATGGATCGCCGTCATGTAAAGTTCCGCATAGTCTCCGTTCTTGTCCTTTGAACCGATCGTGATGTCCGGCGCGAAGATCCGCACGACGGCCGTGAACTTCCCCACATACTTGCTGACCAGCTTGCCGTCGAGCAACGCTCCATGATGCATCATCAGGGTGCTTGAAGGCCTGAGGATGTTCAGAATCCAGAACCTCAAGTTCTTGGGAGGCGTGGTGATGCCCGAGGTCCGGCACTTTGTGAAGTAGTCGTAGGCCGCATTGTTGACCACGCACCTGCGGAACAGAGCCGCATCTGAATTCCTGTCAACAGTGAAGTCAATCCCCTCCGGAGACCCCTTGCCGATTGTGGAGACCGATGCCGGGATCAGGATCAGGTTCATTCCGATCGAGAAGCCCAGAGTGTTCTTGAAGCAGATCCGGTAATGCGGACGCGCCGAGAATTTGCGGGAGAACGCGTAGTTCCCGTCAGCGTCCGTGCAGGTCGTGGCGATCTTGACAAAGACATTCGCCACCATCTTGACTCCGGCCACGCCAAGAGTCTTCTTGCTCTTAAACCTGTCATCCACAATCGTGATCCTTCCGGAAGGCTTGACCCTGGCTCTTGTCACAGGCTCCAGAAGATCTGCATTGCCCGTAAGCTCGAACGCCTTCCTTTCCAAGGCGTCGAGATCCAGACCGCCCAGAGATCTGGTGGCGACATCCTCCTCCGGGATGAAGCAATTGTCCAGAATCTCGTGACGGATCCCATCCGGGAAGGCGAAGTCCGGAGGCACGACCGCATACTGCCAGGTGATCTCGCCCTCCGGGACGGACGGATCGTGGTAGTAGTCCCCGTCAGTCAGAATCTCACGGTCCATCGGGTGATCCAGCATCTCGACACCCAGATCCGAGAGGATGTTGAGCTGCACAGTGTCCTTGGGCAGGAAACGGACATAGTAGTCCGTGACAGGCACCTCCTCCGCGCTCCTCGTAGGGTACAAGGCCGCAAGAGCCTTCCCGACATTGGTCACGGAATACGGATTCTCAAGTTTCCGGCCAAGTTCGATCATCTCATGGGAGACCACCTCCGCGTTTTCCTTTGTGCTGACGGGCTCGACCTCCACCGGAGATCCGCCCTCTTTGCTGCAGGACACCAGCACCAGAGCCGGCAGCATCATTTTGAAGAACCATTTCATTGTTCAGTCGGTTTTTAGTTACACGGCAAAGGTAGGAGAGGCTATCCGTGGGTTGAAATATTCAACGGTTAATTGAAAAATCGGCCGTGCTTGGCTATATAAGGACGTTTTTCTATCTTTGCCACAGCAAAATTTCGGAAAAAACATGGAGATGCTCACGAAAACAGCCGCAAGAGCGGCATCCATCGCACTGATTGCCAGTACATTCTGTTTTTCAACTCAGGCGCAGCCGTATAAAGACCTGCTCGAAGAGAACCCTGAAAGGGCCGGCGGAGTCTATCATTATTACGAATATGTCCCTTCGGCTTTCACCAAGGCTCCGAAAGGCTACAAGCCATTCTACATCAGCCACTATGGCAGGCACGGCTCGCGTTACCACTCCAGTGCGAAGCTGGTCACGGGATCTGTCGAAATTCTTGCCGCAGCCGAGAAAGCCGGACTGCTGACAGATGAGGGGAAACTCTTGAAAAGGCAGATCGACACAGTTTTCACCGAGCATCAGGGGATGTTCGGAATGCTCAGCGAGAGAGGGGCGGAGGAGCATCACGCCATCGCCTCAAGGATGTCGTCCAACTACCCGGAAGTGTTCAACGGGAAAAGACTTGAGGTGGAATGTGTCTCAAGCTACTGGCCAAGATGCCTTGTCAGCATGGCCAATTTCGCGTCAGAACTTCAGAAAAGGAACGGAGATCTGAAGATTCACTATGTCACCGGACCGAAGTACCTGGACTACATCTGCATGAATCTTGACACGAAGGATGTGACCAAGGGTTCGAACGCCCTCGGGGAGCACCTGCTGGACAGCCTGCTCTGCCCGGTAAGGTTTCTTGAGGCCATCTTCACCGATCCGGCCAAAGCTGCGGCATTCATTCCTGAGCCAAAGGGATTCATGGACAAAGTGTACCTCGCGGGAGCAATCAGTCCGAACACTGACGCGCACCCGGACATATTCAGTCATTTCACCACCGATGAGCTGACCGCCCTTTGGATCGCAAGGAACGACAAGCTCTACTACGGCTTCGGAATTTCGGAGGAGGAGGGGGAATATGTCTCCACCGTCGCCAAACCGCTCATCGAGGACATCCTCGCCAAGGCTGACGAGGCGGTCCTGTCCGGCAGCGACAAGGCTGCGGATCTGAGGTTCGGCCACGACACGGGTCTGCTTCCGCTGGTCGGCACCATCGGGATCGCCGGCATGGAGAAGCGTTGGAAGTCAGCGGAAGTGCATAACCGCTGGTTCGACTTCCGGATGATGTCAATGGGCTCCAACCTCCAGATGATCTTCTTCAGGAACAGGGAAGGCGACATTCTGGTGAAACTGGTCTATAACGAAAGGGAGACCACGATCCCGGCCGTCAAGACCGCAGAAGGTCCTTTCTACCGATGGAGCGACCTTCGAGAGCACCTTGCAAGGACAGCCGCCGCCATCTCTGACGAACTCATCGTCAAGGACAACGGCGGCAAAGAGCACACAGGAGTCTAAGAAGCTGTTTAAAAATAGACCACCGTCTTCTGCTCGATCGAGGACATCAGGGAGTTCGCCAGACGGCTTACCCCGAAGCGGAACAGTTTCTTGTCGATCCAGTCATTGCCGAGAACGGTCTTTACTATTGAATGGTAGCAGACAGCGTCTCTTGACGTGGAGATGCCGCCGGCGGCCTTGAACCCGACTTTCCTGCCGGTTTTCTCATGGAAAGCCTTGATGCTCCCGCACATGATGTAGGCCGCCATCGGAGTGGCGTTCACGCTGACCTTGCCTGTGGATGTCTTGATGAAATCAGCTCCCTCTTCCATCGCAAGGAAAGAAGCGTTGGCGATGTTCTCCGGGGAGACAAGCAATCCGGTCTCCAGAATCACCTTCAGAGTGATGTCGCGTCCGACCTTGGCACCGGCCCTGTCAACGGCCGCGCGGAGAGTTCTGATCTCCCTACGGGCATATTCCTCGTCACCAGCCAGAAAAGCGTTCAGAGCCAGAACTATGTCGATCTCGTCCGCCCCCGCCTCGACAGCCATCTCACATTCCTTGGCTTTCACCTCGATGAAGCTCTGGGATGCAGGAAAACAGCCGGCCACGGCCGTGACACGGACATCCGCACTGACCAGACTCTCCCTCACCACGGAAGCGAAGTTCGGGAACACACAGATCGATGCCGGGAGCGGGTACTCCGGGTAATCGTCCATGAAAGAATTCACCTTGCCGACCAGTTTCCGCACCGAGTCCGGCGTGTCCTCCGCATGAAGGGTCGTCAGATCCATCAGCGCCATGCAGTTTTTCAGGACTTCCTGAGAAGTCACATTGTCAATGTTGTCCGCTATGATGTCCAGCCTCTTGCCGACATTCTCCTGATCAGGAGTGTAACCGTACTTCGCAAACAAAGATTCCATATCGCTTTTAAATTTCAATTATCCTCTTATCTGAATCTCAAAACCTTCATCAATCAAAGGTTTGACCAAATCTCTCATCTGACCCACCGAAAATTTCTCAAGTCCCTGGTCCGGAGCCTCCCTGTCCAGAGTGTAAACCATGACCTCCCTCGGCCTCAATTTCCTGACGATGTCCATCCATCCTTCCAAGACCTCCGGAGACGAGGAGTCGAATGACGGGGACTTAAGAAACATCGTCTGAAGCACGAAATCCCCCTCGAAACGGGCCAGATCGGCGACCACATCCCCGACATGGTACTCCCCCTGCGGCTGGTTGATCCTGTCGGCCAGCCAGTCCGTCGGGGCGTCGATCTTAAGGATAGGATTGTCAACCTTCCTCAAAGCCTCGAAGACATCTTCTCTGAATATCCTCGTGGCGTTCGAGAGAACGGACACCTTCGCCTGCGGAAAGTATTTGTTCCGGAGTTCCAGCGTGGTGTCGATTATCCGGGCGAAATCAGGGTTCAACGTCGGCTCCCCGTCACCGGAGAATGTGATCGAATCGATCCCGGTTCCCTGGGCGAGACATTCCCGGAGCTTCGTCTCAAGAGCCTCCCGGAGTTCTACGGCAGTCGGAAGCCGCCTGTCTCCCAGTCCGTCCTTGTTCCAGCCGCATTCACAGTAGATGCAATCGAAATTGCACAGTTTGCCCTTCGTGGGAAGCAGATTGATCCCCAGCGATGAGCCAAGCCGCCTGGAATGGATCGGGCCGAAAACCAGTTCTTCACGCATCATGGCTAAATAATTCTATGTGATGAGCTTCCAGTGGTAAGACGGCAGTCGCCGTCAAGATTGTCGATCGCGACAAGTCCCGGTCTCTTGCCGGCACGGATGCTCCCGAACTCATTCTCTCGGGAAAGGAACTCGGCACCGTTGCGGCACGCCCACGTGAGCAGTTCGTTCAATTCCACTTCCGGGAAACCGGTCTGAATGCAACGGAGCTCGCCCACGATGTCAAGGTCATCATTGCTGGAGAGCGAATCGGTCCCGACAGTGATCTTCAGGCCATTGCGGCGCATCAGCGGCACTGGAGGCAAAGAATTGTGGATGAATATGTTCGACAATGGACAAAGGGCCACGAACGGATGGTTCATCACACTCTTCACAGCATCTGTCCCCTCCTGATCCATGCAGACCTCATGGACGAGCAGTATGTGTTCGTCAAAAGGAGCCGGATGAGCCTTTTCCAGACAATCCAGAAAATAGAGCAGCGAAGACTTACCGGTAACAGGAGGGACACTCATCCCGGCGGCCTTGCGGTTCTCCCACATCGCCCCGCGACCGTGTTTCAGCATGTCCTCCTCTTCCTCGGTCTCCTCGGAATGGAATGACAGGAATCCGGACTTCAACCCTTCGGCGGAAACGGCCGTGACAAGTTCCGGACTCATCGTGTAGCAGGCGTGCGGCGTCGGAGCTGCGTCCAGTCCATAGCTTTCAGCCTCGGCCTGAAGTTTCTTTACGGCGGACATCACCGGGGCACAGTCCCGAGGCTCCGTCCCGAAGACCTCCAGAAAGGTTCTGGTGTACATCGGCGAGGCTTTCTTGATGGCGAAAGTGTCTGCGCAGTTGCTGATGTCAGCCATCGCGGAGACTCCCCTGTCCCACATCACGCTCATCCAATGGTCGATGTCACGGAGCTTCTCCTCCATGCTCTTGTTGTCCCTCATCGCGTTGATCTGGTCGATGAACCCGGCCATGCCGGTACCCTTGCGGAAAGCCTTCCACAAGTAGGACAGCTCCAGATGACAATGGGTGTTGACGAAACCGGGGGTGACCGCCCCTCTCACAAAAGATTTCTCCTTTTCAGGTTCGGCACACGTACCGACCGCCGTCACGGTCCCGTCATCGTCATATTCAACGAAACCGTTCCTGATCGGTCTGTCCTCATCCAGAGTGAAGACATATTCAGCTGCTATTCTGTTCATTCTTTCAACTTACGCAGGGCGAATCATCTCTTTTCCAGAGGCTGCGGGACAGAGATGTCCGGCAAGATCTCTTTCAATTCCACAGACCGCTTCTTCAAAGGCAGTGTCCTGAGCGGCGCGGCGGATGCTGCGGAGGAGTCCTCGGAGACCGCTGCGACCGTGTCCCTTATGACCAGAGCCGGGCCGCGGAACGCGGTGTCACAGACCGCAGGAACAGGGAAGTAAACTCCCGAAGAGTCCGCTTCGATGTTGACCTTGTCCGCAATGAAATCATCCTCAAAGGCATCGAGAAACGAGCGGAATTCCTTACAAGCCATTGCCTTTCTGGCACGGAATACAGAATCCGCCTCATGCCGGAGCCTGTTCTCCAACGAGATCTTCGCATTGACGGCAGTCAGATCATTCCTCAACCCTTTCTCCACGCGCCCGAGCATCTCGGCATAACGTTTGGGATCATTAAGGTAATAATCCACACTCTTACGGTAATCCGAGATGGTGAAGCCGTACTTCTCGAAGATCGGCTCATAGAACCACGTCGTGTCCGCCGCGTCCTCCCTGTCCGGATTATCCGCAAGCCATTGGTCGGCAAGCAGCATCTCACGATAGATCCGCTCCATCTTGCGCACAGGTATCACGCCTCCCCCGCTTCCGCAGGAGACGGCCACCGACACCAAGACCATCAATGACAGGACCGTTCCGAGAACCCTACGCATAAGAACCTACCTCAAAACCGCCCCGTACTCGTTCTGGAATGTGGAGAGAAGTTTCTTCATGATCCTCTCGACATCCTCATCGGTGAGGGTCTTCTCAAGATCCTGAAGCACGAATCCGAGGGCGTACTGCTTCTTGCCCGCAGGGATCTTGTCCCCACGATAGACATCGAACAGGGTCACCTGCCTGAGAAGTTTCTTCCCTGCCTTGAACGAACTCCTGTAGAGATCGGCATAACTTACGCTCTCGTCAAGCAGCAGGGCGAGATCCCTCCTTACCTCAGGGAATTTAGGCATCTCCCTGAAGGCGACCTTATCCCTCTTCACGAGTTGGAACAATGTGTTCCAGTTTATCTCGGCGGCGAACACAGGCTGACGCACACCGAACTTCTTCGCGATGGCCGGAGAGACAGTTCCAAGCACCGCAAGCGGCAGATGCTGCCCCGGAAGGGCATAGGCGATGCCTTCACTGAATACGTCAGCGGGAGCTGCGGTGGCCTCCATCTGGTAAAGATCGGCACCGAAGCGTCTCAGAAGAAGATCCACATAGCCTTTCAACTCAAAGAAACTGCTCTTGCCCGGCTGGCTGTTCCAAGACTTCTCCGGAGTTCCGGTCACGAACATCGAGAACGCCGGATGCTCCTCGTAGGAGGCCAGCGTCTTGCCGTCCGTCTGAGGGTCACGGCTGTAAACGGAGCCATATTCAAAGAGTTTCATCGAGGAAATCTGACGGTTGAGGTTGTAGGCGACAACCTCAAGACCGCTGAATATGAGTGTCTGTCTCATCACGTTCAGGTCGGAGCTCAGAGGATTGACGATCGTCACGCTCTTCTCCTCCGGGAAAGTGGTAAGACCCTTATAGTAGGCACCCTTTGTGAGGGAGTTGTTCATCATCTCAACGAATCCGTTGGCTGCCAAGAAGTTGGAGATTCCGTTGCGGATAGCTTCCGGTTCCGGTGAAGGGGTGGCGTTGACGGACATCTTCATGTGCTGAGGGAGGTCGATGTTGTTGTAGCCGTAGATCCGGAGGATCTCCTCGACGACATCGCATTCCCTTGTGACATCGATCATGTAGGACGGAGCGGCCACCCTGGCACCGCTGTCGCGTTTCTCGATGAACTCGTAGGTGAGGGCGGCAAGGATCCTCTCGATCGTGTCGTGGCCGATCTTCTTGCCGATGAATCTCTCGATGCGGTCATAGTCCAGGTCGATGACTTTCTTCTCTATCTTTGTCGGATAGAACTCCTCGATTCCGCCGATTATCTCTCCGCCGGCCACCTCCTGAATGAGCATGGCGGCCCGCTTGGCGGCATATTCATTGATTCCCGGATCGGCACCTCTCTCGTAGCGGAACGAGGCGTCTGTCTGGAGGGTATGTCTTTTCGAGGTCTTGCGGATCGAGCCCGGATCGAAATAGGCGCTCTCGACGAAGACATTCACCGTCTCGGGTTTCACGCCGGAATCGATGCCGCCGAACACTCCGGCGATGCACATCGGCCCGTCGGCGCCAGCGATCACTATGTCCTCGGCCGAAAGCTTCCTCCCGGTTCCGTCAAGCGTGACAATCCTCTCCCCCTCGGCGGCTCTACGCACGATCACCTTGCCGCCGCTGATCTTGTCGGCGTCGAATGTGTGCAGAGGCTGTCCAAGCTCGAACAGGATGAAATTGGCGACATCGACCACATTGTCGATAGGCCTGAGACCGATCGACATCAATTTCTTCTGAAGCCATTCGGGAGACGGGCCGACCTTCACGCCCTTGATCGTGACCCCGCAATAGCGCGGAGCGGCGGCTGCATCCTGAACCTCCACAGGGATGCCCTTCCCCTCGCCCGGTTTCCAAGCGTCCACGGAAGGGTATTTGAATGAGCAAGGGATATTATTGAGCGTCATCCAGGCGTAGAGGTCGCGCGCCACACCGATGTGCGATGCGGCATCCACCCTGTTGGCCGTGATCTCATATTCAATGACGGCCTCGGTCTTAAGGTGAAGATAGTCCTTGGCGGAGGTTCCGACAGGAGCGTCGGCAGGGAGGACCTTGATGCCGGCGTGATCGTTGCCGATTCCAAGTTCATCCTCGGCGCAGATCATTCCGAACGACTCCACACCGCGGATTTTGGACTTCTTGATCTTGAAGTCTCCCGGCAGCACGGCTCCGATCCTCGCGAACAGCACTTTCTGTCCCGCCGCCACGTTGGGAGCGCCGCAGACAACAGTCAGAGGCTCGCCAGTGCCGTCATTGACCTTGGTGATGTGGAGATGATCGGAATCAGGATGCGCCCCGCACTCAAGCACCTCGGCGACAACGACCCCGGCAAGCCCGCCGGGGATCTCCTCCTGTTCCTCGACCCCATCGACCTCGATCCCTATAGCCGTCATAGCGTCAGCGATCTGCCGCGGAGTGAGATCGGATTCAAGATAATCCTTTAGCCAATTGTAAGAAAGCTTCATATTTCTGATGTTTTATCTGTCAATATCTTCCCTGGAGAACAGCGACTCCACAAACTCCTTCCCGTCAAAAACCTTCAGGTCATCGATGCCCTCGCCGATCCCGATGAACTTGACCGGAACTTTCAGCTGGTCAACGATCCCGATGACGACTCCGCCCTTTGCCGTTCCGTCAAGCTTTGTGAGCGCCAGCGAAGTGATGTCCGTAGCCCGTGAAAATTCCTTGGCCTGCTGGCAGGCGTTCTGGCCTGTCGAAGCGTCAAGCACGAGAAGAACCTCGTGAGGAGCGTCAGGAATGACCTTGCGCATCACATTACGGATTTTCGTCAACTCGTTCATCAGGTCGATCCGGTTGTGCAGGCGGCCCGCCGTGTCGATCAGGACGACATCCGCGCCTTTGGCGACACTTGACTTCACGGTGTCGAAAGCCACCGAAGCCGGATCGGCCCCCATGCCCTGCTTGACAATCTCGACACCGGCTCTGCCGGCCCAGATCTGAAGCTGGTCAACGGCGGCGGCACGGAAAGTGTCGGCGGCACCGATCATCACCTTCTTGCCCATAGCCTTGTAGCGCGCGGCAAGTTTGCCGATGGTCGTGGTCTTTCCAACGCCGTTCACTCCCACAACCATCACGACAAGAGGTTTCTTCGTCAAATCAAACGGTTCTTCAGGCGACTCTTCCCCATCGACATCCAGAAGCGTGCCGATCTCGTCCCGAAGCATGTCCACCAACTCGTCAAAGGACATGTACTTGTCCCTGCCGACCCTTTCCTCAAGGCTATCGACAATCTTGAGTGTTGTGTCCACCCCCATGTCCGATGCGACAAGCGCCTCCTCGATGGCGTCGAGAACGCTGTCATCCACCCTGGACTTGCCTATGACCGATCTGGAAAGCCTTTGAAAAAAGCTTTCCTTAGTCATCTTGACCCCTCTGTCGAACAATCCCATAACGTTCTAAATATAACTTACAAAATTAATAAAAACCGAGTGTAATACGAAATTAATTTAAGCATCACATCGGATGGCACTTCGACAGGCTCAGTGGCCGTCCGGGAACTTCCGCAAGAAAAAAAGCGCAGGCGGAATCCGTCTGCGCTTTCATTATCATATTCACGAACTTACTTCTTTGTGTCGAAGAAATCCTTTGTCTTTTCAGTCTCGACGAGGAGTTCAGTGAAGACGTAAGCTCCGGTCTTCGGTGACTTGTCCATACGGATGCACTTCACCATGCTCTTTGCGCCAGCCTTGGCGGCGAATGTAGCGACTGCTTTCTTTGCCATAGTCCAATCTCCAAATTACTTGATTTCACGATGAACAGTCACCTTGTGGAGGTAAGGATTGTACTTCTTACGCTCGATACGTTCAGGAGTGTTCTTCTTATTCTTGGTTGTGATGTACCTTGAGATTCCCGGTACACCGCTTGCCTTCTGCTCTGTGCATTCAAGGATGACCTGCACCCTGTTACCTTTTGCTTTCTTTGCCATAACTCAATAGATTTTAAACAAGGCCGACATATCCTTTGGCCTGCGCATCTCTGAGAGCGGCGTCAAGGCCTTTCTTTTCGATTGTTCTTATTCCCTTGCAGGAAACCTTCAGTGTGATGAATCTCTGCTCGGCCTCCGACCAGAACTTCTTGGTCTTGAGGTTGAGGGCGAACTCGCGTTTGGTGCGGAGCTTGGAGTGAGCGACATTGTTGCCGATCATTCTCTTTCGTCCTGTGATTTGACAAACTTTTGCCATGATATTTTACTTTTTTTATTGATTCAAAATAAATTGCGGGGTTGCAAATTTCGCTCTAAATTTTCAGAATCGCAAATAATTCAGACAAATTTGAAGAATCTGCTCCACCGTATGTTATTCGGAAACTTGCGACCCGCATCAGTCGAAAGCCAGACCAGTGCCGGCCTTCCGACTATGTGATCCTCAGGAACGAATCCCCAGTACCTTGAGTCAAGGGAATTGTGCCTGTTGTCTCCCATCATGAAATAATAGTCCATCCCGAAAGTGTAGCTTGAAGCCTCCTTCCCGTCAATGAATATCCTCCCGTCAGCTGCCGTTCTCAACTCATGCCCCTCATAGGCGGTGATGATCCTCTCATAGAGAGGAAGATTCCCGGTCGTGAGCTCAACCGTAGCCCCTTTCTCCGGAATCCAGAGCGGACCGTAATAGTCTCTGGTCCAACCGGTGTTCTCCGTGAACGGGAACAGGCTGAGGTAAGAGTCAGGAAAATCCGGCGGATAGACATCCAGGTTCGGCTCCACACTGACAACGGAAGGAATCTCCCCGACCTCCTCAAGCATGCTTCCGGTAAGAGGCATGGCCGGATAGCCCGGCAGACTTCCGTCGAAGTAGAGTTCCTCAAGATTGAGACCCATCTTCTCAAGAGTCCTTGAATTGATCTTGCCACCGGTGGTGACCACAGTGTAGGACAGCTGAATCCCCGGATAGACTTCCTGCTTCACGCCGTTGGTATAGACAAGACCGTCGATGACGGAAAGGGTGTCCCCCGGAAGGGCGACGCACCTCTTGACATAGTGGTCCTTCTTGTCAACCGGACGAACCTTGAGCGGACCGCCGTTGGCCAGCGCGAAGTCTTTGCCGGCCCTTCTGACCCAAGTGTGGTAATCCTCGGACGGGAACCGGGACAGAACCGTGTCGCCGTCAGGGAAGTTGAACACCACATAGTCGCCTCTTCTCACGTTCCGCAGTCCCTTCAATCGGCGATAGTCATTCCGGATCAGGGTCGAATAGGACTCCTTTCCGAAGATGACATTGTGCGTGAAAGGAACAGACAGCGGGGTCTGAGGGACTTTCGGGCCGAAGGTCAATTTGCTGACGAAGAGATGATCCCCCGTGAAAAGGGAACTCTCCATCGAGGATGAAGGAATCTTGAAGGCCTGGAAAAAGAATATGTTGATGAACGTCACGACGATGACAGCGAACACTATGGCATCGAGCCAGTCGAGCCAGACGTTGCGCTTCTCCCCCTCCTTGTACTCCTTCTTCCAGAACATCCATTTCACCTTGCGGGTGATGTGATGGT
>CAVFMX010000042.1:0-14098 GCA_963623745.1 Bulleidia sp.
AAACTTTTAATAAAGAAATCAACGCTCTTCTTTCGTTCTCGGTACTTGTTGTACTAATCTTTCAATATTGTCAATGAACTGCCGTTCTTTCCAAAACGGGCTGCAAAGATAGCGACTTTTTCTTTCCCGCCAAACTTTTTTTTCCGTTTTTTTCAAAAACTTTCAAAGAAACACCAACTAATACCAGACCGCAGGTTCGGAGCCCATCCGGAAGACAAGCTCGCCGCCACCAACGATGTCGGAATATTCAATGAAAGGACTGGCAAGCGGTTTGCCGTTGAGGGTGACGCTCCGGATGTAGCGGTCGGCAGGGCTCAGTCCGACGGCCTTCACCTTGAATGTGCCTCCGGCGACTTCCAACTCGACCTGCTCAAAGGCAGGGGCTCCGAACCAGTACCGAGTGGAGGCTGGCTCAACTTCATAGAAGCCCAATGCGGACAGGACGTACCAGGCGGACATCTGGCCGGCGTCCTCGTTGCCGCAAAGGCCGTCATCGGCGTTCCTGTAAAATTCGGAATAGATCCGGCGGGCAAGGTCGGCGGTCTTGTACGGCTCGCCCGCCATCGTGTAGAAATAGATGACGTGGTGGCTCGGCTCGTTGCCGTGGGCGTACTGCCCGATCAGACCCGAGATGTCAGGAGAGGCATCCTCGCCGTCAATCCTGGAATCGGCGGAGAAAAGGGAGTCCAGCCGCTCTACAAACCTCTGCCGGGAGCCGTAGAACTCCACAAGGCCGGAATAGTCGTGCGGAGCGAGCCAGGTGTACTGCCAGGCGTTGCCCTCACAGTAGTCATTGGCGCGATGCTCCGAGGAATATGGATTGAACGGAGTTCTCCAGCTGCCGTCGGAGAGGCGGCCTCTGGCGAACAGAGTCACGGAATCCATGTAGTTACGGTAGGAATGGCTGCGGGAGCGGAAAAGCTCGGCATCCTCAGTCCTGCCGAGGTGGTCGGCGGCGGAAGCCACGGCGGCATCCGCGATGGCATATTCCATGTCATAAGCTATGGATTCAAGCATCTTGTCCGAAGGAATGTAGCCGTACCGCCGGCGGAGGCCGAGGCCGCGGACGGTGTCCTGCATCGTGGTCTTGACCGCCTCCCAGGCCAGATCCCGGTCAAAGCCGTCGAAGCCTTTCACAAGGGCGTCGGCGACGGCGATGACCCCGGGATTGCCGACCATGCAGTCGGTCTCGTTGCCGACCAGGTGCCAGACCGGAAGACGACCCTGCTTCCGGTAGATCTCCAGCATGGTGGCGACCATGTCATTCTCCCGGTCGGGGTGCAGGAGCGTCATCAGCGGCATCTGGGCGCGGTAGGTGTCCCAAAGGGAGAAGGTGGTGTATTCGGTTCTCGGAGCGTCCGCGTCGCTGAAGACGGAAGGCACGATCATCGTGTGGTAAAGCGCTGTGTAGAAGATGGTTCTTGCATCGGAATCCGAGGTGGTCACCTTGATCTTGGAGAGTTCCGAGTTCCAGGCCTTGCGGGCGGCCTCGGCGGTGGCGTCGAAGTCCCAGCCGGGAAGCTCCGCGGACATGTTCAAAGAAGCCTTTCCTTCGCTGGTCGGGGAGACCGCGACCTTCACCATCACCCGCTCCCCTTCCGTGGTGCGGAAGCCGGCGCGGAGGTAGTTCACTGAATATTTTTCCCCGTCACGCGAATATTCCTTCACCGCAACCTCGTCTATGGAGTCGAACGGCTTCGAGAACCGGGCGTGGAAGTAGATCTTCTGGTCTTTGGCCCAGCCGGTGGAAAATCTGTAGCCCTCTATGGTACAACTGTCTATCACAGTGAATTTTGTGTCATAGGCGCTGTCCCAGCAGCCGCCGTTCTCAAGGTCGAAGACCACTGCGGAACTGTCGGAGGCAGGGAAGGTGTAGCGGCTCAGACCGACTCTGGCGGTGGCGGTCATCTCGGCGGTGATGCCGTAGCGGGTGAGCGGGACGCTGTAGTAGCCCGGTCTGGCGATCTCCTTTGTCCTGTCGGCGTAGGACCACATCCCGGTGGCCTGCGCGGCGGCGACGGCCTCCGGCGAGCCATCCTCCGGCCCGGTTCCTCTTGAATATTCCACCTTCCCCACCACAGGCATCACCGTGATGTCGAAGAGGTCTCCTATGCCGGTTCCGCTGAGATGCGTGTGCGAGAATCCGATGACCGTGGAGTCGGAGGAGTGGTAGCCAGAACACCAGTCCCAGGACTGCGGGATGCTCGTGGGGCCGAGCTGCACGGCTCCGAAAGGCACGCCGGCTCCGACGAACACGTGGCCGTGGCCGCCCGAGCCGATCCGTACATTGACATAACTTGTGTAGTCCTCCTGATCCTTTGCGGACGGAGAGCAGGCCGCCGCGACGCAGAGGGCGGCGAGAAATGGGATCACTGTTGCTTTCATTGATGATTGACCGGATGTTACCGGTTCCGCTAATATACTGATTCTTTTCTGTCGGAGCAACCCGGGGAAATGGGCAATTCTGAAAATTTAATTATATTTGTTTTCATTAAGTGATTATTAAGGGAATATTAAGGTAATTTGAACGAATATGGGCTTTTTTACTTTCCCTGGGGAACAGGAATACAGGAGGTTCAACTACAAGCCGATCTACTACGACAAGGACGAGGAGGAGCGCCGTCAGAAGTTCGGAAAGGTTGACGGAACCTTCGAAAAGGAAAAGGAGAACGGTGAGTACAAGCCGGGATCGTACATCCGCGGGGCGCTGCGCGAGGGCAGCTACGAAAGAAGGGCCACGGTGTCCACAAAGGCGCAGAGAATCATCGGAATGGTCGGCCTGATCCTTCTGGCGGTGATTCTGATCTACTTCACGAAATTCTATTCGATCCTTTAGGATGGAACTCAGGATCCTGCCCGGAAACATAGCGAACATGATCGCCGCGGGAGAGGTCGTCCAGAGGCCGGCTTCCGTGGTGAAGGAACTTGTGGAGAACGCGGTGGACGCCGGGTCGGAAAGGATTTCGGTGGTGGTCAAGGATTCCGGGCGGACTCTGATCCAGGTGATCGACAACGGCAAGGGGATGACTCCCGACGAGGCGGTGCTGTGCTTCGAAAGGCACGCCACATCGAAGGTGGCAACCGCGGAGGATCTGGAGAACATCGCAACCTTCGGATTCAGGGGTGAGGCGCTGGCTTCGATCGCGGCCGTGGCGGAAGTGACGCTCAAGACCCGCACGGAGGGTTCCGAAACCGGCTGTCAGGTGGAGTTCGCCGCATCCGCACACAACTCAACGACAGAGGCCGCCACTCCGAAAGGGACAAACATAGCGGTGCGCAACCTGTTCTACAACGTGCCGGCGAGAAGAAAATTCCTGAAGTCGGACAATGTGGAGTTCAGGCATATTGTCGAGGAGTTCACGAAAGTGGCGCTGACAAGGCCGGAAATCGGGTTCACGCTCAGCCACAACGGGAAGGACATCTTTGTTTTAAAGCCGGCGAAATCCTTGAAATTCAGAATTATGGATCTGCTCGGGGCATCCGTCGCTGGAGATGTGGTGGATGTCGGCGCGGACACTTCGGTCGTGAGCCTGCGGGGATTCGTGGGCAGACCTGACACCGCGAGGAAGACTCTGGGAAACCAGTTCTTCTTCGTCAACGGGCGCTATTTCCGCAGCCCGTACCTGCACAAGGCCGTGATGAAGGCCTACGAGGGGATGATCGCGGACGGGGTGACACCGTCCTATTTCATCTATTTAGAGGTGGATCCGCACAGCGTGGACGTGAACATCAGCCCGACCAAGTCGGAGGTGAAGTTCGAGGACGACTCATTCATCTTCCAGGTGGTCTATGCTTCGGTGAAGGAGACGCTGGGGAAAAATTCGTTCGCGGGAGGGATTGATTTCAGCAATCCGGAGGCGAGGGACATGCCGGTGCTGGGAAAACATTTCTCTGAATATCAGCCCGAGTCGATTCCGCAGGTGGCGGTGGACAGCGGTTACGATCCGTTTGAGCCGATTGCTGAGCGGGGCACAGAGCTTGCCGAAGTGAACCCGGATTCACCGGGCGCTTCGACAGGTTCGGCGGCCGGATGGGACGGACAAGCCGGCGGATGGAAAGGTTCAAACAGCGGAGGATTCGGGCAATATGTTGACCGGCGTGAGGATTACGGAAAACTTTTCGAGGAGAGAACCCTGCCGGTCACGCAGACCATTGTGCTGGACGGGCGGTACATCGTCTCGCCGGTAAAGGACGGGCTGATGGTCGTGAACGTGCGGAGGGCCCGGGAAAGGATCCTCTACGACAGGGCTTTGGCGGCTCTCACCCGGAACGAGCATGTCACACAGGCGAGCATGTTCCCGGTGAAGGTCGAGGTGGGGGTCGCGAACAGGGCTGTTTTCGACGGGAAGGCCGGATTGCTTGCAAAGTTAGGGTTCGACATCTCGCCGTTCGGGACGGACACGATTGTGGTCAACGGGGTGCCGGAAGGATATTCATGTGAGGAAGGGAAGATCCGGACGATGGTCTCCGACCTGCTGCTGATCCTCTCGGACGACAGCACTTCGCTGCCCGGAGTGATGGAAGCCGCGATGGCGGAGAAAATCGCTCTTCTGGGGGCATCCGGGTGTGCGCCGCTGACTTCTCCGGCGGAGGCGAGGCACCTGCTGGACTCCCTGCTTTCCAGCGGCAACGCCGAACTGACGGGAAACGGAAAAAGGATCATGACAATCATCACCACCGCACAGGTGGAAAAGTTATTTTAGAAGCGGAGGGAAAAACAGGCCGCCGCAGATTGGTTTCAGGAATATATTTTTGAACACGGAATAATATGGCATACTACTACGACAACGGACAACCGGGCTTCGGCGGATTCCTCGACAGGTTCCCACCGGTGACAAGGAATATTCTTCTGATCAACATCGTGATGTTCGTCGCGACCCTGATCAACCAGAACTTCATGGTCAGCACCTTCGCGCTGTTCCACCCGGACTCCCCTTTCTTCCGCATCTGGCAACCTGTCACGTACATGTTCATGCACGGAGGGTTCTGGCATCTGTTCTTCAACATGTTCTGTCTCCTGATGTTCGGTTCGGCGCTGGAAAGGACAATCGGCTCAAGGAAGTACCTCATCTTCTACTTCGTGGCCGGGCTGGGAGCCGCTCTGACACACACCGTTGTGGAATACTGTCAGATGGAGGCTCTGGCCGCCGCCAATTCAGACATCCTCACGACGGGACAGATCAACCTCCTGCGGACTCCGACACTCGGAGCCTCCGGTGCGGTCTATGGAATACAGATCGGTTACGCGATGCTCTACCCGAACGACATCTGGACTCTGATTTTCCCTCCGATCTCTCTGAAAGCAAAGTGGTTCGTCCTGCTTTTTGTCGTCATTGAACTTTTTACCGGAGTGACCGGAACATTGGACGGTGTGGCTCACTTCGCCCATCTCGGCGGAATGCTGTTCGCCTTCCTGCTGCTTCTCTCCTGGAAGAAGTCCGGAAAACTCTGGAGAAGGTGAGGCTGACGGACAGACGATGAGCAGGAAGGGGCTTCGGGGCGACATCCTCCGGCCGTCCGTGCGGACCGGTCTTACTGAACGGAATTGATGTCGATGAGATTGTTCAGGATCGCATAGACGGTCAGGCCGGCTACGGTCTTGATTCCGGTCTTGCGGGTGATGTTCTTGCGGTGGGTGATGACGGTGTAGATGGACAGGCTGAACTTGTCGGCGATCTCCTTGTTGAGCATTCCCTGCGCGACGCAGACCAGAATCTCTTTCTCGCGGGCCGAGAGTTCGTTGCCGTCAGAGACGGCATCCGGCTGTCTGGACTCAATCGCGGAACGGATCTTCCTGATGATCACGGAAGAGTCATCATACAGGGAAACCGCCCCGTCGTACTGTTTCAGGATGTCCTCCGTCACGGCCGGTCCTTCAAGAGCGATCACCGAGGCATCGCAGAGTTCCGCAAGCGCCAGACGGCCTTCCTTCCGGCTCTGGAAGTCGAGGACCGAAGGATCGATGATGATGACATCCGGAGCCAGAGCGCGAAGCCTGGCCTCACTGGTCCTGGAGCAGTCAACCAGATTCTCCTGAACCCGGAACTCTCCGTGTTCTGAAAGAATGCTCTCCAGCCCTCTGGCGACTATGTCAGACGGCACGATCAATGTCACTGTCTTCCTATTCTCCATCTCGTTCAAGTCCGCTTACGATCGGTACAAGGATGTTGTTCTCAACGTAGGTGTGCCGCCTCAGGTCATCGCGCAGATGATAGATGGACAGCAGCACCATGATCCTCAACTCGTTGGAGCAGTCACCCGGGAGGTATTTCATCACGATGTTCTTCAGATCCTCCAGCTTCTCCTCAACGTTCTCGTGATGCGCCTCGAACTGCTCGATGGAATACTCGGAAGCCTTCGTTCCGTCCCGCCTCAAGGCCTCGATGTACGGGAAGACGACCTCCTCCTCGTAGGCGAAATGCTTGTCGAGTTCCGCCTTGTAGTCGTTGAAGAACTTGAGGACCACCTTTTTCTGCTTCTCGTCGAACGGCTCCACAAGCCTGTCGAACGAGTTTTCAAGAACCCTGAGAGCCTGCCCCATGTAGTGGATGTGGGACGCGTGCAGGTAGGCGATGATGCTGCGGATGTCGCCCTTCCGCAGATCCGGATCCGAAGGCCGGCGGTCAGGAAAGGAATAGACGTTGCAGATCAGGATGAAGGTGTCTGGATCGACTCCGCATCTGCGGCAGGCTTCGGACACGGGCAGCGAGGCGTACTTCAGGTCGAGTCCGATCCGGGAAATCACCTGAAGCAGGCTGTAGTCGATGTCGATGAGGTCCGACACGGACATCTCTGTGGTGTATTTTTCTTTCATGTCAAATCAACAGGGTTGTGATGTGGAAACCGATGAAGGCGGCAAGCCAGGCGACGATCATCGTGTAGGCGCAGACGGCTATTGCCCAGCGCCATTTCCCGGTCTCGTTCTTGATCGCCACAAAGGTGGCGATGCAAGGGAAATAAAGCAGGATGAAGATCATGTAGGCGACCGCGGCGGGCAGGGTGACCGAACGGGCCAGCGTGCCCTGAAGCTGGGTGTCGGCTGCGAGAGCGTCAGCATCCGCGGCCTCGACGGCATCGGAGACTTCCGGTTCATCGGAAGCGTACATGACACCCAAAGTGCTTACCACCAACTCTTTGGCGACAACTCCGGTCAGCAGGCCGATGTCCATCTTCCAACCGAATCCGAGCGGGTCAAGAGCCGGGGAGACGGCCTTGCCGAGCTGTCCGATGCAGGAATGCTCCTGCTGGTACTCCGCGCCTTTGTCGGAGCGAGGGAAGTAGCCGAGGCACCAGATCGCCACGGAACCGATCAGGATCGTGGTGGCCATCTTCTCAAGGTACTGCCGTCCCTTCTCCCAGGTGTGCCTCCAGATCGCCTTGCCGGTCGGAACCCTGTAAGGAGGCAGCTCCATCACGAACGGAAGATCGTCCTCCTTGATGAAACGGCTCAGGATGACCGCCGACAGGATCGCCAGCAGGATTCCGAGGAAGTATATTCCCAAAAGGGCGAGAGCCGAGTTGTGCGGGAAGAAGGCTCCTGCAAGCAGCACGAAGATCGGGAGCCGTCCGGCGCAGGACATGAACGGGATGATGGCTATCGTGATGAGGCGGCTCTTGCGGCTCTCGATCGCGCGTGTCGCCAGAATCGCCGGCACGTTGCAGCCGAAGCCCATCACCATCGGGATGAAAGACTTGCCGTGGAGACCGATGCGGTGCATCAGCCTGTCCACGATGAAGGCGGCGCGCGCCATGTACCCCGAGTCCTCCATTATGGAAAGGAAGAAATAGAGAATCAAAATGTTAGGCAGGAACACGAGGACACTCCCCACTCCGGCGATCACGCCGTCCACAAGAAGATCCTTGAGCCAGCCCTCCCTCATGAAATCCGCCACGAGATCCCCGAACTTCGCCACAAGCCAGTCAATCCAGTTCATCGGGTAGTCGCCCAACGTGAACGTGGACTGGAATATGAGGTAAAGCAGGAGGATGAATATGGGGAACGCCGCCCACTTGTTGGTGACGACCGCGTCGATCCTGTCGGTGACGGTCTTCTTCGGTCCGGAATCCACGTGCCGGACGTAAGTCTCAGCGAGAGCTCCGTGGATGAATGAATATTTCGCATCGACTATGGCCGACTCCAGATTGGTGTGGAGCAGGTTCCCGATGCGGCCGGACTCTTCGGCGCGGGCCTTGACAATCTCCCCGGCGTTGGACAGGGTTCCGATCACGTGCTCAACCTGACTGTCGTTCTCCAGAAACTTGATCGCCAGATAGCGGGTGGAGTACTTGCCGCGGATGTCCTGGTTCTTCTGAACCAGGAGTTTGATGCGGTCGATGCTCCTCTCAAGTTCCTGACCGTGATTGATGTGGATGTGGCGGGCAAGCCTCTCGTCGTGCTTCTCGTAGATCCTGATGACAGTGTCCAGCAGCTGAGGGATTCCGGTTCCGTCACGGCAGACGGTCGGGCAGACGGGCATTCCGAGAAGGTAGCCGAGCTGCCTGATGTCAAGGCTGTCGCCCTTGGCCTTAAGCTCGTCGTACATGTTCAAGGCCATCACGACGCGGAGATTCATGTCGATGACCTGGGTCGTGAGGTAGAGGTTGCGCTCGATGTTGGATGCGTCCACGACATTGACCACGACATCCGGGACATTCTCTATCAGATTCTTGCGGACATAGAGTTCCTCCGGGCTGTAGGCGGACAATGAATATGTCCCCGGCAGATCGACGAGGACGAAACTGTAGCCTTTGTACTCAAAACGCCCTTCCTTGGCATCCACTGTCACGCCGCTGTAGTTGCCGACGTGTTCGTGGCTGCCGGATGCGATGTTGAACAGCGAGGTCTTTCCGCAGTTGGGGTTGCCGACAAGGGCGACACGGATGACATGGTGCCGTTCTCTGGCAAGGCGTTCCATCTCAAGGTTCAGGGCGGCGATCTCGTCGCAGTCGTCATCGAAGATCGACATGACATCCTGCTTCGCGTCCACGGCGGCCTTGGCCTCCTCCTCACCGATGACATCGATCAGTCCGGCCTCGGAGCGCCGGAGCGAAACCTTGTAGCCGAGCAGCTCGTACTCAATGGGATCCTTAAGAGGCGCGTTCAGCACGACGGCGACCCGTTTCCCGGTGACGAAGCCCATCTCCATGAGCCTTTTACGGAAACCGCCGTGGCCGTTCACCTTGGCGATGACGCCAACCTCTCCAGTCTTTAGTTCAGAAAGTTTCATTAGCCTTAACCCTCTCATGCAGGCGGCTGTCCGCAGAATCTACCCTGACACAACCGCACAATCATCCAAAATCGCCACAAAAATATTCATTTTGCAAGATTTTTACAATCGCCAACAGTTGGTATGCGGGTGAGGAGAAATCATCAATTGTCAGTAAAACGGCAGAGCTGCCTCATCATGATGAACGGGGTTTGCTGTCGCAGCAGACCCCGTTCGCAATTCTAACCTAAAACTTAACCTATGAAAAAACTATTCGTGCAAATCTACAATTTTCTTACCAAACTTGCAAGAGCAGATCTGTCCATTTTAATTTATTCCGCATTTTCTTCGGAAACCGGGGGCTTCGGCAGACAGCTTTCGTCAAGACTTACGGTCTTGATGCGGACATCCATCAAAGGTTTGTCCCTCTGGTCGGTGGCGACCTGGGCGATCCTGTCGATGATGTCAAGTCCGCTGACCGTCTCTCCGAAGACGGTGTAGGCTCCGTCAAGCTGAGCGCAGGCTCCGGCGTCCTGGACGATGTAGAACTGGGATCCGGAGGATTCCTTCATCGGATTGGCGACATCACCCCTGCGGGCGGCGGCGAGGGCGCCTTTCTTGTGGGTGTATTCAGGAACGAACTCGGCCGGTACGGTGTAGCCCGGGCCGCCCTGTCCGTACTTCGCCACCGAAGCGGCGGAAGTGTCACGGGTGAAAGGGTCTCCGCCCTGAATCATGAATCCGTTGATGACCCTGTGGAAAAGGAGGCTGTCATAGTAGCCGGTCAGAGCCAGTTTCGCGAAGTTCTCACGATGTTTCGGAGTCTTGCTGTAGAGTTTGACCTTGATCGTGCCGAGATTCGTCACGATGTCGAAAACCGGTTCTTCCGGCAGTGTTGCGATGATGTCCATAGCTGTCTTTTCTTTTGCCGCCTGCTCGACGGCCGCGATTGAGTCCAAACGTGCCTGCCCGGCGGCAGCGGCGGCCTCAGCCTCGGCCTTTTTGGTGTTGTTTCCGCAGCCTGACATCATGCCGACAACGGCAATGGTGCAGAGCAGGGATGTGAGAATGTTCTTCAACATGTTCATAAAAAGTTAAAACTTGCGGTAGTTGTAGCCCAGGATGTCGTAGATCCTGAAGGATTCGGCCTGCAGGGCCGACTTGAACCTCTCGATGTCCTTGACCTCGGGGGCGCACCACTGCACTTCACTCAGGGCCGCCATACGTGGAAGGAGCATGTACTCAAGGTGTTCCGGAGTGGAGATGTACTCTGTCCAGAGATTGGCCTGCACGCCGAGGATGCGCGTCCGCTGGTCGGCGTCAAGCCCGTCAAGAGGATCGTAGCCATAGACCTTCTCGAACGGGAGATTGCCTCCTATGCCGAAAGGCTCCTTGTCCTGATCCGGTGACTGGTAGTAGTCGAAGTAGCAGTAGGTGTTAGGGGTCATGATGACGTCGAAGCCCATCGCGGCGGCCTTGATGCCGCCCTCGGTGCCTCTCCACGACATCACGGTCGCACCCTCGGCAAGCTCGCCTTCAAGAACCTCGTCCCAGCCGATGATCCTGCGGCCGTGATCGTTCAGGAACTTCTGGACGCGGGCGGTCACGTAGCTCTGGAGGAACTGCTCGGCGGTGTGATGACCGTCTCCCTTGATGCCGAGTTCCTTGATCCTCGCCTGGCAGGCCGGGCATTTCTCCCATTCGGACTTAGGGCATTCGTCGCCGCCGATGTGGATATATTCGGAAGGGAAGATGTCCATCAGTTCCGTGAACACATCCTCAAGGAAAGTGAACATCGCCTCCTTGCCCGGGCAGAGAACCTTGTCGGAGATGCCCCAGGTGGTCCAGACCTCGTAAGGCCCGCCTGTGCAGCCAAGTTCCGGGTAGCCGGCGAGAGCGCCCATCATGTGGCCGGGAAGATCCACCTCAGGGATGACGATGATGCCCAGCTTGCCGGCATAGGCGACAATGTCCCTCATCTGGTCCTGGGTGTAGTAGCCGCCATAGCGGACTCCGTCGTTGCTGCCCCAGTCCTTCCTGATGACGGTGCCGTTCCTGAACGCGCCGACCTCGGTGAGCTTAGGGTACTTCCTGATCTCCGCTCTCCAACCCTGATCATCGGTGAGATGCCAGTGGAAACGGTTGAGCTTGTGGGTCGCCATGATGTCAAGATACCTCTTGACCTCCTCGACCGAGAAGAAATGCCTTGAGCAGTCAAGGTGCATGCCGCGGTAGCCGAAGCGAGGCTTGTCCTGAATCCTCACGCAAGGGAAGAAGAACTTCTCGGCGGGGTCGGGATTATCACTGAATATGCTGACGCTTGTCAGCTGCCTTAGAGTCTGGAGCGCATAGAGGAATCCGTTGTACGATGAGGCGCGCACGGTGCAGCTGGTCTTGGAGATGGAAATGGAATATTCCTCCTCGGCGAGAGCCGCGTCATTAAGGAATATGAATCCCTTCACCTTGTCGCAGCTCTTTTCCAAGCCTACCGGAGTGGCGTAGGAGCTGACCATGCCGCTGACCAGCGAGATCCTGTCGGCGAACTCCTTGATGATGTTCTGGGTTCTGGCATCAATGGCCTGATCGCAGTTGAAGTTGGCGCCGGCTCCCTTGAAGGTTCCTTTTCCGACCTCGATGCGCTGAGGGTAAGGGATGACATTGATCACGGTCTCCGTCTTCTTGGCATTCATCGCGCCGGACGCGAAGAGAAGAGCGAGGGTGACGATGCTGGCAATTTTTCTCATGTTCGATTATTTAATGTTAAAAATTATTCCGAGCGTTAAATATACGAATAATTCTCCGTCCGTCAATACAACAGCAGCCCAAGGATTCCGCCGGCCACTATGATTTTGATGGGGCCGACCTTGAAGACCATCGAGGCGACGACCGCAGCGGCGAACAGTCCCCAGCTGATCCAGTCCGGGAAATTCTCTTTGACGATGCTGACTTCCGGCGTGATTCCGTTCCAGTCCACGGAGAACATCAGGATCAGGGCTGCGGCCCCTATCAGGCCCACCACCGCCGGACGCAGGCTCCCCAGAACGCCGGCGAAAATCCTGCTGTCCTTGAATTTAGTGTAGAACCTGACAATCGCAAGCACGATCAGGAAGGACGGAAGAATCACGGCGAACGTGGCTGACAGAGAGCCGATTATCCCGACCAGATGGCTTGCGCCGGCCTGATGCAGAACCTCGTAGCCGACGTAGGTGGCGCAGTTGATCCCCACCGGTCCGGGGGTCATCTGGGAGATGGCGACGATGTCGGTGAAAGCGCTTTCAGTGAGCCAGCCGTGAGCCACGACCACCTGGGTCTGGATGAAGGAGAGCATGGCGTAGCCGCCTCCGAACGTGAACAGGCCGATGACGAAGAACACTCCGAAAAGCTGGAGGATAAGAGCGATTTCAGTCATTTTCCGCCTCCTTTCTGTTTCTGAACATGGCGATGCCGGCCGAGACGACAATCAGGACGAGCAGGATGTAAACCGGCGAGAAGCTCAGGAACGCCACCAGGAAGAGCGTCGCAGCGGAGATCGCCCATGCCCACCAGGTCCTGTTGTTCTTCCTCGCCATGTTGATCATCGGCACGGCGATCAGCGAGACCACTACAGGGCGGATGCCCTTGAAGATCCGCTCCACCACGGGATTGTCACGGAAGTTGGTGAATATCATGGCGATCAGCAGGATGCTGACAAACGACGGCAGCACCGAGCCGAGGGTGGCCACGACGCTGCCTTTCACTCCGTGCAGCTTGTGGCCGACGAAAATCGACATGTTCACGGCAAGCACTCCGGGAGCGGACTGGGCCATCGCTATGATGTCCGGCAGTTCCTCGTCGGTCATCCAGTTCCGTCTGACCATCTCGTCCCTGATCAGGGGGATCATGGCGTAGCCTCCGCCGATGGTGAAGGCTCCGAGTTTGGCGAAGACCAGAAAGATATGCCACAGGGAGGCCTCTTCCGCAGGGGTATTTGTTTGTTCTTCTGGCATATTCATGATGTTTTACCATATTCAAAGGTCACTTCGACAGACTCGGTGACCACAGGCTCAGTGACCGCTCCTATTTTTCAACCATGGCGGCTACAACTTCGCTGGAGGTTCTGCCGTCCGGGCCGTGGGAGGAGGAGTGGAACTCGGAGATTCCGGTCGATCCTTCCAGCCGTCCGATGTTGCCCGGCCTCACTCCGGAGCCGGCAAGGATGATGATCCTCCCGTCAGCCCTCTTATTCAACTCCTTCAGGACAGGCTCGCCGTCATTGACATTGGCGGCGTGTCCTGCGGTCAGCAGCCTGTCGCACCCGAGCGAGATGATGTCCTCCAACGCCTTGAACGGATCCGAGCACTCGTCGAAGGCACGATGGAAAGTGACGTGAAGGCCGTCCGCCTCCGCCATCAGTCTCCGGACCGTCTCCGTGTCCACGCTTCCGTCCTCACGCAGCGCGCCGACCACGACTCCGTTCACGCCCAGTTCCCGGCACATTCTGACAGAGCCGAGCATCTCGGCGATTTCGTCGGCGGTGTAGGTGAAGTCCCCTCCGCGGGGTCTTATCAGCACGTTCACGGGGATATTCACAGCCTTCAATGTCGCCTCGATGCCGCTTCGGCTTGGAGTGACCCCGCCGCAAGACAGATCCTCGCAGAGTTCAACCCTCCCCGCTCCTCCTTTCATGGCCTCGACGGCCTCCGCCGCGTCAGTGCAGCAGCACTCCAGAAATCGTTTGTCGTTCATGTCGCAAAGTTATAAAAATATACCGATTTGAATCGCATCAACATACATATAAGAGAAGGAGGTGACCTTTTGACCACCTCCTTCCATGTCTTTATCTTTTGAACCGACAGTTAGTCGCTGAGGGAGAACCTCTTGAAAGCGACCACTTTGGCCTCAGGGTCAACAGA
>CAVFMX010000043.1:0-2159 GCA_963623745.1 Bulleidia sp.
CCGCAAGGTTCATCAAGAACTTCAAGAAGTACGAGTCCAACAAGGCCGGCAAGGCTCTCGTGAAGGCCGGTCCTCAGCTCTAATCGACAATTTGTCTTAACTGAATATGGCTGGTCAGGTTTCCCTGGCCAGCCTATCTTTTGCATGTGTCAACCATTCTCAATGAATGGTCACTTTCCATATCGAATCATCGCAAAACTCAAAAAACTCAACTTGCCATAATGATCGGTTCAACAACTTTGTGGCCGGGGAAAGGTACGAAATCACCTGCATTTTTGTACATTTGCGTTTACCGTTAACAGGGAAGGTAACGGGCTTGCAAAGGTGAGTCCACTTGAAAAAGTGCTGATTTGCAACTTTGTTGCCATGTAAGCACTTGATATTCAACGATAGTTTAGTAACGTATGAAAAAAGACTTTTTAAAGGTAACTCAAAAGTACAGAACATGAACGAATTACTATCCAAACTTGGGAGATGCGGGATTGTCTGGATCGCGGCGGTTTTCCTCATGCAGGTGACTGCGGCGGCGCAGGGGATTCTGCTTACCGGAAAGGTTGTGGACACGGACGGGGCACCTGTGATCGGTGCGGGGATAATCTCGATGCAGAAGAAATCTTCCGGAACCACTGCGGATCTGGACGGAAAGTTCAGCTTCAAGCTGCCCGATGGAACACAGTCCGTACTTTTCTCCTCGGTCGGGATGAAGGATGTTGTCTATACGATAGTTCCCGGCAAGACGGAGAACATCACCATCGTGATGGAGTGGGAAAGCACGCAACTGGATCAGGTGGTCGTGACGGGTTACGCACAGACAACGGTCAAGAGGATAACCGGCTCCGTGGCCGTGATAGGTTCGGACAGGTTCGAGGCGAAGGCCGTCTCGTCGGTGGACGCGCTGATGCAGGGCGAGGTGGCAGGTGTGGCCATCTCCGCGACTTCCGGACAGCCCGGAACCCAGTCGAGGATCCGGATCAGAGGGGCGAACAACCTTTCGGGAACCAGCCAGCCGCTCTGGGTCGTGGACGGAGTGCCGATGCAGAGCGACTCCCCGGGCCTTACTTCCGAGCAGCTCGCTACAGGAGGGTTCGATGACATCTTCGTGAACGGCATCGGCAACATCAACCCTAAAGACATCGAAAGCATCACAATCCTGAAGGATGCCGCCGCCGCGGCGATCTACGGATCAAGGGCGGCGAACGGAGTCATCGTCGTGACCACGAAGAAGGGAGAGGCGGGAAGGATGAAAGTCAGCTACAACAACACGTTCACCATGTCAATCAAGCCGCAGAGGACGCTGAACCTGATGAACTCGGCGGAGAAACTGGACTGGGAGGACGAACTGTGGAACGAGTTCTCGGCAAGCAGGTACGAGGAATCGCTGACAGACAACACGATAGTCTTTCCTGTGGTCGGGATCGTCGGCCAGATCAGAGCCGGACTCGGAGACTTCGCCAAATACAAAGGTGACACGGCTGCGCAGAATGCGTACATCGCGTCATTGAGGGAAAACGACACCGACTGGTACGGTCTCCTTTTCCGGAACGCGTTCTCGCAGGGACACCACCTTTCCCTCAGCGGCGGCTCCGAGAGAAGCACCTACTACGTCGCCCTCGGAGTCAATGACGAGGACGGGATGCTGATCCACAACAGCTACAGAAGGTACAACGTCAACTCAAAGATGACCCTAAAGCCTGTGGAACGGGTCCGCATAGACATCGGGATGGAAGCGGCGAGACAGGAATCCAGAATGCCGTACTCAAGCGTGGATCCGTTCTACTACGCCTATTTCTCAAACCCTTACGAGAAAGCGTACAACGATGACGGATCCTACGCTGCGGACAACACCTGGTTCACCCTCGGCTACTACAACGGCCGCGGAGTCGAGCAGGTGATGCCGAAGAACGGATTCAGCCTCCTGCGTGAGCTGGACTCCAACTACAGTTCCACAAAGAACACCAACGGGACATTCAGGACACAGGTGGATCTCAAGATCGCCGAACCGCTGCACTTCGTTGGACTGGCATCCTACTCATTCGCCAACAACTCCACCGACAAGATCGTGGACAAGTACACCTACACCGCCTTCCGTGACAGGCTCGGCAGCGATGACCGCTCGCAGACAAACCTCTACGGAAGCATCTCCCAGAACAGGACGAACC
>CAVFMX010000044.1:0-47024 GCA_963623745.1 Bulleidia sp.
TGACCCACAGGGTTCACCCCGAGGACAAAGGCGGCGTAGGCCGTCTCCGCGCCCTCGTTGCGAACATCGTGGCCGGCTCGATCATTCAGAACGACTGAATATGACCGTTCTCCCTCTCATAGGATTTCCGCTTGCCGCCATCATCTTTTTAGTGACGGCAGGCATTGTTTCCGCCCAGACCCGGAAAGAGCTTCTGGAGGAATGAACTGCTTCCTCAACTGAAGACGATCCCTACATTCATGGACGAGATGGAGAAGACACTTCAGGCCTCGGCCGAACTGAATTTCAGGATGGCGGGATCCGGCTGAGGACGCATCGCAGAACGGTGGCGAGATTGTCAACAGAGACGAAAGAATGACGTACAACGCAGCCGTGGCGAGATTGAAAAAGATTTACGAAGATAGATTGGACATAATAAGCAATAATCTGTAATGAAAACATTAAAGTACTTGATAATGACCGCAGCCTCCGCCTTGGCGATCTGTGGCTGCTCCGGGAAAGACGAGACCGAGAAGAAAATCGACGACCTTCTTTCGCAGATGACTCTGCAAGAAAAGATCGGACAGATGAACCAGCTTTCCGGCGGAGACTGGCTGACCGAGGCCGCCGAGAAAGGCGAGATCGGATCCATTCTGAACTGCGTGGATCCGGCTGAGATCAACAGGATTCAGAAAGCCGCCGTCGAAAGAAGCCGGCTGGGGATTCCGATCCTTGTCAGCAGGGATGTCATCCACGGCTTCAAGACCATATTCCCGATTCCACTTGGACTCGCGGCCACTTTTGATCCGGAGTTGGTTGAGAGTGGTGCCCGTGTGGCAGCCGTCGAGGCAGCATCGTGTGGGATCAGATGGACATTCTCCCCGATGCTGGACATCTCAAGAGACCCGCGCTGGGGCAGAATCGCCGAGAGTTCGGGAGAGGATCCGTACCTTGACGCCGTGATGGGCGCCGCAATGGTCCGTGGCTACCAGGGCACTGGGGATTCAACCTCCGTCGCTGCCTGCCTCAAACATTTTGTAGGCTATGGAGCGACTGAAGGAGGCCGTGACTATAACACCGCCGAGATCACAAAAAGGACTTTGCGCAACGTCTATTTCCCAGCGTTTCAAGCAGGTGTGGATGCTGGTGCTATGACCCTGATGACCTCGTTCAACACCATCGACGGGGTCCCTTCCACAGGCAACAAATGGCTTCTTCAGGATGTTTTGAGGGGAGAATGGGGATTCGATGGAATGATCGTGACTGACTGGAACTCTTCCGGCGAGATGATTATGCACGGATTCGCCAAGGATCTCAAGGACGCCACCGATCTGGCTGTCAACGCCGGTGTCGAAATGGATATGATGTCCTACGCATACATCTCCTTCATCGAGGAACTGGTCAAAGAAAAGAAAATCAGCGAGAAACAGATTGATGACGCTGTCAGGGACATCCTTCGCCTGAAGTTCCGCCTCGGGCTGTTCGACAATCCTTACGTCAACGAGGAGGGCTCAAGAGATGTTCTCTACGCCCCGTCACATCTGGCGGCCGCCAAGCAGAGCGCCATTGAATCAGCCATCCTTCTGAAGAACGACAACGCAGCTCTTCCTTTGAATAATGTCAAGACTCTGCTTGTGACCGGTCCCCTGGCCGACGCTCCTTACGAACAAATGGGCACTTGGACGCTTGACGGGGACGAGACCCATTCCGTCACTCCTCTGGCCGCTCTCAAAAAGGATTACAACGTGATCTACGAGCCGGGAACCGCCTTCAGCCGCGACAGAAGCTCTGCCGGAATCGCCAAGGCAAAGGCCGCCGCATCAAGGGCAGACGCCATTGTGGTGTTCGTCGGAGAAGAGGCGATCCTCTCCGGAGAGGCTCACTGCCTGTCCGACCTGAATCTTCAAGGTGCTCAAAGCGAGCTGATAGCGGTGATGAAGCAGACCGGCAAAAAGGTCATCGTGGTCGTGATTGCCGGCAGGCCTCTGACCATCGGCCGTGATCTTGAGAACTGTGACGCGATGCTCTATTCGTTCCACCCCGGAACAATGGGAGGCGAGGCGATCGCGGATCTCCTGAGAGGAAAGGCCGTTCCGTCCGGAAAGACCCCTGTCACATTCCTAAAGACCGTCGGCCAAGCCCCGATGTACTACAACCACCTCAATACCGGCCGTCCGAACACCGGTACGGAAACCCTCCTGATGGATCTTCCTCTCAAGGCCGGCCAGACCTCCAACGGCTGCACCTCCTACTACCTCGACAGCGGCTACGGCCCGCTCTTCCCGTTCGGCTACGGCCTGAGCTACACCACTTTTGAATATTCCGACCTGACTCTTGACAGGCGTGAATATACCGCCGCGGACACAATCAAGGTCAAAGTCACCTTGAAGAACAGCGGGGAATATGCCTGCACGGAGGTCGCCCAGCTCTACGTTCGTGACCTCGTCGGCTCCATCGCCCGTCCCGTCAAGGAACTCAAAGGTTTCCAAAGGGTTTCGCTGAACACCAACGAATCAAAAGTCGTAGAGTTCCAGCTCCCTGTCACTTCCCTCGCCTTCTGGAACATCAACAATGAATATGTTGTCGAGCCCGGTGATTTCCAACTCTGGGTAGCCACCGACTCCGCATCCGGCGAGCCTGTAGGGTTCACTGTCAGGTAGTTCGATTACTTAAGTAGTTTGATGGTTGGCGAGTTTGTGTTTGACCAAACTCGCCAGCCATCAAAGCATTCACAATAGCACAAAATATATTAAATGAATAACTGAACAAAAAATTCAAACAGCTTCTTATCATATGGGATTTTTGAGACAGTTTCGGCTTTGGAAGAGGGAGCGTAGGCAGCTACGTGACCGATGACAAAGATGAAAATGACCGGAAAGGCCGCGTAAGAAAAAGGGAGTCAGATCAGCTCGCGGAGGATCCCGTCGGAGGTGAAGAGGCGGTCTTCAGGGATGCGGATCCGGGAGCCGTGACTTTCCAAGGCACCTGCATCCAGAAGGGAGGCGATGGCGGTGCGGTCTGCCAATGAATATAATTCCGTGGCTTCCAAGCCTTTGTCGGTGCGCAGGGAGAGCATCAGCCTCTCCGTTCTGATGTCCTCCGGCGAAAGAGTCTCAAAACTTCTGGAATATGTTGTCAGATCTCCGTCCGGAATCCTGCGGGGAAGCACCCGGCCGTTCCAGGAGCGGACGTTGCCGGACAGGGAGTGGGCGCCGGGACCGAGGCCGATGTAAGGGACTCTGCGCCAGTAGGCGCTGTTGTGGACGGCCTCAAAGCCGGGCTTTGCGAAATTGGAGATTTCGTAATGATGGTAGCCGGACCCTTTAAGAGCCTGGCACAGGATGTCGTACTGGTGGCGGCACTGCTCATCGGAAGCCTCGACGTAGCGTCCGTCGGCAAGCATCACGGAAAGGGCGCTTCCTTCCTCTATTGACAACTGGTAGGCCGAAATATGTTCCGGTGCAAGTTCCAAGGCCTTTTCGATCGTGTCTTTCCAGATCTCGTCCGTCAGTTGCGGCATGCCGAAAATCAGGTCAATGCTGATGTTCCGGACTCCGCACCCGCGAAGAATCCGGAAAGCCTCGACTGCACGCCGCGCGTCGTGACGGCGGTTCATCCAGCGGAGAATTCCGTCTTCGAACGACTGGATGCCCATGCTGATCCGGTTCACTCCAAGGCCGAGAAGTCCGCGGGCATATTCACTCCCTTTTTCCACTATGTCCTCGGGGTTCACCTCTATGGTGAATTCTTCAAAGAGCCCTGTCCGGCCGGTCTCGGGAACAGCCTTGACAATCCGGGACAGAACATCAAGAGGAAGCACCGATGGGGTGCCTCCTCCGACGTAAAGGGTGTTGACCGCATCCTGTGCGGACATATTCATAGACAATTCCTCCCGGCGTCTGCGGATCTCCGCGATGACGGCATCGGCGTAGTCATTGAACGCCCGGATGTCCCGGCATATTTCCGAATAGAAGTCGCAGTAGGTGCAGAAACTGCCGCAGAAAGGAACGTGAAGGTAAATCACCGGGCTACCTGAGCAACAGCTCCGTCTTGCCGAGGAAAGCCTGGGCGGTGTAGGCCTCGACCGTGTAGATTCCTGCCTGATAGGAAGGGATGTCGTTGAGGTAGATGCTGAGGTCAACCTCCTTGCCCTCGTAGTCAACCTCGCGGGAAGCGGAGGCGATCATGGTCTGGCCGTTGAACGAGAACGATGTCTGGGTGCTGTTGGTGAGCAGGATTCCGTCCGGATCCTTCACACGCAGGTAAACCCTGACCGGACCCTTCGGAGCAAGATCGTTCTCGACGAGACTCAATGAGGCCAGAAGTCTCACTACCCTGCTGCTGCGGTCCGTGACCTTGTCGGAGCCATTGTAGGCGGCGACGCTCAACCCCCTGGACTTGATCACCGAGCCTGCGGCCACCTGACCGGAAAGGTTCTCGACCTGCCCTTTGAGGTCGGCGTTCTCGGCACGGCTTTCGGCAGCCTCGCGGCGGGCGGCGGCGGCATCAGCCGTAAGTTTGTGATTCAATGTGTTGAGGGAATCTATCTGCACGATGTAGCTCTTCATGATGCTGCGCAGGGTTCCGAGTTCCTTCTCGTACTGACGCATCTTGCGGCGGTTCGTGGCTTCTGTCTTCTGGATTCTCTCGATCAGCTGGTTGACCTCTTCCTTGGAGGAATCCAGCTGGCTGTTGATCGTGGCATAGTCTGATGAAAGGCTGTCGTAGTCCCCCTTCAAGGCGATCATCTGCTGGGTAAGGTCTTCCTTCTCCGCGTTCAGGTCCTTCACGAGGCTGGATTTCGAGGACCAGATGTAGGCAAGGCCGGCGGCAAGCAGCACGGCCACAGCCACAAGCGCCCACATCGTCTTCCTGAGGCTTTCATTCTTCCTCTCTTGCTCTTCGCGCTCACGGCGCTCCTGAATAGGATCTATTTCTGCCATAGTCTTTCGATTTAATGATTGATGACACAAAAATAACAAAACAATTTCATATCTTTGTCTCTATAGCAAAAATCGCACTAACGATGAAATACTTTGTCAGAGCAGTCAAATACTTCTTCTATTTCACCATCCTGCTTGTGGTCATCATGGCGGCTCTGGTGCTGATCGGAGTCGTCAAGGCCGATGTCGGTCTGATGTTCCGCGACGGCTACAAATCCCTGTGGCAGATAGCCGCCCTGTTCGCTGTGGTCTCGGCGTTCTACCCGAGGTTCGGCTTCATCAGAAGATCCGCCATGCTGAAAGGTGAATATTCCGACCTCCGCGGCGGAATCATTGACTACATGGAGGCGCGCGGCTACCGTCTGGAAAGCGAGGACGGCGGGAACATGACCTTCCGTCTCCGCTCCAAGTTCAGCGCCCTTTTCAAGATGTTCGAGGACCGGATCACGATGACCCGCGAACTCGGCGGCTTCGAGGTCGAGGGACTCACCAAGGAGGTGGTGCGGATTGTCGGCGGCCTTGAGTACAAGTTCAGGGTACTGGACGAGGAATAACACCTGACCCTCTGATATTCAAAGATTATGGCAGAAGAACTCAAGACTGTCGCGAAGTTCGACAATGCGATGAGCGCCCACATCACAGCGGGGATGCTCAATGAGAACGGCATTCCTGCCGCAGTGTTCGGAGAGAACTCTTCCTACGTCTCGCTGAACTATGTCGATCCAGTGGAGGTCAAGGTCAACGCCGCCGACTATGATGCCGCAGTGGCTCTCCTCGCCTCCGACGACAAGGCAGAGTGATCCTCACAGGACTATTCCGGTTCTCCGTCACCGGCCGTCTGAAAGAATCTTCCCGGCGGCGAAGGTGAGGGCTTCGTAGAAGTCTTCCCCGAAAACGGAGATGAGGGGTTCGCGGAGGAACTCATAGACGTGAATCCCCCCGCGTCGGCCTTTTTCGTAGGCGTCCCTGCAGATTTCCCAACGATGGAGATTCAGGGCCTGACCCCCGCCGGTGAGTCTGGTGACACGGATCGGGTAGAGCCAGCAGGACTGAGGCTTGCGGAACTTGCAGGTGCCTTGGAAGAAGCATCGTTCGATGGAACAGAAGCAGTTGCCCTCCCCGTCAAAAGTGGTGTAGGCACATTCCTCCGTCCGGTCCACGACCGGAGTCACGATGTCCCCGTCCCGGTCGATGGAGAAAAATCCCTCCCTGTCAATCCGGGCGCGGCCCTGCGGCCTCATCAGTTTGGAATACACCGGGTAGTTCTCCTCCAAAGGTTCCAGTTCAGACTCTTCCAGCGGTGCCCCGCTGTCCCCGATGATGCAGCAGCAGCCTTTGCAATGGGCGTAGTCACAGGCGAAACATTCAGTGACGACATCCTCTGACACAAGGATGTCACCGATCTGGATGATGGTTCCGAACTTATTGCTTGACGACATATTCGATTCTCATTCCTTCTGACAGGACGCCGAAGATTTCCTTTACCTTGTCGGCGGAGACGCTGCCGATTCTGTTGTTGTAGCCGGTCAGCACGTCCTTCCCGGCGGAATAGCGCATCAGTACGGCATCGATGTAGTTGTCCGTGTCCGACAGGTAGGTGGAATAGTTGTTGGCCAGCAGAGACTTGCACGAGGCGAGCTCTGCCGCGTCAACCGGCTGCGAAAGCACGGTCTCGATCGCCTTTCTGGCCGCGACAAGCGCTCTCATCGGCTGTGACGAACCGCTCTCCACACCGTACGGGAGCCCCGTCTCCGGGACAGGAGAGCATCTGAAAATCAATTCCAAGGTCTCCTGAGGCCAGACGCTGAAACGGTCCGACAGCCTCACGCTGAAACCGTGTTCTGCCATCACGCCGGTCAACCTGCGCTGTATGGCAAGTCCCGCGACCTTGAAAGCCATGTAGTTCTCCGTGGTGAAAGGCTCGGCGCACGCCAAAGCGATGCTTATGCTGACCGGAGCGCCCGTTCTAGTGTACGTCGTGACACCGGTGCGCATCTTGTACGGGACGAACTGGCGGACTGTCGAGGACTTGCTGACACGGAATCCTCCGAGGTACTGACACAGGATCTTCTGCACCGACTCGGCGGACATGTCGCCGACAATCACGAAAACACCGTCGTTCACATGAAGGAACTGGTTGTCAAAGAAAGCAGATGCGTCTTCCATGACTTCCGGCGTAAGACCGGACGGGGTCTTGACGGAGGAGTAATTGTAGTCCGGGTACATCAGGCTGTCCAGACAGGCGGGTTCCAGCGATGCAAGTTCCTGATCCCGCCAAGACTTGAAATCGGCCGCAGACGGCTTTCTGCGGTTGGCTGCGGAAAGCAGTGCCTTGAGCACAAGGGTGAATCTGTCTGACGGAGCGGAACCCGACAGACGCAGGTCAGAAGCCGAGACCGCACAGTCCATCTCCACACCGTTCGACCTGAGAATCTTGTCAAAATCGCTCCCTGACATTCCGGCGATCTCGCCAAGTCCGAACATGTCCGGGAAGAAAGCCCCCTCCCCGCGCCGGAGATTCTTCACAGTGGAGAAACCGCCCTTTATCATCAATGAGTAACTGAACCGCCCCTTGGTGTCCTTCTTCTTGTAGATCACCTTCATGCCGTTGGTGAAAGTCCACATCTCCCCGCCGGAGACAGGCTCTGACACCACAGACCTGAGCTTCACCTTGTTCTTGTCATTCCAAAAGGCGGAAGTGTCCTTCGGACTGGTTCTCCAGTGGTAAACAGGCTTTTCAAGCATCGAAACACCTTCCCTGGCCGACTCAAACGCTGTCGGCCAGAACCATCCGTCATAGTCATCCTCATCGCCTGTCCAGGTCACCGAAGGGGTCTCCATGCCTGAAAGCAGGGCGGAGACATAGGCGTTGAAGATCTCCGTCTCGGCCGTCGCGGACATGTTCCTTGACAAAAAGAACTTCGCCTTTGTCGCCGGGGAAGCCAGATCCGCACCGTAAAGGTAGGCCGAGACGCATTGGCGTACGATCGCATCGTTGGTGGAAGCCTTGAGGCAACCGTTCAGTACGGAGTTGCGCGCGACCCTGTACTCATCGGTCCCGATTCCTTTGGAGCAGATTTCCGACAAGGTGGAGGCAAGAGCCAACGTCGCCGGCATCAGCTGATCGCGGGAAGTCCGGACAGTCATGCGGAAACGCTCGTCACCGGCTCCGTCCGCACTTCCAAGGTACTCGGCATCCGATGACCGGACAGGAATGCCCATTGACATGAACGTCTCCCGCAGACGGCTTGAGACAATCCCGCGCAGCGCGTTGGAGAAAAGTTCCGAGATGAACGGCTGGATGGTTCCCATCTGATTGTCCGGAGTCCTCGGCGAACGGAACTCCACCGTCACGGAGGACTGCGGAGACGGGATGAGTGAATATTCAGCCTCCTCCTGAGGCTTCCAGACATATTCCTTTTTTCTATAGACCGGGTTGCGTGACGGAACCATCAGAGAGAAGACGTTCATCCTCTCGATGATGGCGGAAGGGTTGATGTCGCCGGCAATGATGACCGCATGCTGGCTCGAAGAGGTCGCGATGAGGTCGAACATCAGAAGAAGAGTGGTGTCCGATGCGGCCTGGTCGAAGACAGGAACGTCATCGAATCTGAATATGGCAGCATCGTCCCGGTAGGAGATGTAGCCCTCCGGACGGCAGCCTATTCCTTTGCGTGACAGAAACTTGTAAGGGATTGTCTTGTTGAAGTGAGGCAGTGATGAAAGTTCTTTCCTGGCCGCGAGCGTGTCGCACCCTCCTTTGCGGACAAGTGCGAAATCGGCCACTCCCTTCATCGAAGGGTTGGCCACCAGATAGTAGGCAATTCCGTTGGTGAGGCTGCCCGTCGTGACTGCTCCGTCCTTCTGGAGAACAGGCAGATCCTGCGCCGGCATCATTGTTGAAAATAACAGCAGCGCGAAGCACAGGACTGATTTGATAAAGTAACGCATTCCTAACACCTCCCAAGACAAAAATAGCCAATTATGCGCAATTGACACAATTTTTTATTACATTTGTGGATGTTGCGAATATAGTTAAACATAATTTTGATACGATGAAAAAGTTTATTCTCGCTATCGCGGCTGCGTTTTTGGCCGCCGGCATGGCCTCCGCTCAAGACATGGCTCAAGCAACGGAACTCTACAATAATGGAGCCACCGCCATCTCAATGAAGAACTGGACTGAGGCGCTTGACTGTTTCCAGAAAGCCCTTGAGATGGGCAATGCCATCGGCGCTGACGCGGATGAGCTCGTGACCAACTGCAAGAACGCCATCCCGGGGGTAGCGCTTGAGGTCGCGAAAGATCTGATCAAGGATGAGAAGTACGACGAGGCCGCCGTCAAACTCGACGAGGTGGAGAAGATCGCCACTGAATACGAGAACGCCGAAGTCGCCGAAAAAGCCAAGGAACTCGTCCCTCAGATGTGGCTGCAGAAGGGCATCAATGCCCTTAAGCTGAAAGACTTCGCCACAGCCTCTGACGGTTTTGCGAAGTCTTATGCCTGCGACACGACGGCCGGAAAGACCGCCCTCTATCTCGGGCAGGCTCTCGGAGCGCAGGGCAAGACCGAGGAGGCCATCGAGGCTTTCAAGCACGCGGCATGGAACGGGGAGGAGGCCGAGGCTAAGGAGCAGGTGTCCAACATCTATGTAAGGCGGGCAAACGCCGCCCTCAAGGGACAGAAGTTCGCTGACGCAGTGAAGGCCGCCGACAAGGCCAACAGCTTTGCGGAGAATGCCACCGCCTACCTCATCGCCGGTCAGAGCTCCCAGAAACTCAACAAGAACGCGGACGCCATCAAATACTTCGAGAAGTACCTTGAGATGAAACCGGACGCGAAGAACGCTCCGGCCATCACTTTCACGGTAGCCGCCCTCTATCAGGGTGCGAAGAACAACGCCAAGGCTCTTGAGTTCTACAAGAAGGTTCAGGACGATCCGAAGTTCGGCGCACAGGCCAAGCAGATGATCGCGGCTCTGAACAAATAAGCCTTCGCATTCACCGTCTCCGGTGGAATCTTCGGGCAAAATGGACTGTCTCGAACTTCTTGCTCCGGCAAGAAACGCTGACATCGGCATCGCGGCGATTGACTGCGGTGCCGATGCCGTGTATGTGGCCGGACCGGCGTTCGGAGCGCGCCAGGCTGCCGGAAACCAGATGGAGGACATCCGGAGACTCACGGAATATGCCCACCGATTCGGGGTGCGCATATTCCTGACACTCAACACGATTCTTTTCGACAATGAACTTGCGGAGGCGGAAAGGCTGCTTGCCGGGGCGAAAGCCGCCGGGGTGGATGCCGTCATCGCCCAGGATCTTGCGGTCTGGAAACTGACCGACCTGCCGGTGCACGCATCGACACAGTGTGCGATAAGGACTCCGGAGAAAGCCCGGCTCTACGAAAGTCTCGGAGCCTCACGTCTTGTTCTGGAAAGGGAGATGTCCTTGGAACAGATCAGGGCAATCCGTGACGCCGTCGGCTGCGAGTTGGAGTTCTTCGTCCACGGAGCGCTATGCGTCTGCTACAGCGGACAGTGCTACATGTCAGAGCGGATCGCCGGCCGAAGTGCCAACCGGGGGGAATGCATTCAGGCATGCCGGTCGCTCTATGACCTTGTGGACGAGTCCGGGGACGTTTTAGTGAGGAACAAAGCCCTGCTGTCATTGAAGGACTACAATCTTCTGGACAGGCTGGAAGATCTGACGGAGGCGGGAATCCGCTCGTTCAAGATCGAGGGGAGGCTGAAGAACATCTCCTACGTGCGGAACGTCGTGCGGGCATATTCACTGGCATTGGATGAGCTGGTCGCGGCGAATCCTGAAAAGTACCGCAGGGTTTCGTTCGGGCGGTCGGAAGGAGGGTTCACTCCGGATCTTAACAAGACTTTCAACCGGGGCTACACGCAGCTGTTTCTGGACGGGAGACGGTCTGCGGGATGGTCCTCGATGGACGCGCCCAAATCAATCGGAGAGGAGATAGGGACGGTGGTCTCCATAGGAAATGCCACGATAACCGTGCGGATGAAGAATCCTGCCGACCGGCTTCAGAACGGGGACGGGTTCTCTTTCATCGCCAAAGGCCGCAGGGAGATCGTCGGATTCCGTGGCGATGTCTGCCAAGGGAACCGGATAACGAGCAGGAATGTCCAAGGCCTCTATCCGGGCGCGAAACTGTACCGCAACCTCAACGCGGCCTTCGGAAAAGAGTTGGACACCGACCTCCCGGTCAGGACGATTCCCGTGACGGTGACTATTTCTGTCATGGTTGCTCCGGTCACTCCGACAAGCCCGGTGACTGGAAAGAGCCGGTCGCCGAGCCTGTGGCCCAATGATTCTCACCAACCATCGAAGCGACTGAGTGAGCAGACATATTCTTTGAGGATCAGCGCAATAAGTCAGGATGGGCGTTGTGTCGTTCTGGAGAGGGAGGCAGGTGACACTGCGGCGGAAAATCCGGAGAGGATGCGCGGGATGTTCACCGCCCAGATCTCAAAGGTGACGGGAGCATATTCATTCACGCTCCGCTCTTTGGACGTTCGGACTCCGGACGGGACGCTGCCGTTCCTGCCGGCCTCCGCCCTGAACGCCATAAGACGGGATCTCGCCGCCGCTCTTGAAGCCATACCCTGCAAGGCCATCCCGCTGACCGCCGCCCAAAGGAGGGGCAGCGCGGATTTATCCCGAATCCTTGACATTCAGGAAACTGCATCAGAAGGCATCCATCTTTCGTACAAGGCGAACATCGCCAACCGCATCGCCAGGGAAACCTGCCTGTCTTTTGGTGCCGCGATGGCCGAGGACGCTTTCGAAATCTCCCACCGCCCGGATGCCGAGCTGATGCGCACAAAGTACTGCATACGCTACGAACTCGGCCTTTGCCCGGCACATCGGCAAAAAGGCAAAACCGCCCCGTCCACGCACCTGTGTCTCACCAACAACGGCAAGCGTTACCACCTCTCATTCGACTGTGCGCGCTGCGAGATGATCATAAAAATCCTATTCAGTGAAACAAGCAGCGGAGTAGGATTCCGCCAAGGTTTTTAGCGCTCGTTGTATTTGCTGAAGCCTTGCGGCAGAAGGGCGCTTAAAGCCATTTATGTAATTCCGGAAAAGGGTGGGGTTTTATTCCGGCATATTCAGAAAATCCGGCGATGTTGATCTCGTCGTGCGTCAGACAGCATACCCGTCAGCTCCTTCAATGTGCACGTGGATCGGTTCGTGTTCTCTGCTGAACAAAGTAGAAAGTAAAACCGAACAATCTTAAAATCACTGGCATACAAATATAGGTATTATTTTCAATTCCGCAATATTTCGGTACACCTGCACTCCCTCCGCGCTTCGACAGACCCGGCGGCCATACGTGTCGCGGTCATGACTGAAAGTGCCTGAAAAGCATTGTCCTGCATTCATGTCCGGCAGAGCCAATGCTCACCGAGGGAGCCGATACGCCGGGGAGTGGAAATGGAATATTCAAACAATCAATCCTTTACATAAAACTGAAAGTGACACTGACATCGCCGAAACGGTTCGGCTTGCCGTTGTACTTCTCGAAGTAGCCGCTTGAAAGCTTGCCGCGCCAGACAAGGTCATCGTTGCGGCGGAAAGGAAGCTCGACCTCGAAGCCGTAGGACTTGGACTTGATCTTCACCACACCGTTGGCCTTCCATGAGGTCTGCTTGCCGCCATCGTCCTCGATCACCAGGAAGGCGCACTCTTCCAGCTGCGGTGTCCATTCCGACACAAGCACCGTGTTGAACCTGACCGCTTTCCCGACCTGTTTGCGCTTCACGTTGATCATCATGTCAGACACGGACGGACTATAGAGTTTGATCTCGTCCTCGGTCGTGGCCGTGAATCCGTCCAGAGAGCCGCACTTCACAAAGAACTCGGATCCGCCGGCGAACCATGAGTCGTAGTTCCTGTGGGCCTTGAACTCCTTGAGGACCAATGTGCGGCAATCGTCATACGATCTTGTGGAGACTACAGCCGACCGTTCCGGATAAAGAGCCTCGACCATCTGTGGAGTCAGATAGGCCGAGTCCTCGTTACGGTTTATGACCCAGACCGGATTGCTTTTGGCATATTCCTCATCCACAATGACTTCCTTGATGATCCAAGACCCGTCCGGAAGTTGCTCGCGAAGATAGCCGACATTGGAGCCGTCATTGACGCCGGCACATCCGGAGACGGCGGCTGCCTCATCAGGATTGAACGTGATCACCGGCATGGACTCGCCGTCCCAGTCTTCCGAATATGGCCAATAAATCTGGAAGCCTGTGGCGGAAAGATCTTCCAGAAAGTTGGATGCCCGCGTCTGCGGAACCTTGCCGGAAGCCATAAGAAGATCCCGGAGCGGTTCTGAATATTCCACCGAAGCTCTGGTCTGAAGCAGTTCCTCCCCGACCCCGGATCCGGGATGCGAGACAAGGCTCGCGAAGGTATATTCCTCATCATAGCCGTTTGAGGATGAGGACATCACACCGTCGTGGACTTCCCTGACCTGGGTGATCGTCAGCGGAAGTTCGGAGAGCATCCTGGCGATGCCGTCCACGGAAAGGCTGACAGATGACGGTTCTGAACTGACCGCGACCTCGCTTCCCTGAAGAGAAACTTCCGGCCGGTCGATCCTGTCGCATGCGGATGAAAACAACGCGGCCATCGCCGCAAGGGCCGGCACAACTGGCGCCAGCAACCTTTTCCCTGTACTGAAATTCTTCATTTTGAAATGAGTTTAAAGTTGTTACTACAGCACAAAGGGACACAAAAATAGCCGTGGACACAAAAATTCCACGGCTATTTGTAAAAATCATGCACAGGGCTGTGTGCAGAGCCTATTTTGAATAAAACACAAAGCGGTTTTTGTCGTAAAAATCATTGACAGTCTCGGTTTTCTGGAATCCGGCATCACTGAAAACCTTGGCGGTCTCCTGTCCTAAAAGCTCGTTGATCTCGGTCATACCCACTCCCTCAGGGGCCAGAAGCTCGTTTGAGAGTCCGGCGATGGAACGGTAGAACTTCAAAGGATCCTCATCCTCCACGAACAGAGCCGTTGACGGCTCGAAGCCGAGGACATTGACCCGCATCCGTGATCTCTGCGATTCCATGATGTAGGGAGGATTGCTCAGAATCAGATCGAACTCCCCTTCCGCGAAGGTCTGCGGCTCGGCGAGAATGTCAGCGACTACAAAACGTGGAGCGATGACCTCCGTCTCCTTTGGCTTCTGGATGAGATCCTGCCCCTGCGCCACGGCAATTGCGCTTTCTGAGATGTCCACACCCACGACCTCAACTCCAGGAATGTTCAGGGCCATCGTCCAGGCTATGCATCCGGAGCCGGTGCAGAGATCCAGAATCCTGACAGGTCTGGCGGACTTTCCGTAGGCTTCTCTCATCCTCTGCATCCTTGAGCCTGCCTTTATCGCCTCACGGCACAGAAGTTCGGTCTCGGGACGCGGGATAAGCACATCGGGAGTGACCTTGAACCTGAGACCACAGAAATCCGCGAACCCTAAGACGTACTGAATCGGCTCGCCCGATGCCAGACGATCCAGATCCGCGCAAAGTCCTTCCGACGCCTTGTCCTTGATCTGGTAATCCGGCTCCACGATGTGCGTGTAACTCTTCGTGCCGATCCTGCTCTCGCAAAGCATCAGCATGATGTTCCTCGCCTCCTTGACCGGGTAGAGAGACTCCAGTCGAGCCACTCCACCATTGATGAAATCCTTCAATAGCATAGGTTCAGATCAGATAATCATGAATTTTCAATGATCCCTGTCAGGAAATCAGTGATGTCTATTCCGGCGGTGCGGATCATCTTGGGTACGAGCGAGGCACTTGTCATGCCAGGGATCGTGTTGACTTCCAGGAAATAAAGGCCGTCATCCGCCAGAATGTAGTCCATCCTCACCACGCCGGAGCAACCGAGCCGCGAGTATATTCTTTCACTTACTTCCTGAATATGCCCGCTCAAGTCCTCACCGACCGGTGCCGGACAGATCTCCTGGCTGTGGCCGTTGTACTTGGCGTCGTAGTCAAAATAGTCGTTCTCCGTGACGACCTGAATCACCGGCAGAGACTTGATCCCTTCCGCATCTGCGTAGGCGGCACAGGTGAACTCCCTGCCCGTCACTCCTTGCTCGATGATGACCGAAGTCCCTTCCGAAAAAGCGAACCGGATCGCCTCCGGGAGATCCTCCGCCTTGTGCACCTTGGTGATTCCGAAACTTGAGCCGCCGTCCGTAGGCTTCACGAACACAGGGAATCTCAATGTCCCGGCGACCTTGCCGCAGACAGCGTCGAGATCCATCCCGCTGCGGACAAACACATCCGGAGCGCACTTGACAAAGTCCACCCCCCGCAGATAGCTCTTGCAGGCGAACTTGTCAAAGGCGACCGCAGAGACAAAGGCGCTGCAACTGCTGAACGGAATCCCGAGCATCTCCAGATAGCCCTGAAGCAGGCCGTTCTCCCCGGGGGTTCCATGCTGCACTATGTAAGCATAGTCAAAATTGATCTTCTCGCCATAGACCTTGACTGAAAAGTCAGTCTTATCAATCTCCGGTCTGGCTCCCTCGGCGAAGGGGATCCTCATGGCATCCCGCTTCCTCATGGCCACAAGCGACCACTTGCCGAAACGTGCGAAAATCTCATAGACATCGTATTTCGTCCCATCGATACGGGAGGCCACAAACTCCCCGCTGCGGCAGGCAACTTCCCATTCCGAGGAGTCGCTTCCGTAAATCACAGCTATCTTCCGGTACTTGCACATATTCGTCATCATTCAAAATAATAGTCTTCCGTCTTCCGCTGCACCTCCACCGCAGCATCCTCATCCCCGCCGGTGCACCCGAGATTCAGGGTCACTCCCGCCGGCGCGATGAACCTGTCATTCTCCGAAACACCAAGCGTGCCGTCGGCGATGACCTTGCGCATGAATATTCCCCAGGTAGGAAGGGACATGTGCGCCCCCTGCCCGTAGGTGATTGACTGGAAGTGCACCTGCCTGTCCTCCGCACCCGTCCAGACTCCGGCCACCAGAGTCGGAGTGTAGCCGATGAACCACCCGTCGGCGTTGTCGTTGGTGGTCCCGGTCTTTCCCGCGATCTCCCCCATCAGATTGTAGCGGTAGCGGAGCCTGATGGCGGTACCGCCCTGGACCACGCCTTCCATCAGATTGACCATCAGGTAGGCCGTGTTCTCCCCTATCGCCTCGCGCTTGCGGTTCGTGAACTCGCTGATGACATTGCCCTGCTTGTCCTCTATTCTGGTCACGAAAAGAGGCTCGATGTAAACTCCCCTTGACGGGAAGGTGTTGTAGGCGGCCACCATCTCCCAGAGCGACAGGTCGGCCGGACCCACGCAGAGAGCGGGAACCTCGTCGATGTGGCTCCGGATCCCCATCCTGCGCATCATGTCGGCCATCGCCTCTGGACCGAACTGCTTCATCAGGTAGGCCGAGATGTTGTTGGAGCTGTTGGTCAGACCCCATTTGAGTGTCACGGTCTTTCCTATCCACTCTTCCTTGTCCGTGCTTCGCGGAGTCCAAGTGTTGCCGTCCGGAAGGACGAAAGTCTGAGGCAGGTTCACGACCTTGTCGCAAGGGGTCATGCCCTCCTGCATGGCCAGAGTGTAGAGGAACGGCTTGATCGTGGATCCGACCTGACGTTTGCCCTGACGGACATTGTCGTACTTGAAATAGCGGTAGTTAGGCCCTCCGACATAAGCTTTGACATGTCCCGTCCCCGGCTCCATCGCCACAAAGGCGGTGCGGAGGATGGACTTGTAGTAACGGATCGAATCGTCCGGTGTCATGGTGGTGTCGGCGTAACCTTTCTTATTATAGGCGAACACGCGCATCTTCACGGGCTGGGAGAAAGTCTTGAGGATCTGCGCCTCGCTCTTTCCTTCCTTCTTTAGGGTACGGTAGCGGTCGCTCCAGCGCCTCGCCTGGCGCATCACCCTGTCTCTGGTCTCGGCGTCGATGTCGTTGGAGAACGGCTTGTTCGTCTTGCTCCGCAGATCCCTGCGGAAATCGGCCTGGAGGTCGCGGATCCTCTCGGCGACAGCCTCCTCGGCATATTTCTGCATCTTGTAGTTGATGGTCGTGTAGATCCGCAGGCCGTCCCTGTCAAGGTCGTACCTCGAACCGTCGGCCTTCCTGTTCTTCTCAAGCCAGCCGTACAGGTCGTCCGAGACCCAGGAGAGAGAATCGGCGGAGTAGTCCTCGACAGTGTAATAGTCTGATTTGCGAGGCTTTCCGGCATTCATAACGCGGCGGATCATGTCCCTGAAATACGGGGCGAGACCGGCGTTGTGATCCTGAACCTCATAGTTGAGATCGATCGGGATCAGGCGGAGGGAATCCCTCCGGGCCTTGTCCAGATAGCCGGCCTTCTCCATCTGGCCGATGACGAAATTCCTTCTGGTCAGAGCCTTGTCAGGATTGAGAACCGGATTGTACCTTGTAGGCTTGTTGACCATGCCCACAAGCATGGCGCTCTCCTCGACCGTAAGTTCGGACGGAAGTTTGCCGAAGAACGTCTCCGAAGCCGAGCGCACACCGTACGCCCCGCTGCCGAAGAAGATCGAGTTGAGATACATCGTCATGATCTCGTCCTTGGTGTAGTCCCTTTCCAGCTTGACCGCCGTGATCCACTCCTTGAGCTTGACCCACACCATCCTGAGATGATAGATTCCGGGGATCTTCCGTCCTACATCCGCTCTCGGATAGAGTGTCTTGGCCAGCTGCTGGGTGATGGTGCTGCCTCCGCCCTGACTTGAGTTGTGCATCAGGATCGTCTTGAACAGCACACGGCCCAAACCCTTGAAATCTATTCCGGAATGTTTGTAGAAACGCACGTCCTCCGTGGCCACGGCGGCGTGGACGAGATTCGGAGAGATCTCGTCATAGGAGACATAGGTCCTGTTCTCTATGTGGAAGGTCGTCAGGATCTCCCCGTCCTCGGCGATGATCTGGGTGGCCAGCTTGTTGTCAGGGTCTTCCAGATCCTTGAAGGAAGGGATGTCCGCGAACGCCCAGACAAGGATTATCATGAAGATGAGAAGCAGCACCGGAAACGTGATCAGAATCCAGAACCACTTCGTAATTTTCTTTCGATTCGCTTCGGTCATAATAGGGACAAATTTAAAACAAAATTTGGAAAATTGCCCCGTTTGTGGTTTACTTTGCAGATTGAAATGGCAAACTATCTATGAAATAGGACAATATGGCAGACAATTTAGTTATCGTCGAGTCTCCGGCCAAAGCCAAGACTATACAGAAGTTCCTCGGAAACGATTACGTGGTGAAATCCAGTTTCGGCCACATCAGAGATCTCCAAGACAAGAAACTCAGCGTGGATGTGGAAAAGGACTTCACTCCTGAATATGTTGTACCGTCCGACAAGAAGAAAGTGGTGTCCGAACTGAAGAAAGCGGCGGGAAGCGCTTCCACAGTGTGGCTTGCGTCCGATGAGGACCGGGAGGGAGAGGCTATTTCCTGGCATCTCTTCGAGACTCTCGGGCTCAAGAAGGAACAGACAAGGAGAATTGTCTTCCACGAGATCACCAAGGACGCGATCGTGAACGCGGTCCGGAACCCGCGCTCCATCGACATGAACCTTGTCAACGCCCAACAGGCGCGCAGAGTTCTGGACAGGCTTGTCGGATTCGAGCTGTCACCCATCCTTTGGCGGAAGATCCAGCCGAAACTCTCGGCCGGGCGCGTGCAGTCGGTGGCGCTCAGGCTCGTGGTCGAAAGGGAGAAGGAGATCATGGGGTTCGGAAATGAATCCTACTACAAAGTCGAAGCGGTCTTCCATCCGGAAGGTATGCCGGCCTCGGTGAAGGTCAAGGCCACATTGGACACGAAGTTCAAGACTCTGGAAGAAGCCCGCTGGTTCCTTCTGGACTGCATAGGTGCCGGCTTCACTGTCTCCGATGTCGAGAAGAAAGAGGCGGCCAGGTTCCCGGCGGCTCCGTTCACGACCTCAACCCTCCAGCAGGAGGCTGCCAGAAAGCTGCATTTCCCGGTCAGCATGACCATGAGGGTGGCTCAGAGCCTGTACGAGCGCGGTCTCATCACCTACATGAGAACCGACTCCACAAATCTTTCATCCCTGGCGCTCGGCACGGCGAAGAAATTCATCACTGAAAATTTCGGACCTGAATATTCGAAGACACGTCAGTTCAAGACCCACAGCAAGGGAGCGCAGGAAGCCCATGAGGCGATCCGCCCGACCTTCATCGAGAACACCGGGATCGAAGGAACGGCCCAGGAGCAGAAACTTTACACTTTGATCTGGAAAAGAACCGTCGCCTCGCAGATGGCTGACGCAAAAGTCCTCAACACAACCCTCAAGATCTCTTCCGGCAAGAGGACGGAGAAGTTCAACGCCCAGGCCACCCAGGTACTGTTCGACGGATTCCTCAGGCTCTACATCGAAGGCACCGACAACCCCGAGTCGGAGGAAGAGGAGGTGATGCTCCCGGATCTCCGGACAGGGACGGTCATGGAGGAAAATGGAATATGTGCGGGCTGCAAGTTCACCGCCGCTCCGCCAAGATACTCGGAAGCCACCCTGGTCAAGAAACTTGAGGAACTCGGAATAGGGCGTCCTTCCACCTACGCCCCGACAATAGCCACCCTTACCACCGGCCGCGGCTACATCGTCAAGGGCGACAAGGAAGGCAGGAAAATCACTGTTGACAATCTGGAACTGAAGAACGGGAAGATCTCGCAGACGACCAAAACCGAGACCGTGGGGGCTGAGAGAGGGAAACTCCTGCCGCAGGAGATCGGCATGATCGTGACCGACTATCTGGAGAAGAACTTCACCGACATCATGGACTACGACTTCACCGCCAACGTCGAGAAGGAGTTTGACCAGATCGCAAGCGGCAAGCTCGTCTGGAACAAGGTCATCGGGGAGTTTTACTCACCCTTCCACAAGAAGGTGGACGAGGTGCTGCGCGACGGCAGCTACAGCCATGTGTCAAAGGATCTCGGGACGGATGCGGAAGGCAACAGGATTGTCGCGAAATTCGGCAAATTCGGCCCTTACATCCAGAAAGGAGAAGGCGAGAAAGCCCAGTACGCGTCCCTCGGCAGGGATCAGCTCATCGAGAACCTCACCCTTGAGGAGGCGCTGAAGCTGTTTCAGCTGCCACGCACCGTGGGGCAGTACAACGGAACCGATGTCATAGCGCTGAAAGGCCGTTTCGGGCCGTTCCTCAAGTACGGAGACAAGAATTTCTCGATACCGCGCGGAAAGGATCCTCTGAAAATCTCTTTGGAGGAATGCTCGGCGATCATCGAGGAAGGCCTGAACAAGACCGCTGCAAATTCAGTGATGGCTGAATATAAGGACAACGACATCCAGGTCATCAACGGTCGCTACGGCCCGTACATCAAGCACGCCGGCTCGAATTACCGGATCCCGAAAGGGACAGACGCCGCCACCCTGACCGAGGAGGCCTGTCTGGAGATAATTAACAATTCCAAACCGACTGAAAAAGGACGGAGAAGATTCAAGAAATCTTGATTTTTTAAGTTTTTTTACATAATTTAGCGGCTGTTTAGTTATAAATCGGAAGCAATGGCAACTTACCACATCGATCAGATTGACCAGAAGATCCTTTCCTTTCTGGTCAACAACGCAAGGATGCCTTTCCTGGAAATCGCCCGTGAATGCGGCGTTTCGGGAGCCGCCATCCATCAGAGAGTGAAAAGACTGGAGACCAACGGCGTCATCACAGGATCCCGGCTGCTGGTCAAACCTCAGGCTCTGGGACTCAACGTCTGCGCGTTCATCAGCGTAACCCTTTCCGAGGCCAACAAATATCCCGAGGTCGTCTCCAATCTCAAGAAGATCGCCGAGATTGTGGAATGCCATTTCGTGACCGGTAAGGCCGCCCTTCTCCTCAAGGCGTACTGCTTTGACAACGACCACCTTATGGAGATCCTCATCAACACGATCCAGAACATCCCCTACATCCAGTCCACAGAGACGATGATCTCCCTCGACCAGGCGATCGAGCGTCAGGTCTGGGTGAAGGACTACAAGCGGACTACTTTCCAGTCCGGCGAGTCAGTGAAGAAGACGAGATAATCAGCCTTGCGAGGGACAAGTCCTCGGGAGACGTCAGTTTGAGGTTGTACCTCTCTCCGTCACAGAACGAGAGGGGTATTCCTTTTTTGCGCGCGACGGAGGCGTCATCGGTGAAAGCGGTGTCAAAGGCCTGTGAATAAGCCTCCTTGATGTCCTCGGACAGGAACATCTGGGGAGTCTGCGCCCCGAAAATCCGGCTTCTGTCCACCACCTCCCCTTCCGGGGAGACCAGAACCTCCTTTCCTTCCGCATCCTTGACACGGTCAATGACCTTCAGCGTGTCCACGGATGGAATGACCGGGATCAGGGACCGGACATCACCTGAATCCATCCGTGCGAACATATTCATTATCAGATCCGCCGAGAGCAGCGGCCTCACGCCGTCGTGGATGGCGACCACCGCCCCGTCCGGAACTTTCCTCAAGGCGTTCCTTACGGAATGGAAGCGGGTGAAACCTCCGGAGACCAATGTCTGAGGACAGTCGAAGCCGGAAGAAAGGCAATATTCCTTCCAAAAAGGAATATGATCCTGCGGGAGGACCGTGATCACCCTGATGTCCGGAACCGCCGAGACAAAGACCTCTATGGTTCTGCGGAGAACAGGGACTCCGCCCAGATCCAGAAACTGTTTCGGCGTTGACGACCCCATCCTGGCACCGCTTCCGGCGGCCATAACGATCAATATTCTTTTTTTGCTCATAATATCCTTGCAAATATAACTTTTTTGTGTATTTTTGAAATTTTAAAGAAAGATATTTTTTCAGTCATGGCATTCTCATTTCTGACCCAAGAGATAGCGATGGATCTCGGAACGGCCAACACCGTCATTTTCAAGAATGGCCAGATCGTTCTGGATTCGCCGAGCATTGTCGCGATAGACAACAACACCGGCAAATGCATCGCAATCGGCCAGCAGGCCAAACTCATGCATGAGCACACGAATCCCGGCATCAAGACCGTAAGGCCTTTGAAGGACGGCGTGATCGCGGATTTCAACGCGGCCGAGATGATGATCAAAGGATTCATCCGGCAGATCAACAACAAGCGTTCCCTTTTCACCCCTAACCTCAAGGTTGTGGTGGGGATCCCTTCAGGCAGCACCCAGGTGGAGATAAGGGCGGTCCGCGACTCCTGCGAGCATGCGGGAGGAAGGGATGTCTTTCTTATCTACGAGCCGATGGCCGCCGCTCTCGGCATCGGTCTTGATGTCGAGGCTCCGAGAGGGAACATGGTGGTTGACATAGGCGGCGGCACCGCCGAGATCGCCGTCATCTCGCTCGGCGGTATCGTGGCGCAGGAAAGCATCAACACCGCCGGAGATGTGTTCAACAGCGACATCCAGTACTACATGCGCCAGCAGCACAACATAAAGATCGGCGAGACGACCGCCGAGGAGATCAAGATCGCTGTGGGAGCCGTGATCCCGGAACTTGACGAGGAGCCGGTGCCGAAAATAGTCCGTGGCCCGAATCTGATGACAGCCCATCCTGTGGAGGTCGCCGTCACCCATCAGGAGATCGCCAACTGTCTCGACAAATCCATCGCGAAACTGGAATCCTCAATTCTTCATGTCCTTGAGCAGACTCCTCCGGAGCTGTACTCGGACATTGTCGAGAACGGGATATTCCTTTCCGGCGGCGGCGCGCTCCTGCGAGGCCTTGCGAAGAGACTCACTGACAAGGTCAACATCCAGTTCCATGTCGCCGAGGATCCGCTGCGCGCCGTGGCGAGAGGCACCTGCATCGCTCTGAAAAAGACCTCACACTATTCATTCCTGATGAGATAATGCCCCAAAAGAGGTCTGTTGCCAAAAGCATCCTTACAGTCGCGGTCTTCATCATTCTGGAGGCGGCGGCTGTTCTCATGCTCTCCCACAACAGTCTGATCCAGAGGATTTGGATCGCCAGAATCTCGCACGGATTCATGGCGAGGACTTGGGGTGCGACCCAATCCGCCTCCGCCTATTTCTCCCTGAAAAGGCAGAATGATGAGCTGGCACTGGAAAATTTCCGGCTGCGGGGACAGCTCAGAAGCTACGCACTTGCGGCAAAGACCGCGGATTCAACCTCCGCGCCGAGGATGATGAGCGATGGATTCAGTTACATCCCGGCGACCGTCATCAAGTCCGGCATCAACACGCAGCACAACTATCTGATCATTGACAAGGGTGCCGATGACGGGGTGACACGGAACTCAGGTGTGATCACACCGCAGGGAGTCATCGGCATTGTCGATGCCGTCAACCCACACTACTCCTATGCGATCTCGTTTCTGAACACGGAGCTGTTCATCAGCGCAAGACTCGGCAGCTCCGGAGCGGTAGGTCCGCTCGCATGGGACGGGATCGGATCAGACAGGGCGATCCTCAAGGAGATTCCGCTTCAGTTCAAGTTTTCTCCGGGAGACACCGTTTTCACCAGCGGCTACTCCACGATCTTCCCTCCGGACATCCCGATCGGAGTGGCGGGAGAGTCCAGGATCATCAACGGGGCCACCAACGAGATCGAGGTGAAGTTGTTCCAGAACCACAAGGCTCTGAAATATGTCACCATCGTTTCGAACACCAGAACCGCGGAGATCGAAGCCCTTGAGAAACAACATGAAGAACAGCCGTAGAAATGAAAAAAAGTCTCACACTCACCTACATTCTGCTGACTGTCGCCCAGATGATCCTGAGCAACTACTTCCATTTCACGCCCTACATGATGATGACGATCCTGCCTATGATGGTGCTGTGCATTCCGACAAAGGTTGACGTTGTGAACGCCATGCTGATCGCCTTCGTCACCGGGCTGGCGGTGGACTTCTTCGCGGAAGGCACACTTGGAATCAATGCGATGTCTCTGGTTCCGGTAGCCCTGCTGCGACGTCCTGTCATCGGACTGTTCTTCGGCAACGAGCCTTTCGAGTTGAATGAGAACGTCTCTGTCCGAAAATACGGTTTCGCGAAAGTCTCTATGGCCGTCATCGTGATGACCACCCTGTTTCTGCTTGTTTACATCATCGCGGACTGCGCCGGAACAAGACCGTTCTGGTTCATTGCCGTCAGACTGTTTCTCTCCGTTCCGGTCAGCTATCTGGCTTCCATCTGCTTCATAAATCTGCTGACCTATGAAGATAGAGGGTAGAGGCAAGACTTTGGCCATAGGCCTGTTTGTTGTCACGGCCATCATTCTCGGGAAGTTGTTCTACATCCAGATCGTTGATGACAAGTACAAGATCAACGCGTCCAACAACTCGATGGTTTACCAGATCATCTACCCCTCCAGAGGCATCATCTACGACCGCAACGGGAAGATCATCGTCAGCAACAAAGTCACCTACGACATCCTTGTCACCCCTCGCGAAGTGAGACCTTTCGACACCTTGATGCTGGCGGGAGCGCTGAACGTGACTCCTGAATTCATCCGGAGCAAGATGAATGAATATTCCCGGAACCGCCGCCGCATCGGCTACCAGAGCGTCGTGATGCTCAAGCAGATAAAGCCGGAGACTTACATGAAGTTCGCAGAGATTCAGTACAATTTCCCGGGATTCAAGGGACAGGTGCGAAGCATCCGGGACTATCCTGTCAACGCCGGCGGGAACCTCCTCGGCTATGTCTCCGAGGTTGACGCGGACTACATCGGCAAGCACTCCGGGGAATACCGTTCCGGAGACTATGCCGGAAAGACCGGTATCGAGGCCGCGCGGGAGAAGGAGCTCCGCGGAGAGAAGGGCTATAATATCTACCTGCGCAACTCCCGGAACCAGATCGAGCAGCAATACAAGGACGGAGAGATGGACAAGGAGGCCGTTCCCGGACACGACATCCACACCACAATCGATGCTGATCTCCAGCAATACGGCCAGGAACTGATGAGAAACAAGGTCGGAAGCCTTGTGGCCATAGAGCCGAAGACCGGTGAGATCCTGACTTTGGTTTCCAGCCCAGGAGTCGATGTGAGCATGCTGGCCGACATCGGACAGCACTACGATGAGATCATCAAGGATCCGCACAAGCCGATGTTCAACAGGGCCGTGCAGGCATCTTACCCTCCTGGTTCCGTGTTCAAGCTTGTCAACGGTCTCATAGGCCTTCAGGAGGGTACCCTGACACCGGAGACGGCCTACCCTTGCAGCCAAGGCTATCATTTCGGAAACAGGAAGCTGGGCTGTCACATTCACCGGTCCCCGCTCGTGCTGGAAGAGGCGATAATGATGTCCTGCAACGGCTACTTCTGCTACGTGCTGAAGAATATTCTTGAAAACAAGAAATACCGCGGCATAGGCGAAGCTTTGGACAAATGGAATGACTATGTCCAAAGTTTCGGCTTCGGGCACAAGCTCGGAAGCGACTTCCCTGCGGAGCTGGGCGGGACGCTCCCGACCTCGAAACTGTACAACAGGATCTACGGCAAGGGCAGATGGAAGTTCACCACCATCATCTCAATCTCCATCGGTCAGGGCGAGGTGGGTGTCACACCGCTTCAGATCGCGAATCTGGCGGCCACCGTGGCAAACAGAGGGTGGTACAGGATTCCGCACATGGTGAAGGCTTCGGAAGGGGTCGGGATCGATCCGAAATATTACGAGAAGCAGTACACGATGGTGGACACCACGAATTTCAAAAAGGTGACGCAGGGCATGTGGAGGGCAGTCAACAGCGGTTTCGGTTCGGGAGGGACCGCCTCGATCGCAGCAGTTCCGGGACTGGACATCTGCGGAAAGACCGGCACGGCGCAGAACCCGAGAGGCGCGGACAACTCAGTGTTCATCTGTTTCGCTCCGAAAGACGATCCTAAGATCGCTGTTGCCGCCTACATTGAGAACGCCGGCTTCGGAGCGACTTGGGCGGCTCCTATCGCATCCCTGCTGGTCGAGAAATACCTCAACGGGGAGATCGGCGACCAGCGCCGCACCTTGGAGGACAGAGTCCTGCAAGGCAATCTCATGTCCAAGGTCAAGGCTTACAAATAGATTGAGGGATGGGAAACTTTTCGGACAGAGGCATAAAGAAGAGTGTTGACTGGATGCTGGTGGTCATCTACCTGCTTCTCATCCTCATAGGATGGATCAACATCTACGCTTCGGTTCATTCCGACGGTCCTGCAAGCATCTTCGATTTCAATTTCCGCTGCGGCAAGCAGTTCGTCTGGATTCTCACCGCACTCGGACTTGCAGCCGTCATCGTCTTCGTGATCAACGCACAGTTCTGGGAAAGCGCTTCCGGGCCTTTGTATCTTGGGGTACTGTGTCTGCTTGCAGCCGTCATATTTCTGGGTGTCGAGGTCAAGGGATCCCGCTCATGGTTCGAATTCGGCCCTGTCCGTTTCCAACCGGCCGAAGTCTCGAAGATAACGACTTCGCTGCTGCTGGCCACACTGATGAGTCAGATCAATTTCAAGATAACGAAGTTCAAAGACTTCATTTCGAGCGCATTGATCATCGGCATCCCGATGGTGGTGATTTTGGCCGAGAGCGAGACCGGCTCCGCGCTGGTCTATGCCGGATTCATCTTCGTGATGTACAGGGAAGGACTCTCTGGCTGGTGGCTTTTCTGCATCGGCATAGCCGCGCTGGTCTTCATTATGCCCCTGACCGTCTCGCCGTACGTGTCGCTGCTTGCGCTTGTCGGGATTCTGCTTGTCTGCAACATGCTTGAAGCCGGGAAGATCAGGACACCGCTCCGGATCTGCATCGGAGTGTTCCTTCTGCTGTGCCTCACGCCATGGATTCTCGGGAAACTTGATCCGGAAGGGTTCGCCGGAAAGATCAAGCCTCTTCATGTCCTGATCGGTGTGTGTGCCTGCACCGTTCCGTTCATGGCAGTCTGGGGCTACAAATTCCGCAAGAAGTTCATTTCAATGTCCGCTCTCGCGCTGATCGCCGGAATCGCCCTGGTTTTCTCCACGGACTTCATCTTCAACAACGTCCTTCAGGATCATCAGCGCAAAAGAATAGAGGTTCTGCTGGGCTTGAAGGAGGATCCGACAGGTGTCGGCTACAATGTCAACCAGAGCATGATCGCGATCGGTTCGGGAGGCCTTACCGGGAAAGGGTTCCTTGGCGGCACGCAGACCTCCTTCGGTTTCGTACCGGAGCAGAGCACTGACTTCATCTTCTGCACGGTCGGAGAGGAGAGAGGGTTCATCGGCTGCCTTGTCGTGATCTCTCTCTACGTCTTCCTGATCCTGAGGATCATCTCCGATGCGGAGAAAAGCCGAGGGGCATTCACCCGGATCTATGGCTATTGTGTCGCCTCGTGCATATTCATGCATCTCTTCATCAACATCGGCATGACCATCGGCCTGATGCCTGTGATCGGCATCCCGCTGCCTCTGCTGAGCTACGGAGGTTCGTCCCTGTGGGCGTTCACCGTGCTGATTTTCATCTTCATAGCATTGTATCGTCAGGAGAAGAAGTACTTCTAAGAAGTTCCGGGCAATCAAAATGCCGTTTTGTCGAGACCCCCACTTAATCAATAACTTTTTTTTAGTAAATTTGCAGTTCTCCGCCTTGGTGGTGAAATGGTAGACACGAGGGACTTAAAATCCCTTGGACAGAAATGTCCGTGCGGGTTCGATTCCCGCCTGAGGCACAAAGGGGACGGCTTTCGCCGTCCCCTTTGTGCATTACCCCTCTCCCCAACCCCTCTCCCTAGAGGAGAGGGGTGGCGCTCCGCGCTGCCGGCTCTGGCCGGCCGGGCTTTCGCCGTCCCCTTTGTGCATTACCCTTCTTCCTATAGGAGAGAAGCGGTGTTTTAATTAATTCGTCCAACCAGGATTCTGGGTAAGAAGACCATTGGTGCGGTCGATCTCGCTCTGGTCAATCGGGAAGTACCTGTACTTCTCTGTCCAGCCTTTCGAACCAAGGATTTCTGTACCCTTGTCAAAACGGAGAATGTCAAACCAACGCTGCATCTCATCCATGAACTCGTAGCCTCTCTCCTTGAATATTATGTCAAGAAGATCCTGCTTCGATTTCCCGGCAAGGGTTATTCTGTGCGCCGTGTCACCAAAGGCCCTGTCCCTTACAAGGTTAAACCAATGTTGGCCGGCATCGCTTACGGTTCCGTTGATTCTGGCTTCAAGTTCAACCCCAAGAAGAAGTACATCAGCATACCGATAGAAGCGGAAAGCAGTCGCATGATTGCTTGACGGATTGATGGATCCGGTGCTTTCCTTTCTCGGGTGGTACTTGTAGTGTCCAAGACCCTCGTAATTCTCCTGCTGATCACTAACGATGAACGCACTGCCCTCGGGAAGAGTCCCGGAAGCCACAAGATCGGCCACCTTTTTGGCCTCGTCGGCATAGACGATGCAGGTTCCTTCCCTGCGGGTGTCACCCTCCTCGAACATGTTATAGACAGTCGAAGGCATGGTGCACTGGCCATAGCCCTCAAGAAGACCACCGTCCTCGGCACTTCTTGGATCGACAAGGTTACGCCCTCCGAGACCATGGACAAAGCCCATACCCGTGTTGTTGGTCGATCCGGCGGAGACCTCGTAGATGGACTCGGTTCCCCATTCTCCATCCTTCAACCAAAGATGCAGATAGTCAGGATCAAGCGTGTAAGTTCCGGAATTGATGATGGTCTTCATGTCATCGAGAGCCTTGGAATACATATTCTCGTCACGATGGAAGAGAATGATCTTCGAACGGAGAACGCGGGCCGCGTCGGCGCAGACCCTTCCCTGCTGAACACTGGCGCGGGCAGGAAGAGCCGCGATGTTCTCATCGGAAAGGTCTCTCATCATGAATTCGTAGATCTCCTCTCTGGTTCCTTTGGGGACGGAGTACATCTGATCGGCGCTGAGGATGCCCTTTATGAGCGGGAACTGCTCATAGCCCATGAACAGATAGTCATAGAAAAGAGCCCTGAGGAAACTGGCCTCAGCTTTCAACGGTTTCACGAAACTCTCGTCAAGGGAGCAGGCATCCAACTTGTCGATCAATATGTTGGCGGCAATCACTCCGTTATAGATACCGAAGTCCCATTCATTCCACCAGGAGCCATAGCCCCATTGCCCGAAGGAGGAGGTGGCATTGTAGGAGAACGTGTCCCACTTCGTTTTCCACTGACCCTCACCAAGTCCTCCTCCTGTTTCGGCCTCGTCGGAAAGAATGCAGGAATAGTCATGGATTTCCAACAACCTCGTCTTGACCTCCCACATCACATTGTACAATCCTTGCATCATCTCGTCTTCTGTCTTGTAGAACTCTGTCTCGGCAACTTGGGTGCGAGGCTGCACCTCAAGGAAGTCAGAGCATGCGGAAAGCGTTGTCATGGAAACGCCGATCGCAAGAACGTAAGAATATATCTTGTTCATAATGTCGCTTGTTTTCGTTAATTAGAATTTAATGTTGACTCCTGCGGTGAACGTTCTCGCCTGAGGGTAGGTTCCGCCATCGAGACCGTCTCTGGTGCCGACCTCCGGGTCATAACCGGTGTAGCCTGTGACGGTGAACAGGTTCTCGCCCTGAAGGAACACTCTCAAAGCCTTCACTCCTGCCTTGCGGGTGATTCTTTCCGGCAGCGTGTAGCCGATTTGGGCAACCTTGAATCTCAAATATGAGCCATCCTCGACGAAGAAATCCGAAATCTGGTCATTGATGTTGTCTCCTTCGACAAGCCTTGGCATCTTGTCGGATGTTCCGGCACCATGCCAACGGTCAAGCCATTCGGTTCCGAAATTGGCGAGTGTGGCATTCGGTCTGCGATAGAACTTGTAGATGTCGTTCCCGGCCATTCCCTGGAAGAAAGCGCTGAAATCAAAGTTCTTCCATGCGACATTGAAGTTGAATCCGAATGTCCAGTCCGGATTAGGATCCCCGATCATGGTTCTGTCATCGGCTCCAACGGATCCGTCACCTGTCAGATCGACGAAGCGGATGTCTCCGGCATGAGGGGTTCCGCCCACATTCTGATTGGAAGCCGCGGCTTCCTCGTCAGTCTGGAAGATACCGTCTGTCTTGTAGCCATAGAAGAATCCGTAAGGTCTTCCGCTCTCGCTGTAGGAGACCTGTCCTCCAAGACCTCCGCCTATCATGTTCAGGCCAACCCTGTCCGGACCCTGGTCAGTCACCTTGTTCTTGAGGTAGGACGCGTTCGCTCCGACTCCCCAGAAAACATCTCCGGTGTTGAACCTGTAACTGGCCTCCATCTCGACTCCTTTGTTCTCAACCGAGCCCGCATTGACAATCATGGAGCTGAAACTGGTGTAAAGAGGAATAGGCTTGTTCAGAAGCATGTCCTTTGTCTTCTTCTGGAACACGTCCACAGTGAATGAAAGGGCATTGTTCAGGAATCTGAAGTCAAGACCGGCGTCGAACTGCTCGGAAGTCTCCCATTTGAGATCTTCGTTGGCGTAGCCGCTGGGATACATTCCAGTGTAGGACTTCCCGTCGATGATCGCATTGTGACCGCTAGCCATCATCGTGGTGTAGGCGAAAGAACCGATCCGCTCGTTACCGTTCTGTCCCCAGCTGACCCTTAGCTTGGCAAAGTCGAACCATGAAGGCTTGGAAGCCATAAAGTTCTCCTTTGTAATCACCCAGCCGAACGAAACGGAAGGGAAAAGACCCCATTGATGCCTGCGCCCGAAATTGGATGAGCCATCGCGGCGGAGAACAGCCTCAAGCATGTACTTCTCATCGTAGTTGTAGTTCAACCTTCCGAACACGGATGCCAGTCTGTGGTCATAGCCGTTGCTACCGACCTTGGACTGTTCCTCTGAAGCCGTGGCCGTGTCGATGAACGCCTTGCTGATGTCAACAACCAGAAGGCTGTAATCCGTACCCCAGATGTTCGATGAGGAGAAAGCCGACATGCTGGTTCCTGCGAGAACTCCAAGATTGTGCTTCCCGAAAGACTTGTTATAGGACAGCACGTTCTCCCACTGCCAGTTGAATCCCTGCCACTTGCTGTCCTCGACTGACGAGGTCTTGTTGTTGTTCGTGGTGTTGAGATCATATTCAGGAGTCACCTTTCTGGTGGATGAGACCATCAGATCGATGCCGTAGGAGGTCTTGAACGTGAGCCCCGGAAGAAGGTCGGCGTTAACCGCTATGTTGCCGGTGAAGTTCTGAGGCTCGTACCTGCGGTTATGGTTGACCTGCATGTCGGCCAGAGGGTTGACAAGTTCTCTCATGTCAATGATGTTGTAGGTCTTTCCATCAGGAGACAAGACAGCATTGGGATACGTGATGGCGTACTGGGCAAGAATCGCCGGATCCTCCTGATAGACAGGCTCGGTAGGAGGAAGCATGGTCATTGATGCCATAAGGCCGCCCGCTTCGCTGTTGTCGATGTCAGTACCCTTTATTCTGGCCGAGGAATAGCTTACATTGACTCCTACCGTCACTTTGTTGAGCCAAGCCCTGTCGGCGTTGTTCAGGACAGTGTTGTTGTACTTCGCGCGCACATTGTAGCGGCTGTAGTCCGAGTAGCCTTCGGCATAGATTCCTTCCTGATTGACATAACCGAACGAGATGTAGTAATTGGAATTGTCAGAACCCCCGCTGAGCGATAGTCTGTGGTTGACTATCGGAGCGTTCTTGTTCTGAAGGGCATCCTGCCAGTCCGTGTTGAACTTTGACGTTCCTGTGAAGTACGGATCCTTGCCCGAATTGGCAGCCTGCTCATTGATGAGCATCATGTAGTCCTCGCTGCCGAGAAGGGAAATCTTGTTTGACGGGTTCTGGATGCCGTAAGTGAACTCATAGTCCAAAACAGCCTTGCCTTTCTTGCCTTCCTTGGTGGTGACGAGCACGACTCCGTTGGAGCCACGGGCTCCATAGATGGCAGCCGATGCAGCATCTTTCAGAATCTCGACAGACTCGATGTCGGAAGGATTCAGGTTGTCGATCCCGTTTTCGGAAGGCATGCCGTCAACGATGAACAGAGGATTCGAGTCGTTGATCGTGCTGATGCCTCTGATCCTTATCTTCGAGCCGGCACCCGGCTGACCGGAATTGGAGATGATGGAGACACCTGAGACCTTGCCTTTCAAGGCATCCTGAAGATTGGTGGGATGCCCTATGTCAAGATCCTCGGATGAGACACGGCTGACAGATGAGGTCAGAACGCTTTTCTTCTGGACACCATAGCCTACCACCACGAGTTCATCAAGAGTGTTGACTCCTTCGGCGAATCTGATGACAATGTCGCTTTCGTTTCCGGAGACAAGCCAGTTCACGTCATCATAGCCCAGAAAAGAGAAGACCAGCGTCTCACCCTTGACAGCAGAGATGTGAAAACTGCCGTTATAATCCGTGGAGGTACCCCTCGCGGTGTTTCCCTTGACGAAGACACCGGCTCCCGCGACCGGCTCACCGGCAGGGTCCAGAACCGTACCTGTGACACTGCCTGTCTGCGCTGACAGACTTGCGGCACAGAACATCGCCGCAAGCGTCAATAACAAATTTTTGATTTTCATACTAAAAAAGAATTTATTGGACATTAGACGCTCCTACATGTTCATGGCTACCGCCACCGCACCCAGAAGTCCGATGAACTGAGGGTTCAGCTTGGTGATGACCACACCGTTGGATACAAAGCGCATAGTGTTATGGTTCAATTTATTAAGAATATTCTCGAATATATATTCATCCGCCACGATGCTTCCGCCGAGGACGACGGTGTCCGGGTCGGTGATCCTGACAAGGTTCATGATGAGGTTGGCGATCCCCTGCGTGGCGTTCTCCACCAGCACACGGCAAAGCTCATCTCCATCCTGGCAGAGCCGGATGACATCCCTGACATCCACCCTGACCCCTTCATCGGAAGGAATCCCAAGACGGGTTTCGTACTTGTCCTTGAGCAGTCTGGCACAGGCATCAAAGCCGATCCCCGAGGCTATCGCCTCCACGCAGTCCGTCCTGCCGCAGCAGCACTTCACTCCGACATTGACTCCGACGGTCATGTGTCCGGCCTCTCCGGCATTGAAATGACTGCCTCGGATCTGGCGGCCGTTGACGACCGTTCCGACAGCGATGCCTGTACCTACATTAATGTACACGAAATTCTTTGTGAACTGCCCCACGCCCCAGACGCGCTCGGCTCTGGTGGCACTTTTGACATCGTTGTCGATGCGGCATGGAATGCCGTAGATCTCCGTGATCTCTTTGGCAAGTTCTATGGGATGAGTCCTGTTCGGGTCGATCTGAAGCCAGATCCCCTCGTTCGGGTCAACACGACCGATCAGGCCGATGCCCATCGCGACCGGCTTCTCCCCGACCCATCCCACGGTGCGGATGTAGTCATCAAGGGACGACTTGATTATTTCAGAGGCGGTCTGCTGGCTGAAATACCCGGAAGCATACTTCTTGAAACGAAGGATGTTCCCATGCTTGTCAACCTCTCCGATAAGTAGTTTCGTGCCTCCCAAGTCGAGGCCAAGATATGTTTCCATTGCGTTTGAGTGTTATTTCTCCGCAATATTAGCCAACTGTCTCCGGACGGGGGTTTAAGATCTGACAAAAATGGTTTAAAATCTGCTCGGGCTCACTCCGAACTGCTTTTTGAAGCAGACACTGAAGTACTTGGCGTCAGAAAAGCCGACCATGTCCGAGACCTCGGCGATGCTGTAGCGATGGTCGGCGAGATACTCCTTCGACCTTTCAAGACGGTAAATTCTGATGAAATCGTTGGGACCCTGGCCGGTGAGGGACTTCAGTTTGTTGTAGAAGGCGGTGCGGCTCATCGCCAGTTCCCGGCACAGATCATTGATCTGGAATTCCGAGTTTGACAGTTCCTTCTGAACCACGGAGATCACCTTGTCCATGAACTCCTGATCCAGTTTGTTGGACCACTCATTTCGGGCGGAGGCGTTGCTGGAATGAAGAACGGCTTCTTTAAGACGCTGGCGCTCGTTCAGGATGTTCCGGATTCTGGCTTTCAGAACCGACATGTCGAACGGCTTGACAATGTAGTCGTCCGCTCCTGACTCAAGGCCCCTGATGACACTCTCCCTGTCGGTCATGCCCGTCAGAAGAATCACGGGAATATGGCTTGTCGCAACATCCGACTTGACACTCCGGCAAAGGTCGTAGCCGTTCATCACCGGCATGATGACATCCGAGAGCACTATGTCAGGATTCTTTTCCGAAATGACATCAAGTGCCGTCCGACCGTCCGCAGCGGTTGAGACTGAATAGTCCTCCGCAAGGGATGACCTCATGTAATCCAAGGTCTCGGCATCATCCTCAACGATCAGGATGCAGTCCCCTGAACAGTCCTGATCCTGCACAGCGACATCCGGAATCGGTTCCTCGGCCTCAGATTCCTCCCGAAGCACCACGGAATCCGATGCCTTGTACTTCTTCGGGAACGACAGCGTGAAAGTGGTCCCTTCTCCCTCAATGCTTGAACATGAGATTGTCCCATGATGCTGACTGACCAGCCGGCGTGTGATCATCAGACCTATGCCATAGCCATTCTCATCATATTCTCTGGCATTGTCAGCTCTGGAACCGGCTCTGAACATTCCTGACTGGAAATCCGCCGGTATTCCTATTCCAGAATCACTGATCTCCAGAATCCATGAGCGCCGCTCGCTTTTTGCCAGAACCCTGATGAAGCCTTCCGAAGTGTATTTGACCGAATTTGACAGAATGTTGTGGATGATCAGATCCATCTTCGCCCGGTCGATCCAGATGTCGCTTAGACCAGGTTCGACACGATATGAAAAATCAAGTCCCTTCTGGCGGGCCGTATAACTGAAGTCCGCCAGGACAGAGTCCAGATAATCCCCGGAATCATATTCGGTCAGTACAAGCACGCTCCAGTCACGGTCATTCTTCAGGATGCCCAGAAGATTGTTCACCTGAACGATCAACCGGTCTGAGTTCCTGTTCGCAGTCATCACGGAGTTCCGTACCTTGTCTGGAAGGCATTCCATGCTTTCCAGATCATTGAGAGGGGTCTTGATGAGCGTTATAGGGGTTTTCAGATCATGGGCGAAGTCCATGAGGGTGTTTATCTTCTCCGTCATGGCTCTGTCGCGCGATCTCCTGCGGAACCGATCGACAATCATTATAACCAATGCTCCCAGCAGTACCGCACAAATTGCCGACTCCCACCATGATACAGGAACAAGGATTGTGTCAGCATGATGGAACGGCAGCAGAGCCAGCACGGTATGTTCCTTCTGAAACATCATTCAGAGCAGGCGTGAAAAGGCGCCTTGAAATCCATTCTCAAGGTATGGGTGTACTCCGTCGGAAAATCTTTCGGGACAGGAAGAGTCACAACACCCGTGGCCGCCCATTCACAGCCCCTTGCGAAAGTGACCTGAAATCCCGTACATGTCATTGAATATGTCATGTCCGGATCATTGCCGCAATGCCCGAGTACATCCACGAAGACTCGGCCCTTGCCGTATCTTACCGTCCACATCACCGGCTCGTCCCGTCCGGCATCAGATGTCGTGGCCAGAATCTCGATGTTCTTCGCCGGACCGCGTAACTTTGTGTAGATCTCATCCTTATAGTGTCTCCACCTTTGCGGAAGCCCTTTCATGACAGGATGTCCGTCAGCCTGAGTGTCGATCATCGTCCCATGCTGGAGACCGTGGTGTCCAGCCCATCCGGGAGTGTAGTCATAGACATATTCCCCGTTCAGCATGTAGAGATAAGGCCCCCATCTCTCATCCCTGCCGTTCCATGCGCCGAGACCGGTCATCTCGTTGTATTCCTTCCAATTCTCCATCGGTATGATCGACGAATGGATGAAGACCGCTCCGCCGCCACGGCTGACATATTCCTCGAAGGCTCTCTTGCATGATCCAATCCACTCCACGCCACCATAGTTGACTATGACAAGCCCATAGGAACTGAAATCAGGATTGAACAGACTCATGTCCTCGCCCCAGTCAGGTGTCTCCATGACATCCACTTCGAAACGTCCCGTGTTGACAAGTGTCCTCCTCATGCACTCTGATGCTCCTTTCCAATAATGGCTGCCGTCCTGACCGGTGATGATCAGGGTGCGGATCTTCGGAGGATTCTTCGCAAAGACAACGGGCAGGGAGATTCCCAGCAAGGCGACAAGCATCAGGACCACCCTTTTCATTTCTCTTCCTCCTTTCTGAATTCTATCCTGTCAAAACAATAGACGGCCTTTTTGCCATAGCCCCGCTCGTCAACGCTGAAAGACCCGTCTTTGATGTAGGAGATGTACAGCTCGCACACGCCGTTCTTGTCCCTGTCTTCGACAAGCATCTTATACTCATCGGTGACATATTCCACCGGAGAGATGTACTTGATTTCCTTTGAATATGTCCCCACTATCACATAATAGACCTTGAACAGATCGAATTCCGGCCAATGTCCGTTATCCCTGCCGAACATCATGACTTCCTCCAACTGTGGGTCATCGTCCATCTGCGCGATGATGGACTTCTGAAGCCAGAAACCTTCCCTGACAGCCTCGGGCGGGATGTTGTCCCAACCGACCTGATGTGCCGTCACACGGAACTGCGCCTCCGCACCGGCGGCAAGCAGGAATAAAAACAACACTGTTGACAATCTCTTAATCATAACGTCATGTGGTTATTGTCCAATGGACAAAGGTAGCCATATTCTTAGGAGTACATGTCCGATTACAGGTAAAAAAAGTTGGAAATCTGTCAAGCATTTGGCGAACGGTGGCATATTTTCAACTATTTTTGTCTGAGAACACACCCCCTGTCTCACACATAGTGGCTATCTTGCGGTCAAATCAAAAGCACTAAGATGAAAATCACACTCACAGACAACGAGAAGGCGTTCGCCGATGCGGCGGCATGGAGGATCATCGCCCAGATACTGCGGAAACCGGACAGTGTCATCGGCCTCTCGACAGGCAGGACAACCGGAGGATTGCACCGGGTTGTGGCGGAAATCCACCGGAAGCATCCGTTCGATGTGTCCCGGGTGACGTTCTTCGGACTTGATGAAGTCGTGAATGTGCCTCGGGAATATTCAGGCTCATGCTGGAAAATGCTCAAGACGGAATTGATCGATGACCTCGGTACGGATGACCGGCATTTTCTGATGCTCCCTGTACGGTCCGATGATTACCAAAGGGACTGCGAGACTTTCGTGAAGGAACTGGAGAACCGCGGAGGGATCGACCTTTTGATTGCAGGAATAGGTGAGAACGGACATCTCGGTTTCAACCAGCCGGGATCGTCCTTCGGAAGCGGATGCCGCGTCTCCGTCATGTACCCGGAACTGGAGGAGAGAATCCGGCGTGAAACCGGCACGCCTGACGATGTGTTCCTCGGCGGAGTAACCCTAGGGCTGAAGGAAATAATGTCGGCCAGAAGAATAGTGGCTGTCGCCAAGGGATGTTCCAAGGCCGAAATCGTGAGCAAACTCACAAAAGGTCCTGTCTGCGAGGACATCCCGGCAAGCATCCTGCAACTTCACCCGGATTGTGAACTTCTTCTGGACAATGACTCCGCCTCAAAACTGGATAGATGATGGAAAACAACAAGACCAATTATTTCGGACCGTTCCTTTCGATGGTGTTCCTGTTCCTGATAGTCGGATTTCTGACAACGGCGAACTCCCAGTTCCAAGGACCGCTCAAGGAGGCGTTCCTCTCCAACGCAGGACGCCTCAAGAACACTTTCGCCACCCTGATCACCTTCTCATGGTTCCTGGCCTACCCGATCTGCGGGCCGATCGGTTCATCATGGGTCAATAAACATGGTTACAAAGGCACCTTGATCAGAGGTCTGATCCTGATGACCGCCGGACTGCTGCTGTTCTTCGCCTCCTCCGAGTTCACAGTCCGTTTCCCTGATGTCGTGATAGGTTCGGAGAATCTGTCATTTCCTGCCGGATTCCTGATTTTCCTTCTGGGTTCGTTCGTGGTCGGAGCCTCGGCCACAATCCTTCAGGTCGTCATCAACCCTTATCTCGTGGCTTGTAACGTGAAAGGCACGCAGTCCATCCAAAGGCTTGCGATCGGCGGCACCGCCAATTCGGTGGGAACGACGGTCGCACCGTACTTTGTCACAGGAATAGTGTTCGGAGGCATGGCAATGGAGGACGTACAGGTCTCACAACTCGCCATCCCGTTCATCTCACTGGCCGCAGTCATCGTGCTTGTCACGCTGGCTCTCATGAGATTCTCCCTGCCGGACATCCAAGGAACCAGAGCAGAAAACGGCGAAAAGCTGGAAAAAAGCGTCTGGTCTTTCCGACATCTTACCCTTGGAGTCATCGCGATCTTCTTCTATGTCGGGGCAGAGGTCTGCGTCGGAGCGAACGTGAACATGTACGCCATCGAGAAAGGGATGGCCTCACCGGCCCTTCTCGCCACCTTATACTGGGGAGGGATGCTGGCAGGACGAGCCCTCGGAAGCACCTTAAGCAAGGTTCCGCCACGTGTGCAGCTCATCTTCACAACATCGGCGGCCACTGTCCTGCTGGTTCTTGCGACCCTGCTTGACAATCCTTGGCTTCTGGCGGCGGTCGGGCTGTTCCATTCCATAATGTGGGGAGCCATCTACACCCTTGCGGTACACAAACTCGGGAAATACACGTCCATCGCATCGGGAGTGTTCATGATCGGAGTGTTCGGAGGAGCCGTCCTGCCTCTCGTCCAAGGATTTCTGGCCGATCTGTACGGAGGCTGGAGAATGACATGGCTTGCCGTGGTCTTCTGCGAACTGTTCATGCTTTACTACGCCGTCCGAGGGAGCAGGGTAAGACAATCGGCTGAATAACAACACATCATCAAGATGAAAAAGACACTCATCTCTTTAACGACCGCTGCTCTTGCGCTGCTGTGTTCCTGTGCCACAAGCCATAAGGCCAGCATTCTGGTTGTCTGCGAGAACGGCGGGCACCATAAGCCGTTCACAGATGTGGCTGTGCCGTGGCTGGACAGTGTCTCCGCCTCCCGTGGATACACCATGACCGTCATCAACACTATGAACGATGTGAACGCGAAGTTTCTGAAGAACTTCAACGCTGTCATCCAACTTGATTTCCCTCCATACACATGGCCTGAGGCTGCGCAGGACGCTTTCATCGACTATGTTGAAAAAGGCCTCGGCGGCTACATCGGCTTCCACCACGCCACCCTTCTGGGAGAATTCGACGGCTATCCGATGTGGGATTGGTTTTCAAACTTCATGGGCGGAATACGCTACGCCGACTACATCGAGCCCCTTGCCGACGGAACCGTCCATGTTGAGGACACGGAACACACTCTGTTCAATGGTGTAGATTCCGTCTTCACAATTCTTGACGATGAATGGTACACCTATGACAGGAATCCAAGGGAGGCTGAATATGTCCACGTTATGGCAAATGTGGACGAGGATTCCTACCGTCCGGCATCAGGCATCAGGATGGGCGACCACCCGGTCATCTGGATCAACACCGCCGTCAAGGCCCGCAATGTCTATTTCCAGTTCGGACATAGCCCGAAACTGTTGGGAAACGACAACTTCAAGACTCTTCTGCTGAATGCGATAGATTGGGTGACAGAAAAATGAGACCTTTTAAGATTCCGGCTGTGATTGCTTGTCTTGCGGTTTGCGCCTTCTCACAGGCGCAGACCACGTTCTGCCACGACAAGCAGCTTCGAGGGCAACTGATTGAAAGCGGTTTTCTTCACAGCCCGCTTCCGGTTGACACTCTGGGTTCCCACGAGGCTGCCGGATGGAGAAAAACCGTGGTCTCCGAGACCGGCCCGCTTGCCGGTCTCCCGATAGAGATGGAATTCCGGAAAAAGCCAGGGTTCCGCGCCGTAGGCTCTCCCGGAGATCCCGACTACGCCACTTACGGAGGATGTCAGGTCACCTACGACTTGGAAGGGAGGAATCTGGAGGATTACAACCGGATTGAATTCTGGATCTATCCTGACTGCGAGGGTCTGAGCGTGGTCAATGTTGATCTGGCTTTCATCAACGGTGACGTTCCGATCAAGCCGGGCTACAACACTCCTTCCGGGTCGCATCTTGTCAATCTGAAGCCCGGAATCTGGAACAGGTGTTTTCTTGAGATAGATGAATACCAGAGGGATCATGTCATCGGTCTGAGGTTCAGCTCCACCGACAGAGGCTGTTCCATCGGAGCGGAAGACTATTCGGCCAGATTTGTCATCGACAGAATTTCATTCCAGAAAGTGAAAAATCCGGACAAAGTCTCCGGTTGGGAACCTATGCAAGGACAGATCGTCTATTCCACAACAGGTTACAGCACGACAGGAGATAAGACCGCAATAACAGACAGGCAGACTGGCGGGAAATTCAGCATTATCGATGCCGACTCCGGCAGCATTGTCCATTCCGGTCAGATAAAAGAAACAGCCACGACCATCGGCAGGTTCGGAGTGCTGGATTTCTCCGCTTTCACAAGACCCGGGACATACAGAATCAAGGCCGGTGATGCCGAAACTGACACTTTCAGGATCGCGGACACCATTTGGGATGACTCTCGTTGGCGAGTCCTCAATTTCCTGTACAGTCAGCGCTGCGGCCATGAAGTCCCCGGCATCCACGGAATCTGCCACAAGGATCTGTTCGCCGTACACAACGGGAAAAAGATTGAATATTCCGGTGGCTGGCACGATGCCGGTGACCTTTCCCAACAAACTCTTCAGGCAGGAGATGTGACATATTCACTTCTGGAAGCATATTCATCGCTGAAGGACCGCAACCCGCTTCTGGCGGCAAGGATGCTTGAAGAGGCACGCTGGGGGCTGTCGTTCATCCTTGGTTGCCGCTTCGGAGATGGTTTCAGGGCCAGCAGCATGGGACTTCTTATCTGGCAGGACGGTATTGTCGGGACATTCGATGACATCTCATCCGTCAGGGTGCAGAACAACGCTTTCGACAATTTCCTTTATTCCGGCTACGAGGCGTTCGCCGCCATGACCCTGCCGGACACAGACAAGGAACTGAAGGCACGGCTGCGTGACATCGCCGAAGAGGATTTCCGCTTCGCCTCCGAAAAATTCGCCAAGGATGGCTACGACATCTTCACGCAACCCTACGAACACACCTACAACACCTCGCACAGCCAGTACCAAGCCACAATCTCGTGGGCGGCGAGTCAGCTCTACAAATTGACCGGAAAGAAGGGCTATGCCGTCATAGCCTCTGAGAGCATTGAATATGTCCTCTCCTGCCAACGGACAGATCCTGTCGGAGAATGTCCGGGAGGATTCTTCTACCGGGACACGACCGGGAAATCCATAGTCCATTACATTCATCAGTCACGGGATCAGGTCTTCATGCAGGCCTTGGCTCTGCTCTGTGAGACACAGAAAGAGTCTCCGGGCTACGCCAAGTGGCTTGGAGCGATACGTCTCCACGGGGAATATCTCAAGTCTCTCATGCGTTACACGGCTCCGTACGGGATGATTCCGAGCGGCATTTACGAGACCGATGAATGGAAGGACTCCGCAAGTTTCTACGCACTTCATCTGTTTCCACCGGCAGATGCCGAGGAAAGATACTCCCGTCAGGTCAGAAATGGTGTCAGGTTGGATGACAGGCATTTCGTCAAGAGATTCCCGGCCTGGTTCGGAATATTCAACGGCAATTCCGCCGTTCACCTTTCGACCGGCAAGGCCGCCGCTGTCTGCGGGAAGACGCTTGGAGACGGAGACTTGCTCCAGATTGCCCGCGAGCAGCTTTACTGGACTGTCGGAAAAAATCCTTTCGGACAGTCTCTGATCTACGGTGAAGGCCACAACTATCCTCAAATGAACAGTTTCTCCAGCGGGGAGATCACCGGGGAGATGCCGGTCGGAATCCGCACCTTGGGTGATGAGGACAGTCCGTACTGGCCGCAGACCAACAACGCCTGCTACAAGGAAGTCTGGGTCACCACCGCCGGGAAATGGATCTCCCTGCTGTCGGAATTTCAGGAATAGCGCTACTTCAGGAACACGAAGAAGACGGCGAGGACGAGGCAGAGGAAGGCGGCAGCGTGGTTCCAGTGGAGGGTTTCGCCCTTGAACAGCAGGGTGACAACCAAGGTGAAGACAACGAGCGAGACGACTTCCTGAATGACCTTGAGCTGCATGAGGCTGAACGGGCCGCCGTTGCCTGAAAAGCCGAGACGGTTGGCCGGAACCTGGGCGCAATATTCAAAAAGAGCCACGCCCCATGAGAAAAGAATCACCAGAATCAGGGGCCAGCCGGTGGAGATCTTCATCTCCTGAAGCTTCAGATGGCCGTACCATGCGAATGTCATGAATATGTTGGAAAGAACCAACAGAAGAACCGTTCCTAACGCTCTTATCATGTCTTTTGACTGTTAACGGGCGCAAAGGTAAGACTTACTGATCATAAATCCAATCAGTCCGCAGCGATTTTCAGGGCAACCGCATCAAGTATCAGTTCAGCGAAACTGTTCCAAGAGGAAGGCAGACCGGGCATAAGGAATATTAGATTGAAATTCCTTGCGGCGTTTTTGCTTATAATCTTTTTTGGGCTTACCTTTGCTGAATGAATAATGAAACCTTTTTATAAACCGATAATATTGATTTATCATGAGCGAAGAGAAATTCCGGATTGAATCCGATCTTCTTGGGGAACTTCGGGTTCCGGCTGAGGCCTACTATGGTGTTCAGACACAGAGGGCTCTCAACAACTATAAGATTTCCAACACCAGGATGCGCGACTACCCCGAGTACGTCATCGCGATGGCCTGCATCAAGCTCGCCGCAGCCCAGACGAACAAGGAACTCGGCGCGCTTGAACCTCACATCGCCGATGCCATCGTGGCCGCATGCCGGGAAATCATCGACGGTAAGCTCCATGACCAGTTCCCCGTGGACATGATGCAGGGCGGAGCCGGCACATCGGTGAACATGAACGCCAACGAGGTCATCGCCAACAGAGCACTTGAGATCATGGGACACAGCAAGGGCGAGTACCAGTTCTGCTCCCCTAACGACCATGTGAACTGCGCGCAGTCCACCAATGACGCCTACCCTTCAGCCTTCCGCTACGCGTTCATCAGGATGAACAGGAAACTGGAGAAGAGCCTTGAGGACCTGATCGGCGCGTTCAAGGCAAAGGGTGAGGAATTCAGGGAAGTCATCAAGATGGGGCGCACGCAACTTCAGGACGCCGTGCCTATGACCTCCGGTCAGGAGTTCCACGCCTACGCCACCAACCTTGAGGAAGAGGTTCTGAACCTTGAGAGGAACGTGAACCTTCTCTATGAGATCAACATGGGCGGAACCGCCATCGGCACCGGTCTCAACGCGAAGCCGGGTTTCGCGGAACTCTGCGCGAAGAAGATGACCGAACTCACCGGCGAGCGCTTCATCGCCGCGCCGGATCTGGTGGAGGCGACACCTGACACCGGAGCGTATGTCAGCTATTCAGGCGCTCTCAAGAGACTGGCCGTGAAACTGTCCAAGATCTGCAATGATCTCAGGCTCCTGACATCGGGTCCGCGCTGCGGCCTCAAGGAGATCAACCTCCCTCCTATGGCTCCGGGTTCTTCAATCATGCCGGGCAAGGTCAATCCTGTCATCCCGGAGGTGACCAACCAGGTCTGCTTCAAGGTGATCGGCAACGACACGACCGTCTCCTTCGCCGCCGAGGCCGGACAACTCCAGCTGAACGTCATGGAACCGGTCATCGCCGAGTCCATCATGGAGAGCGTCACCTGGCTGACGAATACAATGGACACTCTGCGCACAAAATGTGTGGAAGGCATCACTGTCAACAAGGAGCGTTGCTACGAAATGGTCAGGAACAGCATCGGCATCGTGACAGCCCTCAACCCGATCATCGGCTACAAGGCCAGCACCAAGGTCGCCAAGGAGGCTCTTGAGACCAACCGCTCGGTCTATGACATCGTCCTTGAGAAAGGCCTCCTCACCAAGGAAGAACTCGACAAGGCGCTGGATCCCAAGAACATGATCAGGTAACATCCGATTGAATATCATCAAAAAGCGCCGGCCCGGAAAGGGTCGGCGCTTTCGCATATTCACTTGTCAAAGATCACTTCTTTGCCGGCTTGGCGGTTCCGTTCTTGGCTGCAAGGCGCTTCTGGTTCCAGACTGTGGCATCGTACATCACAGGTGTACCGATGAAGATGGAAGCGTAGGTACCGATGCAGATACCAAGGATGAGGGCAACCGAAAGACCTCTGATGGACTCTCCGCCGAAGATCGCGATGGCAAGCATGGTGACGAGAGTCGAAGCGGAGGTGTTGATGGTACGGGTCAAAGTCGCGTTGACGGCAAGATTGGCGTTTGTCCTCACATCCATGTTCGGATGCAGGGTTCTGTACTCACGGATTCGGTCGAAGATGACCACGTTGTCGTTGATGGCGTAACCGATGATGGTCAGGATGGCCGCGATGAACGTCTGGTCAACGTCAAGGTTGAACGGAAGGATTCCCGAGAACAGGGAGAAGAAGCCGATCACGATGATGGCCGTGTGGGCAAGTGAAACCACACCGCCAAGACCCCAAGTCCAGCCTTTGAACCGGAACGCGATGTAGGCGAAGATGACGAGCAGGGAGAGGATGACGGCGACTATGGCGTCTCTCTTCATGTCGTTGGCGATCGTCGGGCCGACCTTGTCGGACGAGATGATACCGTTAGGGTTCTCGACGGTTGACTTGAACTCGTCGATCGTGATGTCCTTCTCGGCGAAGAACGGCTTCAAGGCGTGGTAGAGCTTGGCCTCTACCTCGGCGTCAACCTCGGTTGATTCCTGATCGTTCTTGTACTGGGTGGTGATCTTCATCTGGCTCTCGCCACCGAACTGCTTGACCTCGACGGCACCGTCGAACTCGACAGAAGCGGCCTCACGGATCGCCTCCGCCGTGACCGGCTGGTCGAAACGGACCACGTAGGTACGGCCTCCCGTGAAATCAACACCATAGGTGAAGCCCTTGGTGAAGATCGAGACGACGGAGATTACAATCAGCGCACCGGAAATGACGTAGGACCACTTGCGGAGATTGATGAAGTCAACATGCGTGTTCTTGAGGAAGTTCTTGGTGAGATCGTTCTCGAAAGTGATGTTCTTGCCCTTCTCGATGCGGTCATCAAAGATAAGTCTGGTGATGAAGATGGAGGTGAGGACAGAAGTGATGATACCGATGATCAAGGTTGTGGCGAAGCCCTGTACAGGACCTGAACCGAAGAAGAAGAGAACCACACCGGTAAGGAGGGTGGTCACCTGACCGTCGATGATGGCGGAATAGGCGTTGCTGTAGCCGTCGGCGACAGCCTTGCTCAGACCCTTGCCCGCAGCCAGCTCTTCCTTGATTCGCTCGTAGATGATCACGTTGGCGTCAACGGCCATACCCATTGTCAGGACGAGACCGGCGATGCCCGGGAGTGTCAGAACGGCTCCGAACGAAACGAGGACTCCGAAGAGGAGAAGCACGTTGCAGAGAAGCGCGAAGTCGGCGGCCACACCGGCACCCTGATAGAAGAAGATCATGTAAACGAGAACCAGAAGGAACGCGATGGCGAACGAGATCATACCGGCATTGATCGACTTGGCTCCGAGTGAAGGTCCCACAACCTGCTCCTGAATGATGGTGGCCGGAGCCGGAAGCTTACCTGACTTGAGGACGTTCACAAGGTCGGTGGCCTCGTCCGGAGTGAAGTGACCGGTGATCGAGGAACTTCCGCCCGTGATGGCGTTCTGTACGTTAGGGTAGGAATATACCATGTCGTCGAGGACGATGGCGATCTGCTTGCCGACGTTGTCGCTGGTCATGCGCGCCCAGATGTTGGCTCCCTCGGCGTTCATGGTCATGGAGACGGAAGGCTCACCGTTGGAGCCGTGGTCGTAAACGACACGGGCGTCGGTGATCACACCTCCGTCAAGCTTCGCCTTGCCGTCCCTTGAGGTGGCCTTGATGGCGACAAGTTCGAAGATGTTGTCTCCCTGAACATACTCTGACGGCTTCACCGACCACATCGGACGGAACTCAGCCGGGAAGATCTCGGCGATCTGAGGCATCGAAAGGTATCTGTTGACCTTGGCAGTGTCAATCGCGGCGGCGAAACCTATGCAGGCGTTGTTGGTTCCGGAAGGATTGAGCACGGCGAAGAGCGGGTTGGCCTTCCTGTAGGCGTCGAACTCGGCCGAACTGTTCTGATTCTGCGCGATCTCCGAGTTAAGGAGAGAGTCCGTGCCGTTCTCGGCGTCGGTCTCAGGCTGTGCCGCTGTCTCGTCCACGCTGTCAGTCTCGCCGGCAAGAATCTCGGCCAGTTTGGTGTTGGCCTCGGTAAGGTAGCCGGAGAGTTCCTGAACCGTGTAGGTCTCCCAGAACTCAAGGGAAGCGGTTCCCTGAAGGAGCTTTCTCACACGCTCAGGCTCCTTTACGCCAGGAAGCTCGACAAGGATTCGTCCGCTGTTGCCAAGTTTCTGGATGGAAGGCTGGGTCACACCGAAACGGTCGATACGGCTTCTCAGGACGTTGAATGAGTTGGCCACGGCACTCTCCGCCTCTTCACGGATGACGCTGATGACATCAGCGTCGGAGGAGGCAGGAGTGATCTTGTCCTTCATCTCATAGGTTCCGAAGATCTGGGCGAGGTTCTGACCGTTGCCCACTTCTTTCCAAGCGGCGGCGAAAAGGGTGATGTAGTCCTCTCTGGAATTGACGCTGCGTTCCTTGGCGAGGGCGAGAGCCTTCTGGAATTCAGGGTTCGTGTTGTCACCGGCAATGGCTTTGACAAGATCCTGAAGCTGAACCTGCAGCATGACGTTCATTCCACCCTTGAGGTCCAGGCCGAGGTTGATCTCCTTGGCCTTGCACTCCTTGTAGGTGTACCAAAGGAAGACCTTCCTCGAAGAGATGGAGTCAATGAACACCCTGTTCTGTTCTTTCCTGATCGAATCCAGATAGTAAGCCTGGTCATTTTCAGGAATCCGGGCGAACTCCGCTGAATTCCGGACAGCGACCGCCGCCTTTTCAGCGAACTTCTCCGCTTTCTTTTCCTGGAGGGAAGTCACCGCTGTGAAGGAAAGCTGCCAAATGGAAGCGATCGCAAGCAGAATGGCGA
>CAVFMX010000045.1:0-22064 GCA_963623745.1 Bulleidia sp.
ACCCAAGAATCCTGACGGTTCTGAGCGGAATGGTCTATCAGGAGCATCTGGAAGACAATCTGCGGACTTTCAAGGACTTCAAGTACCTCACCGATGAGGAGAAGGAGTTCCTCGGCACGGAAATCGCCGGCATTATGGCCACCTTCCCGACCATCAACTGCAACGACTGCAAGTACTGTATGCCTTGCCCTTACGGGGTGGACATCCCGGGAATATTCAAGCACTACAACGATTGCGTCAACGATGGCGAGATCGCCCAGAGCACCGAGCAGGAGAATTACCGCAAGCTGCGCCGGGCCTACCTCGTGAGCTACGACCGCGCCATCCCGTCCGTCCGCCAGGCCAGCCACTGCATCGGCTGCAAACAGTGTCTCGAACACTGTCCGCAAAGCATATCTATCCCCCGTGAGCTACGCCGCATCGACTCCTACATCGAGAAACTCAAACGGGGCACGTTGTAAAAGTGCGAAGCTTCACCTCCTTACTCATAGATAGTTACATAAAAGGTGACGAAATGAATCGGAAGGGCGGCATTACAGAATATTCACATTGACAGCACATTGCAAAATAGAGGGGCACAAGTGTTTGAATATTCAAAGGTTTTGATTAACTTTGCAGACCTTCCGCAACGAAGGTTATTGGAGAGATGCTCGAGTGGCTGAAGAGGCACGCCTGGAAAGCGTGTGGCCTCCCAAAGGGGCTCGCGAGTTCGAATCTCGCTCTCTCCGCATTTTTTCGCTTGATTTTCAAGCATCTAATGAATTACGCACGGACACATGCACGTTTTGGCAGTGTCCGTGCGTTTTTTTGCACAGAAAAAACCCGGCACCAATCGCAAGGCGATGCCGGGGAATTTTGACTATTCCACTTTCACGGTGATCTCACCTGTCTTGCTGTCCTTGTCAGTAACGGTTATCTTGGTGGAACCGGCCTTGACACCCTTCACGGTGATGGCGGCATCGGACACGGTCGCAGTGGCGACGGTCTCATCGGCCACTTTCACGGTGTATGGCTGGGTTCCTGTCTTCACTGTGACGGTACCTTCTTTCCCGACAGCTACTGTCACCGAAGCATTGTCGAACTCAAGAGTGGAGGAGGCCTTCACCTCAACGGTGAATGTTCCGGTCAGACTGTTTTTGTCGGTAACGGTGATCGTGGCTGTTCCGGCGGCGACTCCTGTGACTGTAACGGTCGCTTTATCTACCTTGACTGTCGCGATCTTCTCATCGCTGGATTTCACGGTATAAGTCTGTGTGCCATTCTTTACCGTGACTTCAGCGGTCTTGCCGACCTGAACTTCAGTCTTTGTGGCGCTGAAAGAAAGTTGGCTTGTCTTGTTGTCATCATCCTTGTCGCAAGAGACAAACGCGAATGAGCCGAGGCAGAGAGCCGCCATCACAACCGAACTGAAAAAACTTTTCATTAGTTTAAATTTTTAATTGTTAATAATAGTTTAAGTAAAGGGACCGTTCTTCCCGGCCCGACGCATTACTAAACCGTGCCCTGCGGAAACCTTGCACACCGTCACGCAATTTTTTCGGCAGAATTGCTGAAAGCGTCTCGTAGTAAGAAGCTGTTCGCTTCCCGGTGGCCGCCTTTGTCGGGTCCGGTGCGGCGGAGAAGACCGGCGGCTTTCAGGTTGGCGAGGTGCTTTTCGACTGCTTTCGGGGATCTCCCGATTCTACAAGCCATGGTGACGGTGCTGAAAGAACCGTCACTCGACAGCATGTTCAGTATGACCTCCCGGTTTACCTGAACAAAGGGAATCGCTATTTGCGCCAGGTCTCGTAGTCGGCCTTGACCTGCTCAAGGAGTTTGTCGGCTTTGGCGTAGCCGTCGGCGGGGGCTTTCCAGATGATGGCGAACAGGATCACGCCCACGATGCCTAAAGCGATGGCCACCTCGAAGACCGAGTTCCAGCCGAACTTGTCGGCAAGAGCTCCGAAGACGAGTCCGGAGATGGCGGTGCTGGCGTAGCCGAGGATGCCGGCTATTCCGTTGGCGGAGGAGGCGACACGCTTGGTGGCCTGATTGGACAGGCATATTCCTATAAGAGCCTGAGGCATGTAGATGAAGAAACTTGCCATGATGATCAGAGCGACCGACAGAGCGCCCATTTCCTTAGGAGTTAGCCAGAAGAGGATGAAACAGGCTGTCGCGCTGGCAAGGCCGATGAGACAGGTTCTGTGGGCCTTGCTGCCGAAGAATTTGTCTGTAGCCCAACCTCCGAGAAGGGTTCCCACGATGCCCAAAACCTCGGTGATGCCCACAACGCTGGCTGCCGTCTGGATGCTCAGGCCTCTGTCCTGGGTAAGGAATGTGGCTCCCCAGTCCAGAATGGTGAAGCGGATGATGTAGATGAAGAAGTTGGAGGTCGCGAGAATCCAGACGACAGGATTCCTGAACACCATTTCCTTCACGAATCTCTTGTAGGCGAAATCGGTGAATTCCTTCGGTTCCGTGACGACCTCCTTGACAGGAGCGTTGTCATCAATCTCCTCCGGGGCAGGCAGACCGACAGAGGCAGGGGTGTCCTTTAGGCCGAAGAGAACCAGAACGGCTCCCGCTATGGCGAGGAGCGCAGGAACGAAGAAGCACCACTGCCAGGCCGAATAGGAGAAGTGGTTCAGGATGAAGGTTCCGCACAGGAACGCCACAAGGCTGGCTCCGATGGAGTGCGAGCTGTTCCAGATGGCCTGCTTGGTGGCAAGGTCGGAAGGCTTGATCCAGTGCGCCATCAGGCTGCTGCATGGAGGGAACCCCATTCCTTGAGTGTAACCATTTACAAGCCAAAGACTTCCAATAAAGGCAACCATACCCATAGTGGCCTTCCCCTCACCGTCAAGGAAGTTGAACAGACCGTTCATTTCGGGACTGAATCCTATGAAGATGTTCACGAGCGCGGAGAGGAAAAGTCCCGTGGCCATCATCTTCTTGCGGCTGACGCGGTCGGCTATGAAGCCGTTGATGAATCTGGAGATGCCGTAGATTATTCCGTGCAGCGTCAGGAACAGCCCGAGCTTGACCTTGCTGATTCCGAGTTCCGACTCCAGAGCCGGCATCGTGATGCTGAAGTTCTTCCTTACGAAATAAAAGAGAGCATAACCGATCATCAGGATGACGAGGGTTCTCCATTGCCAGTAATTGTACTTTTTCTTGATAGATTGATCCATTGTTCAGCGTTTTGAAGACGTGGACTACAAAGGTATAAAAAACGGCATTCTTAATGAAGAAATTATTATTTTTGCCAATTATGAAAATCATCGGCCACTGGGCTTGCCGAATGGACAAAACATAGAAGCAATTTGAATATGACAGAAAACTATAACAAGTCTCTCACTCCGGAGCAGAAGACAAAGCTCCGCCGGATCAGGCATCTGGCACTTGACATGGACGGCACCATCTACATGGAGAACAACATCTTCCCGTTCACGGTCGAGGTGCTTGACACAATGAAGAGGAACGGGGTGGGATATTCATTCCTGACGAACAATCCGACGAAGTCGGTGGAGGACTATCTGAGGAAACTTGCCGGAATGGGGATACCCGCCGATGAAGGGAACATGTACACGACTCCTATCGCCACGATCGACTACATCAGGAAGAATTTTCCTGACGTCAGGAAACTCTTCATGCTGGGGACTCCGAGCATGATCGGGCAGTTTGAGAGAGCCGGGTTCATCTCCTGCGCCGACGATCCTGATGACGTTCCGGACATGCTGGTCGTGGCATTCGACACCACGCTGGTATATTCACGCCTCTGTAGAGCCACATGGTGGGCGAAGCAGGGCATCCCTTACGTGGCGACGAACCCGGACTGGGTCTGCCCGACCGATGCGAGTACTGTTCTGGTGGACTGCGGTTCGCTACAGAAGTGCATCGAGGCGGCTTCCGGAAGAAGGCCTGACAAGGTGATGGGCAAACCGGATCCTACAATGCTTGACGGCATCCGTGACCGCAACGGTCTGCAGGCCGAAGAGATAGCGATGGTCGGAGACCGGATCTACACCGACATCGCGATGGGCCACAACGCCGGTGCCGTCAGCGTGCTCGTCCTCTCCGGAGAGACGACCCTTGAGACCGCCTTGAAAGTGGCTGCGGAAGCCAGTGTGAACCCTCATCCGGAGCATTATCCGGCGGACTTCATCGTCCGCGACCTGAAGGAACTCGGAGAACTGATTCTTGAGAGCCACAAGGACTGATCTCAATTCCACCCGGCCATGAAGTATCTCGTAAATGACTCGACCGACCCGTACTTCAACCTCGCGTTCGATGAGTACTGCCTTGAGAACATCCTGTCCGACGAACCGTACTTCTTCCTCTGGAGGAACCGTCCGGCGGTGATCATCGGCCTGAACCAGAACGCCTACAGCGAGGTGAATCTGGACTATCTCGATGCGCACGGAATCACGTTGGCACGCCGTGTCACCGGCGGGGGAGCAGTCTATCACGATCTCCAGAACATGAACTACACGATCATCGGCAGGAATCCGTCCCCGCAGCCGATGGTGGACGCGCTGCGCAGCCTTGGCGTGCCTGCCGAGCTGACGGGCCGCAACGACATCTTCGTGGATGGAAGAAAAGTTTCCGGCTATGCCCGCCGCGTCTCCCGCAATCAGGAGATCATCCACGGCACGCTGATGTACGACGTTGACCTTGACACTCTTGTCAAAGTTCTTGACACCCCGGCATCGAAAATGCAGGCCAAAGGAATATCCTCGGTCAGAAGCCGTGTGGCCAACCTGAAGGAATATCTGCCTCAGTTCAAGTCTTTGGATGAACTTCAGACCCGGCTTCAGGAAATCCTTTCCTCCGGTGACGGTCAGATGCCTCTCTCGGATGAACAGATCGCGGAGGTCCGCCGTCAGGCCGCCGAGAAGTTCTCCACGTGGGATTTCATCTACGGTCACTCCCGCAAGGCCGGTTTCCGCTGCAAGGAGAAACTGTCCTGCGGCACCGTAGAGGCCGACATCCGTGTGGATCACGGCCACATCTCCAGTCTTGAGTTTTCCGGTGATTTCCTGTTCGACACTCCTGCCGATGACCTCGCCGCCGCGATGACCGGCCTCCGTTACGATCCCGCAGTCATCCGGCAATTCCTCGAGTCCAGACCGGTAGCCTCCTGCTTCCGCGGTGCCACAGCCGACGACCTCGCCGCCCTGCTCTTCAAACCTTCCGCCCCGTGATCTTCCATGACACTGCAAAACGAAAAAAACCGAAGCGAGGTTCTCACCCGGCTTCGGTATCTTATTCAATACTTATGAAATAACTATTGAGTCAGTTTTTGGTTTATGAGTAAAAATATTTATGTCGATGAAGATAATGCCATTTCCGTGCCAAACTCATCGGTGTCGGGACAAATCCGATCATAAAGCTTTGTCCATAGATCAAACATCGGATCAGGAATGTAAAGCGAATCTTATTGTCTTACCGATCCTAATTTGCAGATTCTAAAGATCGACCGTCAGGCCGATGGCCCAATGCTTGAATTCAGGCCAGTAGTCAGAGTCCATGATGTTCATCGGAGAATATTCCGCATAGATGCCCACATCCTTGAAATTGAGTTGGAACATCATGTCCACAGTGGCGAGGTTGCAGTGCGCTCTCTTGTACCTGTCCTTCTGCTTTTTGCCATTCAGTCTGTACTTATCGACTATAGAGCTGCTGGCGTTGAGATTGACAACCGGGCCGACAGAGAATCCGATGCCGTGATAGACGTTGACACCAAAGACAAACGGGAATGTGAAACTGAACACTCTCAACTTGGACACTTTCGGCTCGGATTTCTCCGGCCATTCTCCAATCCGGATGTTCCCTTCGTCATCCTTCGTCATCATGCCGCCTTTGGTCATGGCAAAATTCTTCCATGAAAAACCAAGACCGTAGTTGAACGTCATGAAGCTTGACAACTTGAAATAGTCGTCACACATGTTGTAGAACACCTCATACGAACGTTGGGTCCTGAAATCCACATCGCCGGAGTTGACCTCCAACAACGCCATGCCGAAATTATCGGGTCTGACCAACCGGCCGCAGTGCACGGAAGTCTTGTTCACAACCTTGTGATAAAAAGGCACGTTGAAGTCTAATCTTGACAGAGTTCCGTGGTCGTCCTCCCTGTCGCCTGATGAAAAACCGAACCGCGCCGGATCATTCCTGTCAATCTTGGAGTTGGTGCAGGTGTACTCAAACGACGAGTCGCACTCGGAACCATAGATTGTCACTGTCTTTGGATTATCTTTCCCGGAACAGCGCAGCTCCACAGAATCCGGAGAATAGACAATAACCAGAGAGTCAGACAGATAATTCAACTTCTTTCCATCCACATTGACACGTGGACGAATCTGCGCAAAAGCCATTGACGCACATACGGGCATCACTGATGCGAACAATATCATCTTTTTCATATCAATTGGTTTTATCTTTTCTTAAACATGTAATTAAGATCGCCCATCGTGGCCTTACCTCTCAGATAAACCACTGTGACATAAGCTTTTTCAAACGGCCCCTTCGCCTTTTCATCCAAGATATATCCCGTGACCACATCTGTCGGTCCACCGAATGTCGTCACCTCATCCTTGATTTTCTTCGCTTGGAAACATACATATATGTTCTCACGAGTTTCCTTGGACGGAATCCTAAGGATAGCATAATTGAGCTGGCCGCCCACATAATCAATCTTTGTGTCTTCGGCACCGTTTACAGCATCCGCCTCGATCAGCCCGGCGATCCTTGCGATCATTCCGGAATCCGCCTTGAAACTGATGCTGCGGAAATACTTCAGTCTGTACGGCTTCAGTTCGCCGCCGGTAACAATACTTTCGGAAACATCCTGCCCGCCGGACATTTCCCTGAACAGGCTGTCAAGCTGAAGCCCTTCCTGTGCCCGCGCCGGAAGCAAGGCAGGCAGACACAATGCCACTATTAAAAATACTTTTCGTCCCATCATTTTCCGAATATTTCATTCAACTGTTCATCCACGTCAGTTCCGCCGGAGAAAAGGTCGGCAAGGATGCCATCGACGTCGTTCATTACAACCTCCTTGTCAGTCACCTTCTGTCCTCCGACATACGAGACGCAGACATTTTCCTTATTATGGACATTCACTCCAAGAGCAATGAATACGACTGTGAAGGCGGCTGCCACGGCTATCCTGCCCCATACGATCCTGACACGGGAATATTCCTTCGCTTCCTTCCGTGAAAGAGCCTTGCCGACGGCGAAGTAACCCATCACGGCGCGGACTTCGTCATATTCAGGAGCCTGCCCTTCCGGCGAGGTAAGGAAAGTCTTGAGTTTCAGTTCCTCGGATCCGGAAAGGGCCCCCTCGAAGTACCTGTCAACATATTCATTAATCTGTCTCATTCTCATTTCTGAATTTTCCCCTTAAAATTTTCCTTGCTCTTGAGATGTGCATCCGGACAGCCGCCTGCCGCATTCCAAGGTCTTTGGCGATGCGCTCGAAGGATTGGCCTTCATATTCGTGTTTTCTGACGATAATCCTCTGGAGATCTGTTAGTTCACAGTCCACCGACTCCTCTACCTTCCGGAACAGACGTTCCTTCTCCATCGCGTCGCCGGCCTCATCCTCAATCTGTCTTCCCTCCAGGCTGACCGTCTGCCTCACATGCGCTTTCCGGTACTCGTCGATCTCAAGATTTCTGCCCGTCTTTGAGAGCAGCCCCATCGCCTCCTTCACGCTTCCGACCTTGTACTTCCCTACCCAAAGCCTGCAGAAGGCATCCAGAAGAGTGTCCTCCGTCTTCCACCTGCCCCGCAGAGCCAGGAACGCTTCTGTCAGAAAGTCTTCGGTCATCGTTTGAAACTTGAGTCACTAATATAAACGAAAATGGTGGGATAATGTAACATTGTCCCGGTGATTTTTTTGCAGTTCGGAATCCACGAGAAACGATTGACATCTGTTTTCTTCCCTTGAACCTGCTGTGATGCCCGACGGATACGAAAAACCGGAGGCTTGAGGCACTCCGGTGTATGGAATATTCAAAAATCGTCAAATTGATGTTTGGCTACAGTCCTGCTATTGCCATTAGATGACTGCATTATCGAACTCCTTTATAAATCAGTCTTTCCATCAAGTGCGAACGCCGTCTCCTTGATGATCTCGGAGACGGTCGGATGCGGGAAGACTATCTCCCTGAGCCGCTCAAGGGTCATTCCGGACTCAATGGCGATGCAGGCGCTGTGGATGATCTCCGAGCAAGGATTGCCGAGCATGTGAACACCCAGCACCTCATGGCGATCCTTCCCGACGATGATCTTGCAGATTCCCTCGCCCCTCTCATTCTCCGCGACGAAGCGGCCGGCATAGGCCATAGGGAGCTTGACGACTGAATATTCCTTCCCGGAAGCCTTGGACTGCTCTTCCGTGAGCCCGACTCCGGCGACCTCAGGGTTGGTATAGACGATTCCGGGAATCGCGTCATAGCGCATGCGGTCTTCCTTTCCGAGAACATTGTTGACGGCGACCTCGCCCTCCCTGCTCGCGGTGTGGGCAAGCATTGAGAACCCGGTGACATCACCGGCGGCATAGACTCCTGGAACATTCGTGCGCATCCTGCCGTCCACCTTGATTCCGCAAGGCTTCCCGCCCCTGTTCAGGAGCATCTCCACGCCCAGGTTCTCAAGGCCGAAGCCGCTGATGTTGGCGCGGCGGCCCACAGAGACGAGGATCCTGTCCCCGCTGACTCTCCGGACGTTGCCTTCCGGATCCTCATAGACAACGGTGTTGCCCTCGATTCCGGTAACCTTACAATTCAGACAGAAGTTCACGCCGCGCTTGGCGTAGGTTTTCTGGAGCATCCCGCTGATCTCGTCGTCCAGAGGACCGAGAATCTTAGGAAGCATCTCCACCACAGTCACTTTCGTTCCGAGAGTGCTGAAGAATGCGGCGAACTCCATTCCGATGACTCCGCCCCCGATGACGACAAGTTCGGCCGGACGCTCCTCCAACGAAAGGATCTCACGGTTGGTGACGATCACGTCACCGGCTTCCCTAAGACCCGGGAACGGAGGCACGGCAGCCTCTGACCCCGTGCAGATGAGGAGATTGCGGGCTGCGTAAGTCTGATCGGCGGCGGCAATCTTCATGCCTTCCGAGTCACGGCCCTGAATCATGGCCTCGGCGGCCACGACCTCGACATTGTTTGACTTCATCGCCAGTCTGACCCCTCCGACAAGTTTCTTCACGACCTTGTCCTTGCGGGCCATGATTTTGGAATAGTCGAACGCAGGTTCCTTGACATAGACTCCGTAATGGTCTCCAGTAAGAGCATAGTTATAGACTTTCGCACTGTAAAGAAGCGTCTTTGTCGGGATGCACCCCTCGTTGAGGCAGACTCCGCCAAGGAATTTTCTTTCAAAGAGGACAACCTTCAAGCCGGCGGCTCCGGCTCTCTCGGCAGCCACGTAGCCTCCGGGACCGCCTCCTATTACCGCCAAATCGTACATATTCATAAAACTTTTTAGAGATTTCAAGATTCGACAGCCTCCTGCCCGAGGGGCTGGCAGCATCTCCGCCGTCAGGCGGTTCACACACAGGCAAAGTTAAAATTTCTTCCTGACATAAAAAAGGATTATATTTGTACGGTTTGCGAGAACCGGTATATTCAAATTCAAAACTTCAAATAGGAAATGCAGTCAACAGAAGATCTGAAGAAGATCGCCTCCCAGGTCAGGAGAGACATCATCAGGATGGTCGGGATGGCCAACTCCGGACATCCGGGCGGATCCCTGAGCAGCACCGACTTCATGACGGCGCTGTACTTCAATGTCATGGATCAGAATCCGGCGACATGGACGCGCGATGGAAAAGGGCAGGATGTGTTCTTCCTTTCGGCCGGACATCTCACGCCGATGTACTACTCAATCATGTCAAGGGCGGGATATTTCCCGATCTCAGAGCTTGGCTCATTCCGTAAGTACGGAACACGCCTTCAGGGTCATCCTTCTGTCAGAAAGGGGCTTCCGGGAGTCGCTCAGGCGGCCGGATCCCTCGGTCAAGGTCTTTCCGTGGCCATAGGAACGGCTCTTGCCAAGAAAGCGGACAAAGACCCGCACACAGTCTATGTCCTCTGCGGAGACGGCGAGACAGAGGAGGGACAGATCTGGGAGGCGGCGATGTTCGCCGCGCACCACAAGACCGACAACCTGATCGCCATGACCGACTGGAACGGTCTGCAGATCGACGGCACCATCGAGGATGTCGCGGGTCTTTGCGACCTTGAGGCCAAATGGACGGCTTTCGGATGGGATGTCATCATTGCCGACGGCCACGACATGGACAAGATCCTTGATGCATTCGCGCAGGCTAAGACCCTTGCCGGAGACGGCAAGCCTAAGATGATCCTGTTCAGGACAGAGATGGGACACGGGGTTGATTTCATGGCCGGCTCCCACAAATGGCATGGCAGCGTCCCTTCAGAGGAACAGCGCCGGAACGCCTTGAGCCAGCTTGAGGAGACATTGGGAGACTTTTAATTCAGGAATATCATGAAAAAATATACAGACAGGGGCAAAAAAGACACCCGCAGCGGTTTCGGAGCCGGTCTTCTTGAAGCCGGCAAGGCAGACCCTAAAGTCGTGGCTCTGGCCGCCGACCTCAAGGACTCACTCAAGATGGACGCTTTCGCGGCCGAGTTCCCGGAAAGATTCTATGAGTGCGGAATCGCCGAAGCCAACATGATCGGCGTGGCTTCCGGAATGGCACTCGCCGGGAGGATCCCTTTTGCAGGATCATTCGCGGAGTTCGTCAGCGGACGCGTCTATGACCAGATCAGGATGGAAGTGTGCTATGGCAGGACAAATGTGAAGATCGCCTCCTCCCATGCAGGTGTCACGCTCGGCGAGGACGGAGCCACCCATCAGACAATGGAGGACATCGCCCTGATGCGCGCCCTTCCGGACATGGTTGTGATCAACCCTTGCGACTGGACGCAGACAAAGAACGCCACAATCGCGGCGGCGAAATACGACGGCCCCGTTTACCTGCGTTTCGGAAGGCCGAAGGTGGCAGATTTCATGCCCGACGAGCCGTTCGAGATCGGGAAGGCCTACGTGTTGAACGAAGGCAAGGATGTCTCCATTTTCGCCACAGGGCACATGGTATGGGAAGCTCTCCAGGCAGCCGAATCCCTTGAGGCCGAAGGAATCTGCGCCGAGGTCATCGACATCGCGACCATCAAGCCGCTCGACACGAAGGCGGTCATCGCCTCCGCCATCAAAACCGGGGCTGTCGTTGTCGCCGAGGAACACAACATGGCGGGAGGTCTTGGCGAACTGATCGCCGGAGTGCTCGCCGCAACCTCTCCAAAGCCGATTGAATATGTCAACGGACGTGACGAGTTCGGTCAGAGCGGAACTCCTTCCGAGCTTCTCGCGGCCTATGGAATGGATGCCGCCCACATAGCGGAAGCGGCAAGGACAGTTCTGGAAAGGAAATAGCCGGCACGATCCAGATAAAAAACAGAAATTTTCATAAAAAACAGAAAAAAGTCAGGAGACATTTATGTTTCCTGGCTTTTTTTCTGTTTACTTTCCCTATCTTGCCGGCAACGGACACAGCGGGCATGAAGGAATCAGGCATCACTTCGGAGCATCGCTCTCAATTGCTTGCCACAAACATCAACAAACTATGAAAATCAAAGACTTGTGCATGGGCGAAAGGCCACGGGAGAAGATGCTCGCCAAAGGGGCGGGCGCAATGAGCGATGCGGAATTGCTCGCCATACTGATCGGTTCCGGGACGAAGAAAGAAAACGTCCTTGAAGTGGCAAACAGACTGCTTGCCGACAGCGAGGGGAAACTGTCAACGATCGCAGGGATGGATGCGGTCAGGATGAAAGAGATCGGAGGGATCGGCAGCGTCAGGTACACGGCGATCGCCGCAGCCTTCGAACTCGGGAGGCGATGCTGTCTGGAAGATCCGGGTATAGAGAGGATCCCGCTGACCGATGCCGGGATCGTGTACAGGATGATGCTCCCCCGGCTCAAAGGTCTGGATCACGAGGAATTCTGGATCATCCTGCTGAACCGGGCCAACTACATCATCCACAAGGAGATGATCAGTCTCGGAGGGATCTCCTCCACGGTTGTCGATTCCCGGCTTGTCGTGAGGATGGCCCTGGACAAACGGGCGAGCGCGATGATCATGGTACATAACCATCCTTCCGGAAACCCTCACCCCGGACACAGCGACCTCATCGAGACAGAACGCATGAAGAAAGCCGCCAACACTTTCGACATCGCCCTGCTGGATCACATCATCATCTGCGATGACCGCTACTTCAGTTTCGCCGATGACAGGATGACAATCGCCGGGACTGTCGCTGATGGAAAAAATTTGCAGGTATAGAAATAAATCCCTACTTTTGGTTTTCGAAAATCAATTTCGAAAAACCAATGAAAGTCATCAATCTTGGCGAGACCGACTCGGTCCTCAACAACATCGTTGCGCAGATGCGTGACAAAACCGTCCAGAAAGACAGCCTACGTTTCCGCTACAATCTTGAACGGTTGGGACACATCTTTGCTTACGAACTGAGCAAGGTGTTGGACTACAGTCCGAAGGATGTCATCACTCCTCTCGCCACGGCGAGAGTCCGCACCTGCGATTCCAAGATTGTGGTCTCCACCATTCTGCGCGCCGGGTTGCCTCTTCACAAAGGGGTGCTTGATGTTTTCGACAACGCCGAGAATGCATTCATCGCCGCGTTCAGGAAGTATGACAAGGGAGACGAGTTCCACATCAACGTGGAGTACTGCACCTGCCCGGACCTGACCGGCAAGACCCTCATCGTCGCCGACACGATGCTCGCCACCGGGTCTTCCATTGAGATCGCCTACCGCAAGCTCATCCATGAGGGCGGAGAGCCGACGCACACCCACTTTATCTGCCCTATCGCCAGCATCTATGCCATCGAGTTTCTCCAGAAGCACCTTCCTGAAAACACAACACTTTGGACAGCGGCTGTCGATGAGGAACTGACCAGTCACTCGTACATCGTCCCGGGTCTCGGAGACGCGGGCGATCTGGCCTACGGAGCGAAGCTGTAAAGCTGCGCGCTGCGCGCAATTTGCCTTCAACCCCCAGTCCCTGCGGGACAGCCCCGGTGGGGCACTGGGGACCGGATTCCCCAGACCCCTTGCGTCGCTACGCACTGCGCGCAATTTGCCTTCAACCCCCAGTCCCTGCGGGACAGCCCCGGTGGGGCACTGGGGACCGGATTCCCCAGACCCCTTGCGTCGCTACGCTCCGATGGAGCCATAGATAAGCGGAGTGCAAAAAAATGTGAAAACTGTTTTCAGAGTTCCTTTCTGAGGCGGGCTTTGGGGATGTCAAGCTGGTCGCGATACTTGGCGATCGTGCGGCGCGCGACTTTATAGCCACGTTTGCTCATTTCCGAGACCAACTGATCGTCCGTCAATGGTTTGCGCTTATCTTCCGCATCCACGCACTCACGAAGGGCTTTTTTCAGCTCACGGGTGGAGACTTCCTCTCCGTCCTGATTCTCCAAACCCTCGGAAAAGAAATACTTCAAAGGGTAGATTCCGAAATGCGTCTCGATGTACTTGCTGTTCACGACCCTTGAGATTGTCGAGATGTCGAAACCAGTCCTCTCGGCTATGTCTTTCAGAACCATCGGCTTAAGGTGCGATTCGTCCCCATCCATGAAATAGTCATGCTGGTAGTCGATAATGGCTTTCATCGTACTCTCCAACGTGTTGTAACGCTGCTTCAAAGCCTCCACGAACCATTTGGCCGAATCCAGTTTCTGCTTGACAAATGTCGCGGCCTCCCTCTTATGGCGATCCGACGAGCCGCGGGCATCGGCAAGCAGCTCGGCGTACTTGTGATTCACACGGATCTCCGGAATGTTGAAGCGCGGCATTGACAGCTTCTGTTCCCCGTCCACGATGTCAAGCACGAAATCCGGCACGATCTGCTGCGCCTGATCGCTGTAGGAGTCATCGATCTGACCGCCTGGAGCGGGGTTCAGCTTGACGATCCTCGCCATGACGGCCTTCATCTCATCCTCGTTCAGGCCAAGCCTCGTGATTATCTTCTGAAAATGCCGGTTGGAGAATTCCGTGAAATAATTCGTGAGAATCGTCTCGGCGATCTGTACGACCTTGGTCTGTTTCTGAGTCTTCAGCTGAAGGAGGAGACACTCGCGCAGATCTCTTGCCCCGACCCCCGCCGGCTCAAATTCCTGAATCACTTTCAGCATGTTAAGGACTTCCTCCGGGCTGGACTCTATGTTCGCCCTGAAAGCAAGGTCGTCAACAATGCTGTCGATGTCCCTGCGGAGGTACCCGTCGCTGTCCAGACTGCCGATGATGAAAGCGGCGACATCATGGTCGTGCTTTGACAGGTTGCGGTAGCCAAGCTGCTCCATCAGGCTCTGCGTAAAACTCTCCTTGACCGAGAAAGTGTTGTACTGGGGACGCTCGTCCTTGCCGTAGTTGTTGACCCGAAGTTTGTAGGCGGGAATAGGATCGTTCTCGTCAATCTCATCGATGGAGATGTCCTTCGGCTCATCATTGTCCTCGCTCTTTTCGGGAGCCGGAGAGTCATCCAGCACCGGATTGTCCTCAAGCTCGGCCTTTACCTTCTGCTCCAGTTCCTGGATCGGCATCTCGATGAGCTTGATCGTCTGGATCTGAATCGGGGAAAGTTTCTGAGTCTGTTTGAGTTCTAATCCTTGCTTGAGCATAACTTATTCCTGATTGTCTGTCTCTACCCTCTCCACGGTGTAGGAATGGAACCGGTCAACCACAGGATAACCGATAACTTCCTTCACGATGAAGGCTGTCGGGAAAGCCCCCTTGACCTGCTGGAGAAGCCGCATGGCCTCCGATTTGGTGCGGAAATCCCCGACCGTCACCCTGAAGAACGGGTTTGAATACGTCCGGTAAGCCGAAACTCCCGGGAACATCCCCTTGAATCGATCCAACGCAGCCTCGGAATCATTCCTCGAAGTCTGCTTGTTGTCATTGAATATCCTCACCCTGAATCCGGTGGATGTCCTTGACGGATTGGCCGTCACATGGGACTCAAAGGCATCGAGAATGCTCTGCGACTGATGCACCGTCACCTTCGGGCCAGTGGATCCAAGCCCTGAAAGCAGGTTGAATATGTTCTTTCCGGCCAACGTGGAGTCCATCGCCGCGCTTTGCCGGTAAACAACAGAGTCCCTCCCCACCGTCACATCCTGGGCCATGGCCGGAAAAGCGGAGAGAGTCAGGAGCGACACGGTCGCCAAAAGTTTGTGAGACAAGATATTCATAAAATCACTCCGCTATTTTGCCAAGATCAATGTCTTTGAGACTGACCGTCCTTCCCGCACCGTTCCGAAGTTTCACTGTCGCCGTCACATCGGTGGTGAACCCGTCCAGACCGCCTTCTTTTGCTATCTTCATCAGCTTCATCAGGCCTACGCCGTCGCTCAATGTCGCCGAGCAAGGAACTTCATAGACCTTCGAGCATTTTCTGTCCACGCTGATCGTGTCCGCCGTGTAGGTCGCGAAATCCTCCCCGTTGTACTTGACAACGCCGCTCACGTCCATCACCATGAACGCGAACGCCGGATTGTCGATCCCCACCGCAAGCACCGCGTCAACCGAACGCAGCCCCCTCAACGAGCATGACTCCAGACCGCACGAGGTGATCCTGATGTCCTTCACCCTGGACAGACCGGAGCATCCGGAAAAGATGGCGCAGACCAGCGTGAGGGCAAAAATGCCGATTATTATTTTTCTGAATGCCTTCATTTTGTCAACACTGTTCCCACAAAGATAGTGAAAAATCCATAATAAGCATTCCGAATAGATTTGACGAGGATTCCCAAACATTATTCAAGGATTATTATCTATCTTTGCGTCAAGACAGTTTCAAGAGAATGGGCAAAAAGATTTACATAGAGACCTACGGCTGCCAGATGAATGTAGGCGATTCGGAGGTGATTTTCTCGATCCTCGGGAAAGAGGGCTACGAGCGCACCGAGTCAATGGACGGCGCGGATCTGATCCTCGCCAACACCTGCTCCGTCAGGGACAATGCCGAGCAAAGAATCTGGGGACGCATCGATGTGTTCCACAAGCAGAAGGAGAAGAGGGACAATGTTGTCGTGGGGGTTGTCGGCTGCATGGCCGAAAGGCTGAAGGACAAGCTTCTGGACACTCACAAAGTGGATCTCGTCGCCGGTCCGGACTCCTACAGGACACTGCCGGCCCTTCTCCGGGACATCGCTCCGGACAAGCCGCAGATCAACGTGATGCTCTCCCACGAGGAGACTTACGCCGACATCGTGCCGGTCAGGACGGACAGGAACGGGGTCTCTGCTTTCATCTCGATCATGAGAGGATGCAACAACGTCTGCTCGTACTGCGTGGTGCCTTACACAAGGGGCGCTGAAAGAAGCCGCGATCCGTGGACCATTGTGGACGAAGCCCGCGATGTCTTCGGCAAAGGGTACAGGGAAGTGACCCTGCTGGGGCAGAACGTGGACTCCTACAACTGGAAGCCGGCCGTGGGTGAAGGGTGCGACTTCCCGAAGCTGCTGGAGATGGTCGCGCAGATCAGCCCTGAGCTGAGGGTCCGTTTCGCCACCAATCATCCTAAGGACATCAGCGATGCCCTGATAGGCACGATGGCAAGGTACGACAACATCTGCAATCATATTCATCTTCCGGTACAGTCGGGCAGCGACAGGCTTCTGAAGAAGATGAGAAGGCGCTACACGTCCGGATGGTACCTTGAGCGCGTGGCGAAGATCCGTGAGGTTCTGCCGGGCTGCGGAATCACTACCGACGTCATCGCCGGATTCTGTTCCGAGACCGAGGAAGACCACAGGCAGACGCTTGAACTGTTCCGTAAGGTCGGCTTTGACTACGCCTACATGTTCTACTACTCCGAAAGACCCGGGACACTTGCGGCAAGGCATTACCCGGACGACGTGCCGCAGGATGTCAAGACCAGAAGGCTGAACGAGATCATATCCCTCCAGAACGAGCTGAGTCTGGAGAGCAACCGGAACGACATCGGAAAGACGTTCAAGGTTCTCGTGGAAGGGCCTTCCAAGAAGAATCCGAAGGAACTCTGCGGACGCACCGGCAGCGACAAGATGTGTGTCTTCCCCGGCGAAGGTCAAAAGGCCGGTGACTATGTGAACGTCAAAGTGCTTTCCTGCACATCGGCGACCTTGATCGGCGGAATAGTATAGCGTGGCATGCTGCAATGGATTCTCACAGGCCTTTACATCCTCCTGATCCTCGGTGTCTTCACAATCATCTTGGTTGACAGGGGAGATTCAGGAAGGAAGTTCGCGTGGCTGCTTGTAATAGCTGTGCTTCCTGTTGTCGGCCTTGCCCTTTACCTGATGTTCGGAATCAATTACCGGCATCACTGGATCTTCAACAGAAGGCACCAGAGGTACAAGGACATCTTCAAGGCGGGGACAACGCCGGAACTGGACAGAATCCTCTTCGGACACGACAACGAATCCCTCGTCCGTGAAGAGTTCCGGCCTCTGGCAAAGCTTCTCGGCTCGGAGAACTACCCGTCCGTCACTTCCGGCAACGATCTGGAGATCATTACAAACGGCCAAAGGAAGTTCGACCTGCTCCGCAGGGACATCCTGGCGGCAAAGGAATCGATCCACATTGAATATTTCCATTTCGGCAACGACAAGGGCAGCAAGGCGATCAAACGTCTTCTGATGCAGAAGGCGCGGGAAGGGGTCAGGGTTCGTTTCCTGTACGAGAACATCGCCAATTTTCCGATCGCGTCCGCCTATTACAACGACATGAGGAAAGCCGGGGTGGAGGTTGTCAAGTTCACCAACCCGAGGATGCACGTGCTGGATCTGGCGACGAAACTCAATTACCGGAACCACAGGAAGATCGTGGTGATCGACGGGAAGGTGGGCTACACGGGCGGAATGAACATCAACGACCACTATTTCCGCCAGTGGAGGGACACGCATCTGCGCATCACGGGCGATGCTGTGGCAGTGCTCCAGCACACTTTTCTGGACTCATGGCTGACAGGCGGAGGCATGATCGACAAACCGATGATCGATTTCTACCCGATGGCAAAGGAACCGGCGACCGAAACAGCAGGGCTGGCGACCGAAACAGCAGGGCCAGCGGCCGAAACAGCATGCCCGGCGGCCAAAGAAGAGGGAATCGACTTCCACGCCATCCATCCTACCCTGAAGGGCAAACTGATCCAGATTGTCCCTGACGAGCCGGATTTTCCTCTGCCCATCCTCCAGATGAGCTACGAGTGGGCTCTCCAGCACGCCAAGAGGTACATCTACCTTCAGACCCCGTACTTCGTTCCGACAGAGCCGGTCATGGATGCGCTGAAAACCGCCGCGCTCTGCGGTGTCGATGTCCGTCTGATGCTCCCGGAGGTGGCCGACAACCCGCTGATGCGACCGGCCAACAGAGCCTACTACGAAGAGGTCCTGCAGGCCGGTGTAAGAATATTCCTGCGTCAGGGAGAGTTCATCCATGCCAAGACTTTCGTCTGCGACGACTACCTCTCCAGCATCGGCTCGGCCAATCTGGACTTCCGCAGCTTCGCCATCAACTACGAGGTCAACGCCTGCATCTACGATGAGGAGGCCGCCATCATGAACAAGGGAATATTCCAGTATGACCTCCGCCAATGCCATGAGTTGACCCTCCAGGAATGGAGCGCCCGCCCCTGGTACTCCCGCATCCTCGAAAGTTTCATCCGCCTTTTCGCCCCTCTGCTGTAAGATTCCGTCTCATGAAATGACTTACATGAATCATAAAGAGACCCGGCACAGTTCTACAGGCTGTCGTAGAACTGACAGTTCTACTTTGTAAGAATATCAATGGACATATAGTTGTCACGGATCTTCGGTCTGCGGCCGAGCGCGAGACAGTCTGTGAGAGCCATGAAGCCCTTTCGCTTGTCCACCGACAGATCAGGAAGGCCCTTGCTGTCACGTTTGAGCCGCAACCCTGTCTCTCTGATCCTCGTCAGACATCGACATCAGGATGTCGGCGCAGCAACGCCCGCTTTCGCATATGGGCAAGACCGAACTCAAGCCGGGAAGGCGCATAAAAGAATTTTTGACATAAATTTGGACAGATTCTAAGAAGCTGTTTTGAAATGATTCCCGAATTTTATCATGTGGAATTTTCGAGACAGTTTCGGCTTTGGAAGAGGGAGCGTAGCCGTAGCTACGTGACCGATGACAAAGATGGAAATGGCCGGAAAGGCCGTATAAGAAAAGAAAGGGATTATTTCAAAACAGCTTCTAAATGTCTCCATCCCAAATTTTGGCAACGTGCAAAATTCAGGAAGGAGACTCTGTTTGGAATGGTCTGCCGCAAAGAACTAGCTGATGAACAGCAGTTCGCGGTACTTAGGAAGAGGCCATGTGCGGTTGTCCACGATCTCCTCCAGCTTGTCGATCGGACGGCGGAGGGCAGAGAAGCTCTCGGCGATCTCGTGGTAGGCTACGGCCTTGGCGTATTCATCCTCAAGGACATTCGCCTTCTTGCGCGCCTCGACCATCGCGGTGGCTTTCTCGCGGATCTGGTCAACATATTTGGAGATGCTCCGGATGAGGTAGATTTCCTCCTTGCACTCGTCCGTGCCGCCGAAGACATCCTTGCTCAGGGAGACTTCCTTCAGCAGTCTGGACTTATACTCAAGAGCGGCAGGGATGATGTGGTTGATCGCCATTCTCGCCATCACGCGGGACTCGATCTGGATCATCTTGCTGTAAGTCTCCCACTTCACCTCGTTGCGAGCCTGAAGTTCCTTTTCTGAATATACCCCCGTCTCCCTGAACATGTTCACTGACGCAGGGGCGGTGAAGACCTTTATCATCTCAGGGACGCTCGTCTCCACATCCAGACCGCGCCTCTTCGCCTCCTCTTTCCACTCGTCAGTGTAGCCGTTGCCGTCAAAGCAGACGACATTGATGACGGAGGCGATGATCGGTTTGAGAGTGTCAAGAATGGCCACATTCAAGGCCTTTCCGGAAGCCAGTTCCTTGTCGAGACTCTTCTTGAAGGAGATGAGCTGCTCGGCCACGGCGGCGTTAAGGGTCGTCATCGCGCCGGCACAGTTGGCAAGCGAGCCTACCGCCCTGAACTCAAATCTGTTGCCTGTGAAAGCGAACGGAGAAGTCCTGTTGCGGTCGGTGTTGTCCACGAAGATCTCCGGAATCTCCACCAGACCGACGCTCTTGCCCTTCTTGCCGGCAATCTCGATCGGAGTGTCGGACGGAACCTCCAGCAGTTTGTGAAGCACATCTGTCATTGTCTTGCCAAGGAATGCGGACACGATCGCTGGCGGAGCCTCGTTGGCACCGAGACGATGAGCGTTCGTGGCGGTGGCGATGGATGCTTTCAACAAGGCGTTGTGCCTCTGCACTGCGGCCAGCACGTTCACGAAGAACGTCACGAACTGAAGGTTGCCCTTGGCATCCTTGCCGGGAGCCAGAAGCATCGTTCCGGTGTCGGTTCCCAGAGACCAGTTGTTGTGCTTGCCGGATCCGTTGACCCCGTCGAAAGGCTTCTCGTGAAGAAGAACCACGAAACCGTGCTTGCGCGCGATCTTGTTCATCAAGTTCATCACAATCTGGTTCTGATCATTGGCAAGATTGGTCTCACCGAAGATCGGGGCGAGTTCGAACTGATTGGGAGCCACCTCGTTATGCCTGGTCTTCAGCGGAATGCCAAGACGGTGGCCGGCGATCTCAAGATCACGCATGAACTCGGCCACACGGGATGGAATCGCCCCGAAATAGTGGTCGTCCAGCTGCTGGTTCTTGGACGAGCTGTGTCCCATCAGAGTACGGCCTGTGATCATCAGGTCCGGCCTCGCGGCATAGAGGGATTCATCCACAAGGAAATATTCCTGCTCCCATCCGAGGTAGGAATATACCTTCGTGACAGACTTGTCGAAGAGGCGGCAGATCGGAATGGCCGCATCGGAGACGGCTTTCAACGCTTTCTTGAGCGGAGTCTTGTAGTCCAGAGCCTCGCCGGTGTAGGAGATGAACACGGTCGGGATGCACAGGGTGTCATCGATGATGAACACGGGGGAAGTCGGATCCCAGGCAGTGTAGCCTCTGGCCTCGAATGTGGCGCGGATGCCTCCGTTGGGGAAAGATGAAGCGTCCGGTTCCTGCTGCGCGAGGGACTTTCCGTCAAAAGTCTCGATGACTCCGCCCTTGCCGTCGTAGTCGATCAGCGAATCGTGCTTCTCGGCCGTACCTTCGGTCAAAGGCTGGAACCAATGGGTGACATGGGTGACGTGATGCTCCATCGCCCACTCCTTCATTCCTTTGGCCACTCCGTCAGCGGTCTCCCGATCCAGGGATTTGCCGTTGTCAATGCACTCAAGAAGCGCATTCAGAGTCTTGGCATCCAAGTACTTGTGCATCTTCGGACGGTCAAAGACCAGTTCTCCGTAGTAGTCGGAGGTCTTGCCCTCAGGGCGTTCAGCCGGAACAGCCTTCTTCTCGAAGGATTCCTTCACCAGATCGAATCTGTCAATGCTCATAATCTGTCTATTTGTTAAAGGTGTGTATTTCCTTAACCATATATTGTGTCATCAAAACCATCAATCGCCCCACTAAAAAAGGAAGAAGGCTGATCCGCAAGGAACCAGCCTTCAATATTCAAATCATAATATCCTTTCCCTCGTAATGAGTATGCCGTCAGGCTGGAAGACCGGCACACACGAAAGCGTTCAGGACCTGCTGGCTCTGAAATCCCTGCTGGAACTGCTGCTGTCGGTATGTGTGGGCTTCAAGTGTCATCCTTCTCGTAATTTTGACGGCGCAAGTTATGAAATCAATTCTGAACCGCAAAGATATTTTTTGACTTTATCGGTTTAAGAGCCACTGAACCGCCAGTCATTCCATCCGGACGGATGCTGCATCGCTACGGGAATCCGGAATATTCCGCCTCATAGAAGCTGTTTTAGTGATTCCTAAAAAAAATAACTTGGTGCTTTTGCTCGTCTTTTTGGTCTGAATTTATTTGTTCAT